>DATKEG010000255.1:0-6993 GCA_035544515.1 Vicinamibacteria bacterium | reverse complement strand
CGGCCACCGCTTGTCGAGGCGTCCCCTTTCGAGCCGCACCGCGGCAGGTTCATCCTGCCGCGGTGCGTACGATGACTTCAAGCGCGGAACGGAGAGCGCCGCATCCCGGAATCAGTTGGCGCGCTGCAGTTGCCCGCGGATCTCGCCGCCCGGGAACTGCGTGGTGTGCACGTTGACGTAGGCGGTGCCGGCCCGGATGGCGGCCAGCAGGTCGGCGAAGCTGATCCCGGACACGTCGCTGGCCGTGAAGGTGCCCTCGTTCAGGATGGTCTTCTCCGTCACGCTCAGCGGCGACGCCGAGTTGCTGAAGAACGTCACGCGCACGGGACCGTTCACTCCCGTGGCGCCCGTGTGGATGTGGGCGGCGAAGACGTTGCTGATGTCGTCGATCTCCACCGCGTAGTGCACGCGGTCGCCGTCGATGATGATCTGCGAGAAACCGTTCGCGCCCGTGTTGCGGGCCGGCACCTCGTTCGCACCCGACAACGTGGTGGTGAAGATCTCCTGGCCCTCGGTGGCGTCCTCGCAGGATGCGGCGGCCAGTCCCGCCGCCAGCAGCACGGCCAGCGGCAACGCGTTACGGCGCATGTGAACCTCCCTGAGCGTGATGTCGGACGAGGCGGTCGGCCGGATATGAAACGACTCTAGCACGGCTCGCCGCCTCCAGGCGGGCTTTGCGGACCGCCCGCGCGGAGTGGCGATCCGGAGCGGGTCAGAGCAGCAGCCGCAGGCTGCGCACGAGGGTAGGCTTGAGCTCGCGGCGGTCCACCACCATGTCCAGCATCCCGTGCTCGAGGAGGAACTCCGCGCGCTGGAAGCCGGGGGGCAGCTTCTGGCGGATCGTCTGCTCGATCACGCGCGGCCCGGCGAACCCGATGAGCGCTCCCGGCTCCGCGACGTTGAGGTCGCCCAGCATGGCGAACGAGGCGGTCACGCCGCCCGTGGTGGGGTCGGTGAGCAGGCTGAGGAAGGGCAGGCGGGCCTCGTGCAGCCGGGCCAGCGCGGCGGAGATCTTGGCCATCTGCATCAGGGACAGGGTGCCCTCCATCATGCGGGCCCCTCCCGAGCAGGAGACCACGATGAGCGGCATGCGCTCGCGGGCGGCACGCTCCACGCTGCGCGCCACCTTCTCGCCGACCACGACCCCCATCGAGCCGCCGATGAAGCCGTACTCCATGGCCACCACGACGGCGCGGATGCCGCCCACCGCGCCCACCGCCGTGATCACCGCGTCGAGCGAGTCGGTCTTGTACTTGCCGTCCTTGAGCCGCGCGGCGTAGGCCTTGGTGTCGGTGAAGCCGAGCGGGTCCGAGCTCACCAGCCCCGGGTCGAACTCGTCCCAGGCCGCATCGCAGAGCAGCTCCAGCCGCTCGCGCGCGGAGACGCGGAAGTGGAACGCGCACTTCGGGCAGACGCTGAGGTTCTCGACGACCTCCTTGCGGTAGATGATCTCCTTGCACGCGCTGCACTTGATGTAGAGCCCCTCGGGGACGCGGCTCTCCTGCTCGCGGGGCGGAAGGGGAGTCTGCTCGCGGCGGAACCAGGCCAAGGCTACTCCTCGGGCACGATCTCGGGTTCGGCGTCCCGGTCCAGGTCGTTCTCCACGCCCAGCATCTTGCAGGCGCCGTCGTAGATCTGCAGGGCCGCGTTCCGGGCATTCTGCAGCTCGGCCAGGCGCTCCTTCACGCGCGAGAGCTCGTCCTCGATCTGCGCGTCGAGGTCCTGGATCTGGCGGCGCGTCATCTCCAGGGTCCGCTCGTAGAACTCGGCCTGGTCCTTCGAGAGCGCCATGCGTGCTCCTTACCTTACTTGATGCCGAACCGCTTGAGCAGCTTCTGCGACAGCGACTCCGGCGCGCGCGGCGGCGGCGCCGGCTCGGGCGTCGGCGGGGGCGTGATGTCGAACTCGTCGTTGGCCACCACGGCGCCCGCCGGCTCGGGCTCGGCCGCCGCGGCCTCCACGTCGGCGTCCGCGGCCTGGATCGCTTCGGCCGCGGGCGCCTCCGGCTCGTCCACCGAGTCGTTGCGCTCCTGCTCGTCGAACAGGACCTCCAGGAAGCGGGCCAGGGCTCCCGCCCGCGGCGGCTGCCATTCGTGCAGCACGCGCTCGAGGTCGCGGCACAGCTCGGCCGCGTCCTGGTAGCGGTCGTCGGCCTCGCGGGCCAGCGCCATCATGATGACGTTCTCGAGCTTCGCGGGGATGCGCGGGTTGAGGGTGGAGGGCGCGACCACGCGGCACTCGCGCACCATCTCCAGGATGCTCATCTCCGAGCTGCCCAGGAACGGCCGGTGGTCGGTGACCATCTCGTAGAAGACGATGCCCAGGGAGAAGATGTCGGAGCGGCGGTCCATGGGCTTGCCCCAGGCCTGCTCGGGGCTCATGTAGAGCAGCTTGCCGCGCAGCGCGCCCGCGTCGGTGAGGGAGGCCTTGGTGGCGGCCTTGGCGATGCCGAAGTCCGTCAGCTTCACGTCGCCCTCGAACGAGATCAGGATGTTCTGCGGGCTGACGTCGCGATGGACGATCTGCATGGCCCGCCCCCGCTCGTCCTTCTTGCGATGGGCGAACTCGAGCGCGGACGAGACCTTGCTCACCACGAGCAGCGCGAGGTCGAGGGGCATGCGCACGTCGCGCTCTCGCGCGCGCCGCAGGATGGAACGGAGGTCGCGGCCGTGGACGTACTCCATGGCGATGTAGTAGCTCTTCTCGATCTTGCCCAGGTCGAAGATCTGGACGATGTTCGGGTGGGCGAGGCCGGCCACCATCTTGGCCTCGTCGATGAACATGTCCACGAACTCCTTGTTCTCGGACAGGTGCGGCAGGATGCGCTTGACCGCCAGCACCTTCTCGAACCCCTCGACCCCGGTGCGCTTGGCCTTGAAGACCTCGGCCATGCCGCCCACGGCCACGCGCTCCAGCAGGCGGTACGGTCCGTAGGGAGACCCGCCCACCTGGACGCGGGGCGACGGGGGCGGCGCGTCCACCGGCGACGGGCGCGGCTGCACCAGCGCGCCCTCGGCCACCGCGGCCAGGTCGAGGGCCGGACCCTGCTCCGGAGCCGCCTTGGGCGGGGCGGCCTGGAACTTCGTGCCCATCCGGCTGGCGGGCCGGGGCGCCTCGCCCAGGGCGTCGAGCGGGTGGAGGATCGAACGGCGCGGCTGCAGCTCGGCCAGGTCCCGGAGCGCTTCCGCGTGCGAGGGATCGAAGGGCGCCGCCTCCGCGGCGGCGGGCGCCTGCGGCGGCTCCTCCTCGACGAGGCCGGTCGCGAGCGGCTCCGCCTCGTCCGCGTCCTCCTCCGCGTCGAGGCCGAACGCGACGTGCTCGACGAGCGCGGAGGCGGGCGAATCGGCCTCCTCCTCGAGGGAGACGGGGTCCGGAGGTCCCTCGGTCAGGATCTCGTTGAGCAGCTCGTCCTCACCGTCGCTCTCGCCCGCCGGCTCGGACGCCGGCGGCTCGGCCGGCGCGGCGCCCTCGGCACCGGAGACCGGGGGAGACTCGGCGAAGGCGTCGAGCAGCGCGGCCACGTCCGCGGGCAGGTCCTCTCCTCCGCCGCCGGCCGTGGAGCGCCCCTCCTTGCGGGCCGCTCCCGGCTCGCTGACCTGAACCTTGATCGGACCCGTGCGCGGCGCGGCGGAACTGGCGGGAGGCGCGGCCGGCTTGCGCGCGGGCCCGCCGCCCGGGTCGAGCATGTCGCCGAAGATGTCTTCGGAGGTGAGCAGCCGTCCTGGCCGGTCGGGCGCAGCGGCCGCCTCGGGAGGGTGCTTTGCCTTCGGCTCGTCCTCGCCGCGACGGCGCGTCATCGCTTCAGGCGAGGATAGTCAGTCGGCGCCCTTACGTCAACGGAGCCCGTGATTTACGTCGCCTGGCGTCTCCAGTAGAGGTACGCGGGCACCCCGGCCGTCGTCAGCACCAGGCCGAGGCCGGAGTTCCGCGGATCGCCGATCAGGATGAAGACGAGGAAGAAGGCGGACACGCCGACGTAGAGCGCGGGCAGCAGGGGGTAGCCCAGCGCGCGGTACGGCCGGCGGAGGGCCGGCTCGCGCCGCCGGAGCACGAACAACCCGACGACGGTGAGGATGTTGAAGAGCAGGGACGAGAAGGCCGTGAGCGTGAGCAGGTCGCTGTACGTGCCCGTCATGGTGAGCCCTGCCGCCACCACCCCGTGCAGCACGAGCGCGCGGGCGGGGGTGCGGTAGCGCGCGTGGATGTCCGCCATCCTCTTGAAGAAGAGGCCGTCGCGCGCCATCGCGTAGACGACGCGCGGCCCGGCCAGGGTCAGGCCGTTCACGCAGCCGAAGGTGGAGACGAGGATGGCCACGGCCACGAATGCCTCTCCCGCCGGGCCCAGGGCCCGGGAGGCGGCCTCGGCCGCGATCCGGTTGTCGCGCACGGCGTACATCTCCGTGATCGGTACCATGTACAGGTAGACGGCGACGGCCGCGCAGTAGACGGCGGTCACGCCCACGGTGCCCAGGACGAGCGCGCGCGGGAGCGTGCGCTCGGGGTCCTTCACCTCCTCCGCCGCGAACGTGATCGAGTACCACGCGTCGTAGGCGAACAGGGCCTTGCTCATGGCCACGGCCATGGCCGCGAACAGGCCCAGCTTCACGCCTTCCGGCCCCAGGGGCAGGCCTTCCGCGCCGGCGAGGTTCGCGGCGGATCCACGCCCGCTGCCGATGGCCAGCACGACGAGGGCCGCCACCCCGGCCACCTTCGCGACCGTGAAGACGTTCTGCACCCAGGCGCCGGTGCGCAGGCCGCGGATGTTGAGGTAGGTCAGGGCCACGATCACGACCAGGCCGACCGCCTGCGCGGTGGTGAAGCGGAAGCCACCCAGCGTGAACAGCGCCACCTCCTCGCTCACGCCCGGCAGGAACACGCCCAGGTACTTCGCGAAGGCCACCGACACCGCGGCCACGAAGCCGGTGTTGATGGCCAGCAGGAACGTCCAGCCGTAGAGGAATCCCCAGAGCGGGCTGAACGCCCGGCTCAGGAACACGTATTGGCCGCCGGCGTGCGGCAGGGCCGCCGCCAGCTCGCCGTAGGCCAGGGCCCCGAACAGCGTCAGCACGCCGCCGACCACCCACAGCCCGAGCAGCAGCGCCGGGTCCTCGACGTAGCCGGCCATGATCGAGGGCGCGACGAAGATGCCGGAGCCGATGACGCTGCCGACGATCAGGGTGGTGGCATCGAGCAGCCCCAGGCCGCGCAGGAGCCCTTCGGGCGGCGGATGCTCCCCGGGCGGGGCGGTGCTCACGGGCCGGGAGCATAACACCTGGCGCCCGGCGGGACGGTGCCCGCGAAGCGCTCTGCTATAATCGCGCCGCCTCGCACGGCCCGGGGCACGTTTGACCCGCCAAGCGGAGCGTAGCGGGACAAACTTCGCGGGACGCTGGGTGGGATGGACCTAATCTTCTCCCTGCTGTTCTCGAACCCGTTGGTGATGTGGGCGGTGGGCGGCATCGTGCTGCTCCTCGTCTACCGGCAGGTTGCGCCGCACCTCTCCATCCGCGCGCCCGGCGGCGGCATCGGCCTCGACGACATCGCCGGCAAGTTCCTCGGCGCGCGCTACGCCGAGGCGAAGGTCGACAAGGCCGTCGCCCGCTACAAGAGGGACGGGCATTTCCTGGCCGCGGGCAAGCTCCTGGAGGAGCACGACCGCCCGGCCGAGGCCGTCGAGGCCTACGAGGAGGGCCAGGAGTTCTGGGCGGCCGCCGCGGGCCTGGAGCGGCTGGGCAAGGTCGAGCGCGCGGCCGAGCTGTTCCTGCAGGCCGGCGACCACAAGAAGGCCGCGCAGATGCTGGAAGGCGCGGGCAAGCACGCGAAGGCCGCGCAGCTCTTCCTGGACAAGGGCAACCGCCTGGAGGCGGCGCGCCTCTACGGCCTGGCGGGGAGCTGGGACAAGGCGGCCGACCTCTACGCGAAGGGTGGCTACCCCCTGCGCGCGGCCGAGTCCTACGAGAAGGCGGGCGACGCGCTGAAAGCGGCGCAGTGCTACGAGCGGCACTTCATGGAGAACGTCTCCTACAGCACGACCTACGCCGCGACCGCGGTGCCCGCCGCGGACCAGAAGAGCGCGCTGCACGCCGGGCGCCTCTTCGAGAAGACCGGCGACCGCGCGCGGGCGCTGCAGGCGTTCCTCAAGGGCGGCTATCACAAGGAAGCGGCCGAGGTGCTGGTGAAGGAAGGGCAGTTCGCGCGCGCGGCCGAGCTGTTCATCCGGTCCGGCGAGCCGGCGCGCGCCGCCGACGCCTGGGACCGCGCCGACGATCCCGTGCAGGCCGCCAACCTGCGCGGCGAGCTGGCGCTGAAGGAGGAGAAGGTGGCCGAGGCGGCGCGGTTCTTCCAGCAGGGCCGGGACTACCTGCGCGCGGCCGAGCTGTTCGAGTCGAAGGACATGCTGGCCGACGCCGCCGGCGCCTACGAGGCGGGCGACAGCCACGCGGCGGCCGGCTCGGTCTACATCCGGGCCGGCCTGCCCGAGCGCGCCGCCGGCAGCTACGAGAAGGCCGGCGAGTTCGAGACCGCGGCCAAGCTCTACGAGCAGGCCGGCGACCGCGCCAAGGCGATCGAGCTGTTCGAGAAGGCCGGCTTCACGTTCAAGAGCGGCGAGTCCGCCGCGCTCGCCGGGCAGCGCGAGAAGGCCATCGCGCTCCTCCAACGCGTGGGAAGCGACGACGAGAACCACGCCGCGGCCACCGAGCTCCTGGCCCGGTTGTTCATCGAGGCGGGCAAGCCCGGGCTGGCCGTGGAGCGCCTGCAGCGCGCGCTCGGCAGCGCGCCGGTGTCGAGCGCGAACGTCTCGCTGCACTACTGGCGTGCGGTGGCGCTCGAGAGGGCGGGACGTCCCGACGAGGCGCTGGAGCTGTTCCGGAAGGTCCTCTCCGAGGACATGCTCTTCAAGGACGTCGAGAATCGCGTGGCGCGGCTGGAGGGCGATCGCAGCGCGCCGCCGTTGCCCGTTCCGCCCGTGGCGGTGGCCGCTCCGCCGCCCCG
>DATKEG010000254.1:0-14591 GCA_035544515.1 Vicinamibacteria bacterium | reverse complement strand
TGGGCGTGGCGGTAGTCGTGCGTGTTGTAGCAGGTCCGGCAGGTGACCTTGGCCACGTCGCTGCCGGCCATGCTCGCGACGTCGTGGTTGAGCAGTAGGCGGCAGCGCGGACAGTAGTCGTCGAGGACATCGCCGAGACGCAGGGGGCGATCCGGCATGGGGGGGCCTCCGGGAGAGACGGCTCGGAGTATAGCGCAAGCCCGTTTCGCCGTTTCAACCGCCGGCTTGCTGCTTTAGTGGCGGAATGCACCCCTCCGCCCCGGAGGCGGAGCAGACGCCGAGTCTTGCTCGCTACGCACCCGCTTTCAGGTGCTATTCGAGCGTCCGGCCCCGGAGGCGGAGCGTCTCCTTGCGCGGCGCGCCGAATTCACTTCGGCGCGCGCGATGAGGAAGAACCGCGCGGAGCCGGAGGGGCCGCATTCCGGAATAAGGGGCCGCATTCCCGGATTATGATTGTCGCTCCCATGCCCACGGCGCAGGAAGACTATTATCGGCTGCGCACGGAATGGCTGCGCTACAAGAGCCAGCTCTACGACGCGCTCACGGGGCTTCCCGCGCTGCCGGCCGTGGTGGAGGACGTGCGGCGGATCCTCGAGGCGCGGGGCACGGTGGATGTCGTCTACCTCGACCTGGGCCGCTCCGGCGGCCACGAAACGACGCTGGGCTGGGCGGCCTACGACCACGCGGTGCGCGAGCTGGCCGCCCTCCTCGTCTCCCTGCGCCCGACGGGCGAGATCGGCCACGGCGACCCGGTGTGCCTGCACACCGTGCGCTCCGACCGCTTCCTCGTCTTCCTGGGCGAAGGCGATCCCGCCGACGCCGGCCGCAGCGCGGCCGCGCGCCGCGAGCGGATCGTGAGCGCGCTCCGCCACCGGATCGAGGCGGCCGCCGAGACCAGCCCGCTGCGCGCGCTGCGCCTGACCGCCGGCCACGCGCGCATCCACCTCGACCCCATGGTGCGCGCGGAGCGCGCCATCCAGCAGGCCGTCTCCGACGCCGTGCTCATGAGCCTGGTCGAGCGCGAGGGCGACGAGGAAGTGCGGCGGGACGAGCTCTCGCGGCTCATCTTCCAGGGCGGCGTGCGTACGGTGTTCCACCCCATCGTCCGGCTGGCCGACCGGAGCGTGATCGGCCACGAGGCGCTCACGCGTCCCGAGGGCGGCGTGTCCTTCCACTCCGTGGAGGATCTCTTCGCGTTCGCGGAGACGACCGAGCTGCTGATGGAGTTCGAGCGCCTGTGCCGGCGCATGGCCATCCGCACCGCGGCCTCCGTGCCGGGCCTGGGGCTGCTCTTCCTCAACGCCTCGGCGGGCGCCGTGGAGGACCCCGACTGGTCGGTGGCCATGGAAGACGTCCTGGCCGAGAGCGGGCTCAAGCCCCACGACGTGGTGGTGGAGATCACGGAGCGCGTGGCCATCGTCCGGCACGACGAGTTCCAGCGATCGCTGCGCACGTTCAAGGAGCGGGGCTACCGCGTGGCGGTCGACGACATGGGCGCCGGCTACGCCTCGCTGCAGTCTCTGGCCGCCATCGAGCCGGATTTCCTCAAGTTCGACGTCAGCCTGGTGCGCGACATCGACCGCAGCAGCATCAAGCGCAGCCTGCTGGGCACCTTGCGCGACCTGGCCGAGAAGATCAACGCCCGCGTCATCGCCGAAGGCGTGGAGCGATCCGGGGAGATGCGCACGCTGCAGGAGCTGGGCATCGAGCTCGGCCAGGGCTTCCACTTCCACAGGGATCCGCCCTGACGTTCCCGGGGGGAGGCCACCGGGACGGGGAGGCGGGGAGGGCGGCTTGCGGACCTTGCGGGTGAGGAGAACGCCGAGTGCGTAATGCGGAAGTGATCAGGCAGTGGAAGATCCTCAAGCGCATCGAGGCCGGACGCTACACGACCGCCCAGGACCTGGCGGACGAGCACGGCGTCACGGAGCGGACGATCCGGCGCGACATCGAGGCGCTGCAGGAGGCGGGCTTCCCGCTCTACGACGAGCGGGTGGAGGGCCGCAAGATCTGGCGCCTGGTGGAGGGCTACAAGCAGCGCCTGACGCAGACCTTCACCCTCGCCGAGCTGTCCGCCCTGTACTTCAGCAAGAACCTCATGTCGTTCCTCGGCGGAGCGCCCTTCGCCCAGGACCTGGAGGCGGCCTTCGGCAAGATCAAGGAGGCCCTGCCCGCGCGCAGCCTGCCCTACCTGGCGCGCGTACAGGAGCTGTTCACGGCGCGACCCGACCCCTGGAAGGACTACTCGGGCAAGCAGGACGTGATCAACGCGCTCATCGACGCCGTGCTGCACCAGCGGCGGGCCGACATCGCCTACTTCTCGTTCAAGAGCCGCCGGACCAAGAGCTACACGGTCGATCCCTATCGGCTCGTCTACTACCACGGCGGCCTCTACATGTACGCCCGCGCCCAGGAGTACGGCGACGTGCGCACGTTCGCCGTGGAGCGCATCGAGACGATCGAGGTGCGGGACGAGACCTTCGAGATCCCGGCCGACTTCAACATCTCCGAGCACGCGCGCGCCGCGTTCGGCATGACCGGCGGCAAGCCCGAGCCGGTCGAGGTGGTGTTCGAGCCGGAGGCGGCCACCTACGTGCGCGAGCGCGTCTGGCACGAGAGCCAGGAGCTGGAGGAGGGACCGGGCGACGCGCTCACCCTGCGCATGACGGTGCACCCCGGCCCCGAGCTGAAGGCCTGGATCAAGGGCTATCTGCCCCACGTCCGCGTGGTGAGGCCCGCGGCCCTGCGTGACGCGATCACGGCGGACGTCGAACGGGCGCGCAAGGCCTTCTCCGACGCCCGCTAGCCAGCGACGCGTGCCGTCTTCAGCGCGGGGTCGCGACAGATCGCGGGCGTGGTTGAGGCATCCGATCAGGGCCGCCCGCGCGACGTCGCGACCCGGAGCGCCCTACCGCCAGACCTCCAGCTCCGGGTCCTCGGTCTGGCCGCCGATGGTCACGTCGTATTGGTACCGTCCGGGCCGCAGGCCGCGCACCGACCACGTCTCGGGGCTCGGGCCCGGCGCGGGCTTGAACCCCTCCCTTGCCGGGTAGGCCGAAGCGGCCGCGCGGCGCGCGGCGCGGTCGGCCTTGGCCGCGATGCGGACGTCGCGGGGCTTGCAGGCCGCGCGGTCCAGGCTGATCACCTCCCAGGTCACCGTCTGGCGCGAGGTGACCAGGGCGAACGCGGGAACGGTCGTGGTCCGGCACGTTCCGTCCACCGGCCGCACCAGGATCGCCAGGCGATACTCGGGGAGCTGCGGGCTCACGCGCACGAGGGCGGGGGCGCAGGCGGCCGCCCCGCCGGCGCAGCCGGCGAGCAGGAGGACGCGGGCAATCGCACTTCGCATCAGGGCTTCCTTTCTGACGGGCCGCTCATCGCGCTTCCGCGACCAGGGCCCGGAACTCGGGGAGGGGCTCGAGACTGCGCAGGTCGTAGTCCACCCGCGCACGACTGGGGCTGTAGCCGCGGGCCAGGGCCTCGGCCAGGGCGGCGAGCGCGGGCGCGCGCTCCCCGGCCAGGGCGGCGACGACGGCCTTGCGGTACGAGATGTCGCCGTCGGCGGAGCTGAGAAGGGCGGCCTGGCCGATGTGCGCGGCCGCGTCGGCGTGCCGGCCCAGCTTGGCCTCGTAGAGCGCCAGGCGCGAGAGCGTCTGGGCGTCATGGGGGTTCACTTCCAGCGCCAGCCGGCTCAGCTCCACGGCCTTGAGATAGGCCTGCCGGGCCTTCGCGGCCTCGCCCAGCCGCTCGTACGCATCGCCGAGGTTTCGCTGCGTGGCGGCGGAGGGCGGCCCGATGCGGACGGCCTCCTCGTACGCGCTCGCCGCCTCGCGAAAGCGCCTCTCGTCGTAGTGCAGCGTGCCGATGTTCGAGTAGGCGAGGGCGTCGGGCGCCAGCTCGATGGCGCGCTGGTAGTTCCGGAGGGCCTGGCGGTTGTCCCCGAGGTTCTGGTAGGCGGTGCCGACCATCTGGAAGCCACGCGAGTTGTCGGGCTGCAGCCGCGTGATCGTCTCGTACGCGTCCAGGGCTTCGCGGTGGCGGCCCGTCTTCATGTACGCGTATCCCAGGGAGCTGTGGTTGCCCCAGAACTCCGGCCGCGCGGCCGCCGCGCGCCGCAGCTCGGCGATGGCCGCGTCCCACTCTCCGCGGTCGGCCAGGATGTCGCCCAGCAGCCGGTGGGCGTCGTCGTTGGACGGTTGCTGCCGGATCACGCGCCGGAGCTCGTCGATGGCGGCGTCCGCGCGCCCGGTGCCCTGGTAGAGCAGCGCCAGCGCGAAGCGCGTGCGCGGCTGGTCGGGGTCGAGGCGCAGCGCCTCGGTGATGGCGGCGTGGGCGCGGGCCGTCCAGGCGGGGTCCTTCGTCTCCCGGTAGCGCGCCCAGAGCGCCTCGCCCAGGCCGGAGTGCGCGAGGGCGAACCCCGGATCCTTGGCCAGGGCGGCCTCGAAGCCCGCGGCCGCCCGCGTCACGTTGCCCGCGAGGTCGGGACGCTCGAGCAGAGCGCGCGCCCGCGCGTAGTCCGCGTACGCCTCGATGCTGGCGGCCGGGGGGCGGGCCAGCCGCTCGCGCTGCGCGCGCGTCAGCGTGACCCGCAGCGCCGCGCTGAGGTCCTCGGCCATGTGCCGCTGCAGCGCGAACAGCTCGTCGAGGGTGCCGTCGAACTGCCGGCCCCAGGCCACGGAGTCGTCGGGGCGCACGAGATTGAGGGTGACCCGGAGGCGGTCGTGCGAGCGTTGCACGCCGCCGTTCACCACGAGCGTGACCCCCAGCTCGCGCGCGAGCGCGCGCGTGCCCGTGAGGCGCCGCCCGCTCTCGAGCGCGGCCGAGCGCGAGACCACCGTGAGGGCCGGGACGGTGGCCAGGTGCGTGATCAGGCTGTCCGCGATGCCGACGCCCAGGTATTCGTCCGCGGGATCGCTGCCGACGTTGGCGAGCGGCAGCACGGCCACCACGGGCGGGCGGCCGGGCGAGACGTCCCGCTCCGGGACCTCCCGCAGGCCCCACCAGGCGCCCGCGGCCCCGGTCACGGCCACGGCCAGCGCCGCCACCAGGGCAAAGGGGCGCGGCGGGCGCCGGGGCAGCCGCACGCTCGCCGACACGCCCGAGGCCAGCGCGGCGGCGGCGTGAGCCAGCGCCTCCTCGAGGGCGAGCGCGCTCGGGAGGCGGCGGGCGGGATCGCGCTCCAGGCATCGCATCACGAGCGCATCGAGCGCGGCCGGGATCTCCGGGGCCAGGCGGCTCGGGGGCGGGCAGAAGTCGCCCGTCTCGCGCAGGGACAGGGGGACGCTGCCCCCGTCACCGGGAGGCCGCCGCCCGGTGAGCATCTCGTAGAGCACCAGCCCGACGGCGTAGAGGTCGGTGCGCGCGTCGGTCGGGCGGCCGCGCGCCTGCTCGGGGGACAGGTAGGCCAGCGTGCCCAGGACGGTGCCCTCGCTCGTCAGCCGCTCCTGCGCGTGGTGGTAGGCCATGCCGAAGTCCATGACCAGCGCGTGGCCGGAGCGGTCCACCATGATGTTCCCGGGCTTGAGGTCGCGGTGGACGATGCCACGCTCGTGGATGGCCTGCAGTCCGGCGCAGACCTGGCGGCCCAGATGCACCGTCTGCCGGGGCGAGAGGCGGCCCACCGACTGGATCAGGTCCTCGAGGCTCTGTCCCTCCACGTGTTCCATGCTGATGTAGACGATGCCCTCCACCTCGCCCAGGTCGTGTACGCGGCAGACGTTGGGATGGGTGACCTCCTGCGCCAGGGCCAGCTCGCGGCGGAAGCGCTCGAGAGACTCCTGCTGCGCGGCGGTGTCCGGCCGGATGAGCTTCAGCGCCACCGTCTTGCCCAGCTTGCGGTCGATGGCCTTGTACACCTGGCCCATGCCGCCGGCCCCGACCTCTTCCACGATCGTGTAGCGCTCGCCGAAGGGCTGGCCCGGCTCGAAGACGAGGCCGGCGCGTACCGCGCCCCGCAGGGGGCCCGTGGAGGGCAAGGCGTGCGCGTGCGGCAAGGTGCGCGTGTGCGAGGAGCGCGTGGCTGGGGCGCCGCAGGCGGGACACTCGGCCCGTTCGTCCGGCGTGGCCGCGCCGCAGCGAGCGCAGGTCACGGGGCTGGTCTGCAATGGGCCATGGGCAGGCGTTGCGCGCGGCGCGGGGACGGCGGAGGGAGACTACGCCGCGCCCGCAGCCGCGTCAAACGGCCGAGGTAAGATGCCTTCGGATGTCCGACCTGGAGACCTTTCCCAACTCGCACCCCGGGCGCGACTACACGATCATCCATACCTGCCCCGAGTTCACCGCGGTGTGTCCCAAGACCGGGCAGCCGGACTTCGGCACCATCCGCGTCACCTACGTGCCGGACCGCCGGTGCGTCGAACTGAAGAGCCTCAAGCTCTACCTCCAGGCCTTCCGGCAGCGGGGCATCTACTACGAGCACGTGACCAACGTGATCCTGGACGACCTGGTCGCCGTCCTGCGCCCGCGGCGGATCATCGTGGAGGGCGAGTTCAACGTGCGCGGCGGCATCTCCTCCCTGGTCCGGGCGACGTACGAGGCGGCGCGCCGCCCGCGCCGCCGGACGCGTCCTTGAAGGCGCTCACCTTCCTCGCTCGCCGCTTCGTGGCGGGTGAGGAACCGGAGGCGGCCATCGCGGCCGGGCTCGCCCTGCAGCGACGCGGCATCTCCGCGACCTTCGACCTCCTCGGCGAGGACGTGGACGAGAGCGAGAAGGCGCGGCGCAGCGCCGCGTGCAACCATCAGCTCCTGCGCCTGATCCCTCCCCCCGTGGACCGCAACATCTCGATCAAGCTCAGCACGCTCGGCCTCGACATCGCGGAGGAGCTGTGCCTGGAGCTGACCTCCGGCGTGCTCGAGACGGCCCGGGAGGTGGGCGGCTTCGTCCGCATCGACATGGAGGGCTCGAGGTACACACAGCGGACGCTGGACGTCTTCCACCGGCTCCGCCGCACGTACGACAACGTGGGCATCGTGTTGCAGTCCTACCTCTTCCGGACCGAGGACGACGTCAAGCAGGCCATCGCGCGTGGCGACCGGGTGCGCCTGTGCAAGGGCGCCTACCAGGAGCCCTCCGAGATCGCCTGGACGAAGATGGACGACATCCGCGCCAGCTTCCGCCGGTGCGCCCGCCTGCTCCTCGCGCAGGGACGCCAGCCGGCCCTGGCCACGCACGACGAGAGCCTCATCCAGGACGCGCTCTCCTTCTGCCGCGAGCAGGGGGTCGGCCCGCGGCGCTTCGAGTTCCAGATGCTCTACGGCCTGCGCCCGCGGCGGTGGGACGAGCTGGTGGCGGCCAGCCACGCCGTGCGCATCTACGTGCCCTACGGCACGCACTGGATGCCGTATTTCTACCGGCGGCTGCGCGAGCGCCGGGAGAACGTCTGGTTCGTGTTGCGAAGCCTGCTCGGCGGCTAGCTGCTCGTCCGTCAGGTCTGCGGGATCTGGTCCTTGCGCTGCCGGTACTCGGCCACGAAGAGGCGGACGACCTTGGGATCGAACTGCGTGCCCGCGCAGGCCTCCAGCTCCGCCAGCGCCTCGTCGGGCGTCCGCCGCGCGCCATGCGGCGTGGCGCGGGTCATGGCGTCGAACGCGTCGGCCACCGATACCACGCGGGCTCCGAGGGGCGTGTCCTCTCCGACCAGGCCGCGCGGGTAGCCGTTCCCGTCCCAGCGTTCGTGGTGGGCGTGGATGATGGGCAGGATCTCCTCCCAGTGCGAGATCGGCTGCAGGAGCTTCACGCCGGCCAGGGCATGGCCGCGCAGGAGGACGCGCTCCTCCTCGGTGAGGGTGGACTCGGAGCGGAGGATGGCGGGATCCACCAGCACCTTGCCGATGTCGTGGAGCAGCGCGCCGAAGTGGATGTGGCGGCGCTCCTCCTCGCCCAGCCCCATGCGGCGCGTCACCATGTCCGCCAGGGCCGCCACCCCGCGCGAGTGGCCGGGGTAGAAGACGTCGAGCTGCTCGAGGAACGAGACCAGGATCTCCGAGGTGTGCGTGAAGAAGTTGAGCGAACGCTCGTGCTCGAGCGCGTTCTCGATGGCCAGCGCGGCCTGGCGGGAGAGGATGGCCAGCGCCTCGCGGTCCTCGGGGCCGAACCCGCCGGACCGGCCGGCCACGGTCAGCGTGCCGAGCACCCGGCCCCGCCGCAGGGGCGCGCAGAGGAAGCCGGGCAGCGTGGTCGGCATCTCGTCCGCGCGGTGCGAGTAGCGCGGGTCGTCGCGCGGCGCCTCGAGCATCACCGGAGTGTCCTGCTTGAGGGCGACCGACGAGAGCCCTTCGTCCGCGCCCAGGCGCGCGCCCCGGACGGCCTGGGCGCCGTCGCCCGCGCTCACCTCGATGACCAGCCCCTCGCCGTGCGTGCGGCCGAGGAGCACGGCGCGTCCGGCCGCCGCGCGGCAGACCGCCTTGGCGGCCGCCACGAGCTTCTCGAGCACGCGATCGAGGTAGGCCTCCCCGGCCAGCTCCGTGGCGATGTCGTGCAGCCCCTTGAGGAGCCGGTTCGACTCCTGCGTCTGCTGGAACAGCGCGCGGTTGCGGCGCACGAGCCGGCTCTTGCCGGTCGCCTCGTGCACGGCCCGCTCCAGCCGCGCGATGTCGAGGGACGACTTCTGGAGGTAGTCGAAGACGCCGTGCTGGATGCCGGCGATGGCCGTGCCCATGTCGCCGTGACCGGTGAGGATCACCACCTCGGTCTCCGGACTCTGCGCCTTGAGCCTGTCCGCCAGCTCGATGCCGCCCATGTCGGGCATCACGAGGTCGATGATGGCGGCCAGGAACGTGCCGTCGGCGACGCTCGCGAGCGCCTCGGTGGCGCTGGGTGCGGCCACGGCGTCGTAGCCCTTGTCGGCCAGGAGCTGGCAGACCATGGTGCGAAAGGCGCTGTCGTCGTCCACCACCAGGACGCGCGGCGCGGGCGAGCCCATTTTGCGTTTCGATGGTAAGCGCGCCCTCCATGCCCTGTCAACGGAACCGGTTGCGGGCCTTTGGAGTAACATCGCCGCCTGTGCCGACCATGATGCAGGCGGCCGTGTACCGCGGCGCCGGCGACCTGCGGGTCGAGGACGTGCCGGTGCCCGAGACCGGCCCCACCGAGATGCTCGTGCGCGTGGAGGCCTGCGGGGTGTGCGGGACCGACATCAAGAAGATCCAGAAGGGGCTGCTGCCCGCCCCCCGCATCTTCGGGCACGAGATCGCCGGCCGCGTGGCCCGGGCCCCCCGGTACGGCCGCTTTCGCGAGGGCGACCGCGTCGTCCTGCACCACCATCTGCCCTGCCGAGCCTGCTTCTACTGCGCCCGTGGACTCTACGCGCAGTGCGCCGGCTACAAGCGCAACGGCACGACCGCGGGCTTCGAGCCGGCCGGCGGCGGCTTCGCCGAATATGTCAAGGCTCGGGACTGGATCGTGGCCGGAGGGGCCATCCCCGTGCCCGACGGCGTGCTGCCCGAGGAGGCCACCTTCGTCGAGCCGGTCAATACCTGCCTGAAGGCGGTGCGCCGGGCGGGCGTCTCGCGCGGCCAGAGCGTCCTGGTGGTGGGGCAGGGGCCGATCGGGCTCCTCCTGACCCAGATCTGCCGCTGGGCGGGGGCGGACGTCGTCGCCTCCGACACGCTGGCCGATCGGCTTGAGATGGCCGGACGCCTGGGCGCGGGCGCGGCGCTCGACGCGACGGGCGACGTCGTCCGCGAGGTCCGTTCCCTCACCGGCGGCCGGGGAGCCGATTGCGTCTTCCTGGCCGCGCTGGGCCAGGCCGCGGTCGATCAAGCGATTGACTCCGCGCGCCCCGGCGGTCGTATCATGGTGTTCGCCGCCACCTCCCCCGGCGAGACGGCGCGCCTGGACCTGGGCGCCCTGTGCGCCTCCGAAAAGGAGATCGTGACGTCTTACAGCGCATCGGTGGACGTCCAGGACGAGGCCGCCCGGCTCGTGTTCGCTCGCGAGGTGCGCGTGCGCGAGCTGGTGAGCCACCGCTTCCCGCTCCGCGAGGCGGCACGGGCCGTGGACGTGGCCTCCCACCCGGCGCCCGGAGTCCTGAAGGTCGTGCTGCAGGTACCCCCCGAAGAGACAGCGAGGTAAGCCTGTTGACACCCAAGAAGATGAAGGCCGCGGTCCTCTACGGCCGCGAGGACGTGCGCATCGAAACGGTCCCGGTGCCGAGCCTCCAGCCCGGCGACGTGCTGTTGCGCACGCGGGTGGCCCTCACCTGCGGCACCGACGTCAAGGTGTTCCGGCGCGGGTACCACGCGAGGATGATCGTGCCGCCCGCGGTCTTCGGCCACGAGATCGCCGGCGTGGTCGAGGAGGTGGGACCGGGGGTGGAGGCGCTCGATCCCGGCACGTCGGTGGTGGCGGCCAACTCGGCGCCCTGCGGCGAGTGCTACTACTGCCGCCACGAGATGTCGAACCTCTGCGACGACCTCCTCTTCTGGAACGGCGCGTACGCGGAGTTCGCGCGCATCCCGGCGCGGGTGGTGAAGAAGAACCTGCTGGCGCTCGAGGAGGGCGTGACCTTTCGCGAGGCGGCCATGGTCGAGCCCCTGGCCTGCGTCGTCCGCGGCGTCGAGGAGAGCTGGATCGGCCGCGGCCAGTCCGTGGCCGTCATCGGAACCGGCCCCATCGGGCTCATGTTCGTGACCCTGGCGCGCATGCGCGGCGCGCACGTGGTGGCGGCCGGGCGCCGGCGGCAGCGCCTGGACAAGGCGCTGGAGATGGGCGCGGAGTCCGTGGTGCTGGCCCGCGAGGGCGAAGACCTCGCCGAGGCGCTGAGGCGCAAGAGTCCCGACGGGCGCGGCGCCGACGTGGTGATCGAGGCGGTGGGCCTGCCGCAGACCTCCGAGGCGGCGGTGCGCGCCGTGCGCAAGGGGGGGGTGGTCCAGCTCTTCGGCGGCTGCCCGGCCGACACCTCGATCGGCATCGACTCGCAGCGCCTCCACTATCAGGAGCTGACCATCAAGTCCACCTTCCACCACACCCCGGAGAGCGTCCGCAAGGCGTTCCGGCTGATCTCGGACGGGCACGTGGATCCCAACCTGTTCATCACGGCCGAGGGCCCGCTGGAGAGCCTTCCGCAGGTGCTCGGCCGCATGGGCCAGGGCGGCGGGGGACTGAAGACGGCGATCCTGCCCTGGGGCGCGGAGAGCTGACGAGGAGAAGGGGGCGCGCGCGCGCCCCCCTTGCACCCACCGCTTCCGGCGGCTGAACGCCGGCTCGCCGACGGCGGCTACTTCTTCTTGCGGCTGCTCGTCTTCTTTCGACCGGCGGCCTTGCGACCGGCCCCCTTCTTCGCGGCGCGGCGCTTGCCGGACTTGCGCGCGGACTTCTTCGCCTTTGCGCGTCCCTTCGCCTTGCGTCCGCCCGTCTTCTTCTTCGCCTTGCGGCCCGAGACCGCCTTGCGGGCCGTCTTCTTGCGTCCGCCGGCCTTCTTCTTCGCTCCGGCCTTCTTTTTCGCTCCGGCCTTGCGCTTGCGGGCCCCGCCACCGGCGCCCGAGCGCGCGGGGGCCGCGGGCGTCGGCGTGAACGCGGGGGCCGGCGGCGCGGTCGCGGGCTCCCCGTAATCGCTACCGTACGGATCGCGGTTGAACTCGTCCTGCATCTCTCTCACCTCCACAAGCAGGGTGGCGGCGCAATCGAGCGCCTTGGCTGGCCGCGGCTTGATGGGGCGAAGTCTGCTCCCGCGAGCCCCTCGGCGTCAAGGGACGGCGCGCACCCAAGCGGCGGCCGCCCCTAGTTCAGCGACATGTCGCGCGGCAGCTCGGCCAGCACGCCGCAGTCGTCGCAGAGCATGTAGCCTTCCATGCTCGACGTGCCGCGATGGCGGCGCGTCAGGACGGGGTGGAGGTCTTCGGCCGTGACGTGGCCGCCCCGGCCGACGGTCAGGATGGAGCACCCGCAGAGCGGGCACCGGGCGTCGACGGCGGCGATCATGGTGGCCATTTCGACCCCTCTCCGGCGGGATCCACCCGCCCGCGGTCAGCCTTCACCAGGATGGACGCCCGTTTCCCCCCTTTTGTTCCTACGGGCCGTGTCGTTTATCACTTATTGACAGTGCGCGGCCCCACTTGGTAGAGTGGTTGCATAACGGCCGCGGGGTAGAGCAGCCAGGTAGCTCGTTGGGCTCATAACCCAAAGGTCGGTGGTTCAAATCCACCCCCCGCTACCAACCTAACTCATTTAAATGCAACGTCTGAGGAGCCGGCTGCTGAAAAGCGGCCGGCACCGGTTTGTCTGGGACGGCTCGTGAGACGTTCCTGAGCCGTTCTTAGGAACTGCTGTACCGGATCGACGAGGGCGTGGCCGCGTAGGCGGTCCTGTGGCGCATCAGCAACCGCGTCTCGCTGACGGGCACGGCGGGATGCGGGCTTCAGGCCGCGGGCATACGCGTGGTCGCCGAAGCGTCTACTGCCGCCACGTCATCGATCCGCCTCCTCGGATGACCGGTGCCGAATTGCTGGTCTCGGTCCGGAATCCGGCCGGCATCCACGAGGACGTCGTTTCGCGAACGGTCGAGGTGCCGTGAGGCCCGAAGACCAGCGCGGCCTCGTGCTGGTTATGCCTCCAACATCGAAGAGAGATGTTGGCGACCGTGGCCGGTCCCTGTCGGGCGTAGGGCTGGACATGGTGAAATTCCAGGAACGCCCGCTCGGTGCATCTCGTTCCCGTGGCCGATTCGAAGGCGCACTGGCCACCGTCGCGGCGCCAGACCGCGCGTTTAACCTCGCTCGGGATGTGGCGCGAAGGGCGGCCGTCTTTCCGGACGTCCTTATCCGTTCCAGGACGGATAGACGGGCGCGGCCGCGGCCTTTCCGCCCCCGCCAGCCTGGTCTTTTCGACCTTCGCGAGCAGCAGGGTGAGGGCGCGGTCGAAGATCGCGCCGGGATCGCCGTCCGGGATCTCGCGGCGGAGCAGCGCCTGGATGCGTCGGAGCTTGTGATGCGTCTCCGGGCCGATGGTGAATTGCACCCGGTAGCGCTCCGGCGCCGAGGCCCGGACGAGCGGGCGAGGCGACGGAGCGAGCGCCACGGGCGAAGGAGCGGGCGCGCGCACCGGCTCGCCGGCTGGCGCGGTCGCAATCTGGGCGGGCAGTGCGGCCGGGGTCCTCGTGGACATGAAGGTGGGGAGCTTGCGTACGGAGGCCGGGACATCTGGCTGCGGCGCCAGCTCGGCGACGAGCGCCTCCAACTCGGGGCGGCTTCGGCCACCGGCCCTGGCGAGGACGGCCTCGTGGTTCTCCGGTGTGAGGTGCTTCCTCAGGAGCCGGACGGCGGTGAGGGTCACCTTTCCCGAGCCGAGCAGGTCGACGATCACCGGGAAGCGGCGGCAGAGGCGGGCGGCCTCGATGCGGTTGCAGGCCGCGTCTTCGGACATCCCGAGGGCCTGGGTGCAGTAACCGAACAAGGAGCCGTAGCCCTGGGCGGCGTATACGGCGGGCCGGGCGTCGAGGGCGGCCAGATGGGCCACCAGCTCGGCCGCGGTCTCGCGCTCCCGGCCGGCGAGCGACTGGATACGGGCGAGGAGATCCTGATCGGCCAATGCGGTCGCGCGAGCGAGGGTGTCGATCTTCATACGCCCTGTGTATCACGGCGAATTTCGCGCTCCCGGCCGGGGCCTGCGCTGCCCCACGCGCGCCGCGAGAGGTACCGGTGAGCGCGCGCGACGGCTGCCGCCGGGACGCGTCTGGGAGAGGCGACGGATCGCCCACGCATGGGTTTCGAAACGAGCGTCGAGGCAAGACCGCCGCGCAACGCACCGACCCGGGTCCGAAACTGTCGAGGTCGCTAAAAAAATCCGGTCGGCGTTCTCGGACGCTCGTCCACCACGGCTTCCGCGACCGCCAGAACCGCGTCGTAGGCGAGGTCAAGGGGGTCGGGCAACCCAAGCGTCGCCGCGATCGTGCTCGTTTCCAACCGACACGGGGGCCCTACAGCGAGCCCGCGCGGACCGCTTCGCTCAGCTCCGTCAAGCTCGTTACGCGGGGACAGTCGGCGTCGGGGTACAGGCCGGCCGTGTCGAACAGCACCGCGCCCAGTCCCGCCGCGCGCGCGCCCACCACGTCGATGCTGTAGAGGTCGCCGACGTGGACCGTGGTCGCGGGGTCGGCGCCGGACCGGTCGAGGGCGATCCGGAAGAACCGGGGATCGGGCTTTTCGACGCCTTCCTCGTAGGAATCGAAGAGCACGTCCACGAGCGGTGCCAGGCCGAGGCGCTGCATCTTCGTCTTGAGCGTGCCGTTCGAGTTCGACACGACCACGAGGCGCAGGCCTTGCTCACGGAGGCTCCGCAGCGCGGGCGCCACCTCGGCCGGCACGATCTCCCACAGGTTGTGCTCGCTGTGATAGGCGCGGAGCTCGCCGAGCGCGGCGTCGGTCCGCTCGGACCGCGGGATCCCGGCCTGGGCCAGCACCAGGTTGAAGTACACCCAGCCGCGCGAATCGTCGTCGCTGGCCTGGTGCCGCGCGGGACCGTCCAGCTCGCGCTTCGCCCGCGGCTCGGCCGCTTCCAGCACCGCGGCGGGGGCCTCGAGGCCGTGCCGGGCGAGGGCCTCGCTCACCCGTGACCAGTTCGGGTGCACCAGCACGCCGCCGGCATCGAGGAACAG
>DATKEG010000253.1:0-23368 GCA_035544515.1 Vicinamibacteria bacterium | reverse complement strand
GCCGGTGGGTTGGCCGAGCGGCCAGGCGCTGGCCTGCAAAGCCAGTTAGCGGGGTTCGACTCCCCGACCCACCTCCACTTAGGGAGTTCAGGCGGCCACGAGGCCGCGAAAGGGCTGATACCCCCGGGCCGGCGGTGCGCGCCGCCTCACTCCGTGATCGGCGGCGCTCGTTCCGCGCACGGGTTCTAACGAAGGAGGTGTCAGGGCTAGCTCAGTGGATAGAGCACCGAGCTCGAAACTCGGCTGTCACAGGTTCGACTCCTGTGCCAACTCGTGAATGGTGTGTCGTAAGTGCGGCCTTTGGGGGGCGGACGCCGTGATCCGCCTGCCGGCCGTGGGCCCGTATCCGGACACGGCCGGAAGCGCGCGAGAGCGTCTTGCAGCGCGCGGATACCGGTCCTGCCAAAACGCCCCGTAACAAGCGGAGTCGGAGGGACCTCAAGTCGCGCTCCACGCTGGAGGCGTGGCGGCCGGCGAACCGTCCCCCGGAGGCCATTTCTTGTCGGTTGATCTCTTTGAGAGAGGGGGTGTCCCTTGTGGGTTTTCCTGCGTTGGTTCAAGGTTCGCCAGCACGAGCGCGGTCTTGTCTTCAAGGACCGCCAGTTCAAGGACGTCCGTGGTCCGGGACGTCATTCCATGTGGGATCTTCTGCGCAAGATCCGTGTGGACGTCGTGTCGGTGCGCGACGTGTGGCTCGAGCACGCCGACCTGGACGTGATGGCCAAGTCGGGTGCGCTGGACGGAGAGGCACGTGTCGTGGACCTCAAGGACTACGAGCGCGCGGTGGTCTGGGTCGACGGCCGCGTCGAGGCCGTCCTGAAGCCCGGTCTGTACGCGCTGTGGACGGTCTTCCACGACGTGCGGGTCGAGGTCTTCGACGCTCGCGTCGTACGCTTCGAGCACGCCGACGTTGCCGTCATTGCGCAGGCGCGCGGCGCCACGCCGCTCCTGGAGGCGGTGACGATCGAGGCCGGGCACGCCGGGCTGTTCTTCAAGGACGGTCGCCACGAGGCCACGCTGGCCCCCGGCGCCCACGCCTTCTGGAAGGGCGTGGCCAAGGCCCGCATCCTCGACGTCGACCTGCGGGAGCAGGTCGTGGACATCGCCGGCCAGGAGATCATGACCGCCGACAAGGTCACGCTGCGACTGAACGCCGTGGTCGCGTTCAGGATCGCCGATCCGCTGAAGGCGATGACCACGGTGGAAGACTATCGCCAGGCCCTCTACCGCGAGGCCCAGCTCGCCCTCCGTGCCGTCATCGGCACGCGCGAGCTGGACGTCCTCCTGAGCGAAAAGGACGCGCTCACCCGCGAGCTGGACCACATCGTGCGCGGCCGCGTCGCCGGTTTCGGTCTCGAGATGGTGGCGCTCGGGATCCGCGACGTCATCCTGCCCGGCGAGATGAAGGACCTCATGAACAAGGTCACCGAGGCGAAGAAGGCGGCCGAGGCGGCCCTCGTCACGCGCCGCGAGGAGACCGCCGCCATGCGCTCGCAGGCGAACACGGCCAAGATCCTCGAGTCGAGCCCCACCCTGATGCGCCTGCGTGAGCTCGAGGTGCTGGAGAAGGTGTCCGAGAAGGCCAACCTGACCGTCGTCCTCGGCGAGAAGGGCCTCGCCGACCGTGTCGTGAAGCTGCTGTAACGGGGAGGGCGGCGGCGGCGTTGGCCGCCGCCCTCCTGCCGCGCGCGCCGTAAGCCATAATGGGACATGGCCGCAGACGACCGTTCGCGCCGGGCCGACGAGCGGGACGAAGACGATACCCGGGGCCAGGCGGCGGCCAGAGCCCACGCGACGCCCGCCGCGCCGGCCCGGGCCACGCCGGTCGTGGCCGCGCCGGCCGAGGTAGTGCCGCTGCCCGCGCCCGCCGATCGACCATTGAAGGCGGGCAAACCCTCGAAGAAGGAGCGGAGGTTCGTCAAGGACGCGCATCGTCCGCTCGAGTCCTGGGAACGCTACCGCGCGCTCACGGACGTGCTCGAGGAGGCGATCGACCTCGTCGACCTGGCGGACCACAAGGCGCGGTTCGCGCTCATCATCATGGGCGCGCTCAACGCGCTGCTGTTCATCATGGCGTCGCAGACCGACGTGTTCGACGCCGTGCCCGCCGGCTGGCGGCCGTTCATGGCCCTGGTCATCGCCGTCTATGCTCTGATCGCCGTCTACTTCGTGATCCAGGCCATCGAGTCCCTGCGGCCACGCAAGGCGCAGCCCCAGGTGCGCTACGCCTCGGAGACGGGCCTCGAGGACTTTCCGGTCGGCCTTCGCTTCTACGAGGACATCCTGAGCCGCGACCTCGAGGCCTATCGCCGCTCCTGGCGGGAGCTGCGCATCGGCCAGCTCAACGCCGAGCTGGCGGTGCAGGCCCACGCCCTGGCCCAGATCAACAAGGCGAAGTACTCCGCCCTCCGCCGCCTCTACTTCGGGCTGCAGCTCATGACCGTGATGGCCGTGCTCCTGATGGGCGTGGGTTCCTACCTCGTCCTCTCGGGCAAGGCTCGCCGCCTGGACCTCAAAGGGGGGCTCCTGGGCGAGCGGCCGGGCGCCGCGTTCGGCACGCCCCAACGGTTCGCCGGGCTGGGGATGGCGGAGCCTTCCGGGGTGGCGTTCCATCCGCCGTCCGGCCACCTGTTCGTGGTCGGCGACGACGGCAAGCTCGCGGAGCTGGACACGGCGGGCAACGTCGTCCGCAGCGTCGCTCTGGCGGGGGACCTCGAGGGCGTGGCCGTCCACACCCCCACCGGCGACCTGGTCGTGCTCGCCGAGCGGAACTCCGAGCTGATCCTCTACGACCCGGTCGGCCTCCAGGAGCGCAAGCGCTGGCGGCTGGACAAGGACGCCGTGCTCGGGCGTCCCGGCGGGGATCGCAACGAGGGATTCGAGGGGCTGGCCTTCCGCCCCGATCCCACGCAACCCGGGGGCGGCATGTTCTACCTGGCCCACCAGCGCGAGCCCGCCGCGGTGGTGGCGCTCGCCTTCGACGTGAACCGGCCGGCGGGCGCGCTCGGCGCGGACGTGGTGAAGGGGCGCTGGGAGCTTTCGGGCTACGAGGACCTGACCGCGATCACCTGGGTGGCCGAGCTGGACCGGCTGCTCGCCGTCTCGGATGCGCAGGACGTGGTCATCGTCATGCGGACCGACGGCACCGTGGAGCGCGACCTGACCATTCCGGGCAAGCAGCAGGAGGGGATCGCCGTGGACGCCGAGGGCAACGTCTGGATCGCCGACGACCGGGACAAGTCGGTCTTGAAGCTCGCAGGCGGTCTGGACGTGCTGCGAGGCGAGCCCGCGTCGCCCGGACAGGCCGCCGGCCGGCGCCCGGGACCTCCCATCCCCGAGTAGCGCCGCCCTCTCGGTCCGTGATTCCGCGCGGGCTGGACTAGTCCTCGGCCGCGCGCACGCGGCCGCGCGCGCGCTTGCGTCCAGAGAGGCGGGCCTTCAGCCGGCGCCTCTCCGCGCGGGACGCGGCCGTGGGCCGGGTGGCCCGGCGGCGGCGGGGAAGCGCCATGGCCTTCGCCACCAGCGCGCGCACCTTCTCCCGCGCGTCGTCGAGGTTGCGCGACTGGTCGCGCGTCTTCTGGCTCGTCACCACCAGCAGGCCTTCCGCGTCGCGCCGTGGCTCCGCCAGCGCGAAGAGCCGGTCGCGCTGAGCGGGGCTCAGCCCGTCCACGCGCGCGAGGTCCACGCGCAGCTCGACCTTGGAGGCCACCTTGTTGACGTTCTGCCCGCCCGGGCCGGACGAGCGCACCGCCTTCATGGTGAGGGCGGACGCGGGCACCACCACCCGTTCGCCGATGCGGATCGGTGCCGGCACGACTCAGGGTAGCAGCCCGGAACATAATGCGGAACCGTGCACGAGCTTCCGCTGCTGGTGAACATCGCGGTGGCGCTCGGTGCCGCCCTCGTCGGCGGCGTGCTCGCGCGGCTCATCGGCGTCCCCGCCATCGTGGGGTACCTGCTGGCGGGCGTCGCCATCGGCCCGTTCACGCCGGGTTTCGTGGGCGACGTGGGCGCCATCGGCCAGCTCGCCGAGCTGGGCGTCGTCTTCCTCATGTTCGGCGTGGGGCTGCACTTCTCGCTGCGCGACCTCTGGCGCGTGCGCGACGTGGCCGTGCCGGGCGCCCTCGGCCAGATGGCGGTGGCCACCGGCATCGGTTACCTCCTGACGCGGTCCTGGGGCTGGCCGGTCAACGCCAGCCTCGTGCTCGGGCTCTCCATCTCGGTGGCGAGCACCGTGGTGCTCCTGCGCGCGCTCATGGACCACGGCCTGCTCGAGACGCGGCACGGGCAGGTGGCGGTGGGCTGGCTGGTGCTGGAGGACCTGGCGACCGTCCTGCTCCTCCTCATCCTGCCCGTGTTCGCCGTCACGGGTGGCGGCTTCGACCTGGAGAGGTTCGGTCTCACCCTGCTGAAGGCGGGAGCCTTCATCGTCATCATGCTCGTCTTCGGAGCGCGGGTGCTGGGCTGGGCGTTCATGCGCATCGCGCACACGCGCTCGCGCGAGCTGTTCCTGCTCCTCGTGCTGGCGGCCTCGCTCGGCATCGCGTTGGGCTCGGCCGCGTTCTTCGGGGTCTCCCTCGCGCTCGGCGCCTTCCTCGCCGGCGTGGTGGTGAGCGAGTCGCCCCTGAGCCACCAGGTGGGCGCCGACGTGCTCCCCTTCCGCGAGGCGTTCGCGGTCCTCTTCTTCGTGTCCGTGGGCATGCTGGTGGACCCGCGCGACCTCGTGGCGCGGGCGGGCCCGGTGGCCGCGCTGACGCTGCTCATCATCCTGGGCAAGGGCCTGGCCGCCATCGTGCTCACGACGCTCCTCCGCCAGCCCCTCCGCACCGGTCTCGTCGTGGCCGCCGGCCTGAGCCAGATCGGCGAGTTCACCTTCATCCTCGGCCAGGCCGCGGTGCGGCTCGGCATCCTCGAGGGCGACCAGTACTCGTTGCTGCTGTCCGCCGCCCTCGTCTCGATCACGCTCAACCCGGTCATGTTCAGCCTGGTGG
Organism: Vicinamibacteria bacterium; assembly: GCA_035544515.1. Classification (GTDB taxonomy): domain Bacteria; phylum Acidobacteriota; class Vicinamibacteria; order Fen-336; family Fen-336; genus DATKEG01. The sequence continues at coordinate 18,377 of DATKEG010000253.1, read as the reverse complement.
ATCCCCTGGAGCGCCGGCTCCTGGGCTGGCCCTGGCTGCGCCGCTGGGTCGGCGGCGCGCCCGCCACGCCGGACGACGTGGTGGCCACGGCGCGCGACCACGTCGTCATCGTGGGCTGGGGCCGCGTGGGCGGCCACATCGTGGACGTCCTGGGCCGGGTCGGCGTACCTCGTCTCGTGGTCGAGGTGGACGTGGCCCGGGCCGAAGAGCTGCGCAAGAGCGGGGTGCCCGTGCTCTTCGGCGACGCGGCCAACTCCGAGGTCCTCGACCACGCGGGCCTCGACCGCGCGCGCGCCCTGGTCGTGACCATTCCGGACGAAGCCGCCGCGGGACTGACGGTGGCGGCCGCACGCCGCCTGGCCCCGAACCTGCCCATCGTGGCCCGCGCGGCGACCCAGCAGGGCATCAAGCACCTGGCCGCCCTTGGCGCCCAGGACGTCATCCATCCCGAGATGGAGGGCGGGCTCCAGGTCGTGCGCCACACCCTGCTGCGCCTCGGCTTCCCCCTTCGGGAGGTGCAGAAGTACGGCGACGTGGTGCGAGAGGAGAGCTACGACGTGGCGCTGAACACCCAGGAAGAGCACCGCGCGCTGGCGCAGCTCCTCGACGCCGCGCAGGGCGTCGAGATCAGCTGGACGCGGGTGGCCGAGGGCAGTCCCTTCGCGGACCGTACCCTGGCCGAAGCGAACCTGCGCGCGCGCACCGGCGCCTCGGTGGTGGCCATCCACCGCGACGGGACCGTCTTGCCCGGCCCCACGCCCGAGACGCGCTTGCGCGCCGGCGACCGGGTGGGCCTGATCGGCAAGGCGGAGGACGTGGAGGCGGCCGGGGTCCTCGTGCGCGAAGGCGCGGCGGGCTAGCGGGATGCTGAACCTCACGCAGGTCGGCATCGACGCCTTCGTCCAGCAGGTGCAGGAGGGCTACCGGCGCACCTACGGTGGCCAGAAGCCCGACTACGCCGAGATCGTGGGCTGGGCAGGGGGCATGGCCCTCGAAAACATCGCCAACAGCGACGCGCTCTATCACGACGTCGACCACACGATCCTGGTGACGCTCGTCGGCCAGGAGCTCCTGCGGGGCAAGCACATCCGCGAGGGCGGCGTCACCCCGGAGGACTGGCTGCACGTCAGCGTGTCGCTGCTCTGCCACGACATCGGGTACGTCAAGGGCGTCTGCAGAGCCGACCGCGACGGCCGGTGCGTCACCGGTGTGGGAGACGAGACCTTCGACCTGTCGCCGGGAGCCACGGACGCCGCGTTGACCCCGTACCACGTCGATCGAGGTAAGTTGTTCGTGCAAGAGCGTTTCGGAGGGCACGACCTCATCGACGTCGAGCGCGTGCGGCGGTGCATCGAGCCCACGCGCTTCCCGGTGCCGGAGCCCGACGACGCGCAGGACACGGGCGGCTACCCGGCGCTCGTGCGGGCCGCGGATCTCATCGGCCAGCTCAGCGACCCCCGATATCTGAAGAAGATACCGGCCCTGTTCTTCGAGTTCGAGGAGACGGGCGTCAACCGGAAGCTCGGTTACCGCACCCCCGACGACCTGCGCCGGAATTACCCCAAGTTCTATTGGACGAACGTTTTCCCGTACGTGAAGGACGCGCTCGACTACCTCTCCCTGACCCAGACGGGGCAGCAGGTCAAGGCCAACCTCTACGCCAACGTCTTCGTGGTCGAGCATGAGGCGCCGGGGCGGCCAACGGGGAGCTGAACCCTTCTTCATAGCAAAACGGGGTGTCATCCCGGGACCGACATGCCGTTTTTCTTGGCCCGGGGCCAAAATCCGGTGACTTTCATCACAGACAACTCGACTGTGATCGCCGACACTGCACCGCTGCTCGTGCCTGGAACAGGAGGACCGCGGTGAATCCCGTGAGGCCCGATAACGTGACGTCCCTCCCGGGTGCGGCGCGCCCCGCCGAGCCCGAGGCGGGCACGGCCGGGGGGGCCGACCGGGCACAGGCCTCGCTGCGGCAGGCGGAGCTGCGCATGCGCCTGCTCACCACGCGCGTGTGCATGCTCTCGTGGTCCACGGACACCGACCTGTGCGTGACGTCCTGCCGGTCGGGCCAGATGCACGGGCTGCAGCCCTCGCCCGCGGACCTCGTGGGCCGGCCGCTGGCGGAGACGCTTTCCGTCCCCAGCGGCGAGGCGCTCGAGGCGCACCGGCGCGCGCTGCAGGGGGAGACCGTCGAATACGAGGCGGACTGGCTCGGCCGCAGCTTCCAGGCGCGGGTGGAGCCCCTGCGTGACGACACCGACGCCGTCGTGGGCACGGTCGGCGCGGCGATCGACGTGACCGAGGTCAAGCGCGCCCAGGACGACCTGCTGCGCTCCACGCTCCGCGACGGCTTGACCGGCCTGCCGAACCGCACCGGGTTCCTCGAAGTGCTGGACCGCGCGGTCGCGCGCCAGGGCGGCGGCTACGCGGTGCTGCTCGTGAACCTGGACGGCTTCAAGGGCATCAACGATGTCGTGGGCTATCGCGGGGGCGACCAGGTGCTGCTGGAGACGGCGCGGCGCCTCGAGACGATCTTGCGCAGCGGGGACGTGCTGGCCCGTTTCGCGGGCGACGAGTTCGTCATCCTGCTCGAGGACCTGTCCGACGCGCGGCGTGACGCGGTGTGCGTGGCGGAGCGGGTGCTGACCGTGCTCGCCGACCCGGTGGACGTGGCCGGACACGCGGCCAGCCCGCGCGCCAGCGTCGGCATCGCGGTGGGGACGCGCGGCGCGCGGCCCGACGCCGTCCTGCACGAGGCGGAGACCGCGATGTTCCGGGCCAAGGTACAGGGCAAGGCGCGCTACCAGATCTTCGACGGTCCCTACGACGCGCGCTCCATGTCGCTGCTGCGCGTCGAGGTGGAGCTGCGCCGCGCGCTCGAGCGCGAGGAGTTCCGGACGCACTACGCGCCCACGCTCGCGGTCAAAGGCGGCCGCGTGACCGGCTTCGAAGTGCTGCTCTGGCGGCGGTCGGGCCCCGGCCAGGCGGCCCGGCGGTAGAGCGCGGCCGCGCTTCGTTTCCCAGGGGCGCTGGGCAGACCGAGCCTGTCTCCAACCTTCTTCGCTCCTTGAAAGCCCCGAGCGCGGGGCGCTAGACTGGCTCGTCATGCCCGCTGACGAGGCCGATTCGGTCGTCGACAAGCTCGTCAACGACTTCGGGGCGAACTACGAGTTCGCGGTCGGCCTGCTCGGCGAGTACCGGCGTGATCGCGCCTCCGTCGAGGCCTCCTGGCGGCAGTATTTCGATCGGCTCATGGGCGTGCCTGCCGAGCCCGGGCGGGCGGTGACCGTCTCCGCCCAGCCGGCGGCGGCGGAGCCACCGGCTCGCGTGGCCACGTTGACGCGCTCCGCGTCCGCGGCCCCGGCCGCCCGCGACGCGAAGGCGCTCATGGTGCCGGTGCTGCTGCCCGGCGACATCGCCACGCCCATCCGCGGCGGGGCGCTACGCATCGCGGAGAACATGGAGGCGAGCCTCAGTGTTCCCACCGCCACCTCCATGCGCGGCGTGCCCGTGCGCACGCTGGAGGAGAACCGGAAGCTGCTCAACAAGGACCGCGACGCCTCCGGGGCGGGCAAGGTCAGCTTCACCCACCTCGTCGCCTGGGCCGTCCTGCGCGCGCTCGACACCTTCCCGCGGCTCAACGACGCCTACGCCGAGCTGGACGGCCAGCCCCACCGCATCCAGCGCGACTCGGTGCGCCTGGGCATCGCGGTGGACGTGCAGAAAAAGGACGGCACGCGCACGCTCCTCGTGCCGAACATCAGAGACGCGAACCGGCTCGACTTCGCCTCCTTCCTGCAGGCGTTCGACGGCCTGGTGGCCCGCGCGCGCAAGGGCGCCATCGGCCCCGACGACTTCATGGGCACCACCGTCTCGCTCACGAACCCCGGTGTGATGGGCACGACACTCTCCGCTCCGCGCCTCATGCCGGGGCAGGGCCTGATCGTGGCCACGGGCGCGCTCGACTTCCCGCCCGAATACCGGGCCATGGCGCCGCGGACCCTGTCGCTCCTCGGCATCAGCAAGGTCATGACCGTGACCTCGACCTACGACCACCGGATCATCCAGGGCGCCGAGTCGGGCCTGTTCCTGGCGCGCCTGGAGGAGCTGCTGCGCGGCGACGACGGCTTCTACGAGCGCATCTTCGACGACCTGAAGGTGGTGCACCGGCCCGCGCGCTGGGAGATCGACGTCACCCCGGGCCTGTTCGGGCCCGCGGGCAGCGACGAGGTCATCGAGAAGCAGGCCAGCGTGCTGCAGCTCATCCACGCCTACCGCGTGCGGGGGCACCTGGTGGCCGACCTCGACCCGCTCGACTCGCGCCGCGCGCCCCACCGGGACCTCGATCCCGCCACCTATGGGCTCACCCTATGGGACCTCGACCGCGAGTTCATCACCGACGGGCTCTCGGGAAGGGATCGGGCCACCCTGCGCGAGATCCTGGAGATCCTGCGCGAGACCTACTGCCGCACCATCGGCGTCGAATACATGTACATCGCCGACCCCGAGCGCAAGGAGTGGCTGCAGCACCGGATGGAATCGACGCGCAACCGGCCTCGTCTCGACGAAGCCTCTCGCCGGCGGATCCTGGAGAAGCTCGTGGAGGCGGAAGCGTTCGAGCGGTTCCTCCACGCGAAGTACATCGGCCACAAGCGCTTCTCGCTCGAGGGTTGCGAGGCGACCATACCCTTCCTCGACCGCCTGCTCAACGACGGCGCGGAGGGTGGCGTGAAGGAAGTGGTCATCGGCATGGCGCACCGCGGCCGGCTGAACGTGCTGGCCAACACCATCGGCAAGCCGCTGGCCCAGATCTTCTCCGAGTTCGACGGCAACCCCGACCCGCTGGCCACGCAGGGCTCGGGCGACGTGAAGTACCACCTCGGCGCGTCCGGGGAGCACGAGGCCCCGAGCGGCCACGGCATCACGGTCAGCGTCGCGCCGAACCCCAGCCACCTGGAGTGGGTGAACCCCGTGGTCGAGGGGATGGTTCGCGCCAGGCAGGAGGGTGTGGCCGACCGGGAGCGCGGGCGCGTGATCCCGCTCCTGATCCACGGCGACGCCGCCTTCGCCGGGCAGGGCATCGTGGCGGAGACGCTCAACCTCGCGCAGCTCGAGGGCTACACCACGGGCGGCACCATCCATCTCGTGATCAACAACCAGATCGGGTTCACCACCAGCCCGGAGGACGCGCGCTCGTCCACCTACTGCACGGACGTGGCGAAGATGGTGCACGCCCCCGTCTTCCACGTGAACGGCGACGAGCCCGAGTCCGTGGACCACGTGGCGGTGATCGCGCTGGAGTACCGGCAGAAGTTCAAGCGCGACGTGGTCATCGACCTCGTGGGCTACCGCCGCTGGGGACACAACGAGACGGACGAGCCGAGCTACACCCAGCCGCTCATGTACGCCAAGATCAAGGACCACACCCCGGTGGCCGAGCTCTACGGCGAGCACCTGGTGCGGACGGGCGTCCTCACGCGCGAGGAGCTCGAGCGCCTCTCTTCGCAGAAGAAGGCCCAGATGCAGGACGAGGGGCAGGCCGGGTTCATCCCGGCCGTCACGCGCCGGGAGCCCCTGGACCTCGCGCCGGTCGACGCCACGGCCATGTGGGGACGCCTGCGCGCCGTGCTCCAGGCCCTGAGCACGGTGCCCGAGGGGTTCGCGCCGCATCCCAAGCTCTCTCCCTGGCTGAAGCGCCGGGCGGAACTGCTCGAGGGGCGGGGCGACGTGGACTGGGCCACGGCGGAGGCCCTCGCCTTCGGCACGTTGCTCCTCGAGGGCATACCCGTGCGCCTCTCCGGCCAGGATTCCGGCCGCGGCACCTTCAGCCAGCGCCACTCGATCCTGTACGACGTGCGCAACGAGAAGGCGATCGTGCCGCTGCAAAGGCTCGCGCCCGCGGGCGTGCGCTTCGAGGTGTACGACAGCCTGCTCTCGGAGGCCGCGGTCATGGGCTTCGAGTTCGGCTACACCGTCTCCGACCACCGCACGCTCGTCCTTTGGGAGGCGCAGTTCGGAGACTTCAACAACGCCGCCCAGGTCATCGTCGACCAGTTCCTGGCCGCCTCCGAGCAGAAGTGGGGGCAGCCGAGCGGCCTCACCCTGCTGCTGCCGCACGGCTACGAAGGACAGGGGCCCGAGCACAGCAGCGCCCGGCCGGAGCGGTTCCTGACCCTCTGCGCCGAGGAGAACATGCGGGTGTGCTACCCGTCGACGCCCGCCTCCTACTTCCACCTGCTGCGCGCGCAGGGTCGCTCGGCCGACGAGAGGCCGCTGATCGTGCTCACGCCCAAGAGCCTGCTGCGCCATCCGCGCTGCGTCTCGCCGCCGGGCGAGCTGGCGGACGGCCGCTTCCAGGAGGTGCTCGACGATCCCGCGGCCGAGCGCACGCACGTCCGCCGCGTGGTGGTCACCTCGGGCAAGCTCTACTACGACCTGCTGAAGGCCCGGGAGGACCGGCGCTCCGACGGCGTCGCCCTCGTCCGCCTGGAGCAGCTCTATCCGTTCCCCACGGAAGGGCTCGGTCGCCTGCTCGAGCGGTACCCGCGCTCGGCGGAGCTGGTCTTTGCGCAGGAGGAGCCGAGCAACATGGGCGCGTGGCGCTTCGTGCGCGAGCGATTCCTCGACGAGGGCGTGTCCGGCGCGGGCGGCCGCACCCCCCGCTATGTCGGGCGGCCGCCCAGCGCCAGCCCCGCGGCCGGCTCGTACAAGCAGCACCTGCAGGAGCAGGACGCCATCCTCGAGGCCGCGCTCGGCGTGGGCTCCGCCGCCGGCGTGGCGCCGGCGGCCCAGCCCGCTCCCGCCACGTCCTAGACCCGCGCCTCCCGCCGCTTCCCGGCGCGACCGCGCGATTTTCCCCCGGCGGAGGAACGTCCGCAGGGCGTCGGCGATGGCGCCGGCGCGCGCGAGCCCCGCCGCGGAGGGCACGGGCGAAGGTGCTATATTGGACGCCTTCGCCAGGATCCGTCGCCGTCTCCTGGCTGCCAGGGGAACCAGAGAGGGAGGGCATGGCCACAGCCACGGGAGAGCCGGTCACCCGGCGCCGGGAGACGCTGGAGCAGGCGGTCGTCAGGTTCGCCGGCGACTCCGGTGACGGCATGCAGATCACGGGCAGCCAGTTCACCACCACGGCCGCCCTGTTCGGCAACGACCTGTCCACCTTCCCGGACTTCCCGGCCGAGATCCGCGCGCCCGCGGGCACGCTGCCCGGCGTCAGCGGCTTCCAGGTCAACTTCTCTTCGCGGGACGTCTTCACCCCGGGCGACGCCGTGGACGTGCTGGTGGCCATGAACCCGGCCGCGCTCAAGACCAACATCGCCGACCTGCGCCCGAACGGCATCGTCATCGTCAACACCGACAACTTCAAGGAGACGGACCTCAAGAAGGCGCAGGCCGCGACCAACCCGCTCGAGGACCATTCGCTCGACGGCTATCGCCTCTTCAAGGTCGAGCTGACGAAGCTCACCCGCCTCGCCCTGAAGGATCTCGGCCTCGACGCCAAGAGCATGGACCGGTGCAAGAACTTCTTCGCGCTCGGCATGTGCTACTGGCTCTACAACCGGACCATGGACGCCACCTACAAGTGGCTCGACGACAAGTTCAAGGGCAAGCCGGCGCTGGCGGAGGCGAACAAGCTCGCCATGAAGGCGGGCTATGCGTTCTGCGAGGCCACGGAGGCCTTCCAGGTCAGCTACGAGATCCCGCCCGCGCGCCTGAGTCCCGGCGTCTACCGCAACATCAGCGGGAACAGCGCGCTCGCGCTCGGCTTCGTGGCCGCGGCCCAGAAGTCGGGCCTGATGCTCTTCCTCGGCTCCTACCCCATCACGCCCGCCTCCGACATCCTGCACGAGCTGTCCATGTACAAGGAGTTCGGCGTGATGACGTTCCAGGCCGAGGACGAGATCGCGGCCGTGACCTCGGCCATCGGCGCTTCCTACGGCGGCGCCCTCGCCCTCACCACGACCTCCGGGCCGGGGATGGCGCTGAAGATGGAGGCGATCGGCCTGGCCATCGCCACCGAGCTGCCGCTCGTCATCTGCGATGTCCAGCGCGGTGGGCCGTCCACGGGGCTACCCACCAAGACGGAGCAGGGCGACCTCTTCCAGGCGATCTTCGGACGGAACTCCGAGGCGCCGGTGCCCGTGCTCGCCGCGGCCACGCCCGGCGACTGCTTCTGGATGGCGCTCGAGGCGAGCCGCATCGCGGTCAAGTACATGGTGCCGGTGATCCTGCTCTCCGACGGGTACCTGGCCAACGGGGCGGAGCCCTGGAAGGTGCCCGCGCTCTCGGAGCTGCCGGACTTCCCGGTGCGCTACCGCACCGATCCCGAGGGCTTCCAGCCCTACCTTCGCGACCCGGACACCCTGGCGCGGCCCTGGGCGGTGCCCGGCACCCCCGGACTCGAGCACCGCATCGGCGGCCTGGAGAAGCAGGACGTGACCGGCAACGTGAACTACGAGCCTCTCAACCACGAGCGCATGGTGCGCCTGCGCGCGGCCAAGGTGGCGGCGGTCGCGCAGGAGGTGCCGGACGCGATCCCGGCCGGCGATCCCGAGGGCGACCTGCTGCTCGTGGGCTGGGGCTCCACCTACGGCGCCATCACGGCCGCGCTGCACGCGCAGCGGGACAAGGGCCGCCGCGTCGGACACGTGCACCTGCGGCACCTCAACCCGTTCCCGCGCAACCTCGGCGACGTGCTCAAGCGCTACCGCAAGGTGGTGGTGCCCGAGATGAACATGGGCCAGCTCGTGTGGATGCTGCGCGCGAAGTACCTGGTCGACGCCGAAGGATTCAACAAGATCCAGGGCAAGCCCTTCAAGCAGTCGGAGATCGAGGCCAAGATCGAAGAGGTGGTTCTGTGACCGCGACCCTGCCCGTCTACTCGAAGAAGGACTTCCAGACCGACCAGGAGGTCCGCTGGTGCCCGGGCTGCGGGGACTACGCCATCCTCTCGGCGGTGCAGTCGGTCTTCCCGGAGCTGGGCATCCCGCGCGAGAAGTTCGTGGTCGTCTCGGGGATCGGCTGCTCGAGCCGTTTCCCGTACTACATGAACACGTACGGCTTCCACTCCATCCACGGGCGGGCGCCGGCCGTGGCCACGGGCCTCAAGCTCAGCCGCCCGGACCTCGACGTCTGGGTGGCGACCGGCGACGGCGACGCGCTCTCCATCGGCGGCAACCACACCATCCACATGCTGCGCCGGAACATCGGTCTCAAGGTCCTGCTCTTCAACAACCGGATCTACGGGCTGACCAAGGGCCAGTACTCGCCGACGTCCGAGATCGGCAAGAAGGCGAAGTCCACGCCGCACGGCTCGGTGGACCGGCCGTTCAACCCGCTCTCCCTGGCGCTCGGCGCCGAGGCCACGTTCGTGGCGCGCTCCGTGGACGTGTTCCAGGCCCATCTCAAGGCCACGCTCAAGAAGGCCGCCGCCCACCCGGGCACGGCCTTCGTCGAGATCCTGCAGAACTGCAACATCTTCAACGACGGTGCCTGGGAGACCCTCACGGAGCGCGGCGTCCGGGACGACCACACGATCGCGGTGGAGCACGGCCAGCCGCTCGTGTTCGGGAAGAGCAAGGACAAGGGCCTGCGCATGCGCGGGCTCGAGCTCGAGGTGGTGCCCCTCGGCAACGGCGTGACCGAGGAGGACCTGATCATTCACGACGAGCGGCATCCCAATCCCGGCTACGCCTTCCTCCTCTCGCGCATGGACTCGACGCCGGGGTTCCCGACTCCGCTCGGCGTCCTGCGCGCTGCGCCCGCGCCGCCCTACGAAGCGGGAGTGAACGACCAGATCCGCGATGTGGTCGCGCGCAAGGGCCGGGGCGACCTGGGTCGGCTGCTCCGCGAGGGCGACACCTGGGAGGTCAAGTAGTCCGGCCTTTCCCTCAGCGCTGGTAGGTGACCCCGGCCCGGAACATCGGACCCTTCGCCAGGTTCCTGGCGTGGAACGACCCCTCGACATCGAGTTGAGCTCCCCAGCCGCTGCCCAGCTCGAAGATCGCGGACGGCCCGAACACGACGTAGGTCACGCGGTCGCCGACCCCGACGAAGGAGTTCAGGCCCGCCGTCCCGGGTTCGTGCGAGAAGGGCTCTTCGCCGCGGACGTTCCAGGCGAACGTCACGCGCTGGCCGGCGTTCCAGCCCAGTTGGGCGGTGTAGACGAAGGCGTCCTTGAGACCGCCTCCCCGGTACTTGTAGCCGGCTTCGATGAAGCCGTATCCGCGGCCGCCGGCCAGTGAACGACCGGCGGCAAACGCCCCCGAGCCCTCGAACACACCGCTTCCCGTCGCCTGGAGACCCTCGGAGCGCGTCTCGTCTCCGGTCGGTATCTGGAAGGCACCCCGGACGGCGAACACCCACGGTCCGCGCGATCCGAGCTGGGCCTGCAGCGCGAAGCCCAGGTCGCCGAGGCCGCTCTCACGGCCCAGCTCGTCGGGGTCGTCCTCGAGGTCGGAGGACCGGACGAGGGGAACGTTCGCCCAGAGCGTCAGGCGGTCCGTGAGCCCGAATGACCCGAAGAAGGTCCACTCGCTGGAGCGGAACCGCGGGATCTCGAAGATGGTGCCGTCCGGTTGGGCGTACTGCCGTGCGGCCAGATGCTGGAAGCTCAACTTGGTGTAGGCGTGCCGCCGGCCCTGGGCCCAGGGGCCGGCCTCCACGGCTGGCGCGGCCAGCACGCAGGCGAGCGCGCCCAGGAGCCGCTTCACCGCAGCTCGCCGATCCCGATGGGCACCCGGAAGGGCCGGCACCAGAGAAGCACGTAGCGGTAACCCGCGCCGTCATCGGCGAGCGCGTAGCTCTGGGCGCCGCTCCGGGAACGAAGGTCGCCCAGGTTCCGGTCGGCGGCCGTGACGCTGTCCGCCTGGTTGGCCAGGTAAACGTCGATGCTGCCCGTGTCGATCCGGAAATCGTCGCGTAGCTCGAGCGAGAACGCGCTCCCGCTCCCTACGATCTCGGCCGTGCCCGCGGCCGAGTGGCCGTTCGCTCCCGTCAGCGCCGCCCGCCGCAGAACGACGGGGCCGGGTGCCGGCGTCGGCGCGGGAGCGGGAGGGGGTGGGGCCGAGGGTCCGGTCGGCGCCGACCCGCCACCGCACGCAGCCAGGAGGAGGACCACGACGAGCACGACGGTCGAGCGCAAAGCACACCTCCCGGAAAGCCCCGTCCCGAATGTGGAAACGCCCCGGGACCCCGGGGCATTCCCGCCGGTGGAATGCCCAACGAGGGATGATCACCTCGACAAGACACGCTTCGCGTGATGAGATGAGAGCGGTAGAGCCAGTGGCCCCTCACTCCCGCCCGTCGTCCCCGCGCCTCTCCACGCGCGCGGCCTTGATCCTTTCGGCGTTCTTCGTCCTCTGCGGCTCCGCGGCATCCTTCTCGTCGCCGCCCGCGCCCCGCGGCGAGATGCCGCCGCCGCTGCCGCCGCTCCGGGAGCAGGACCGGATCCGGCAACAGTGGCTCCAGGCGCGGCTCGAGCGCGTGCTGCCCCCGCTCATGCGGCGCCACGGCGCGGCGATGTGGATCGTCGTCTGCCGCGAGTACAACGAGGACCCGGTGTTCTTCTCCCTGGTGTCGCCCTCGGTGATGGCGGCGCGGCGGCGCACCATCCTGGTGTTCAACGACCTGGGCCCCGAGAAGGGCCTCGAACGGCTGGCCCTCGGCGGCGGGTCCAACGGCGGGCTGTACCAGGTCTACCGCGACCCGGAGCTGGAGGGGCGCGAGCTGTGGGGCCAGGCGCAGTGGGTCCTGCTGCGCAAGCTGGTGGACGACCGGCGCCCGGCCACGATCGCCCTCGACATCTCCCACACGCACGCCTTCGCGGACGGTCTCTCGGCCGGAGAGCGCGAGCAGCTCGAGGCGGCCCTCGGTCCCTGGACGGCGCGGGTGGTGCGCGCGGAGAACCTGGCCGTGGACTACGTGGCGGCTCGCCTGCCGGAGATGCTGCCCACGTACCGGCAGATGATGCGGATCGTGCATGCGCTGATCGCCCGCGCGTTCTCGAGCGAGGTCATCACGCCCGGCCGCACCACGACCGACGACGTCGTGTGGTGGCTCCGCCAGGAGGTGAACGACCTCGGCCTCGGGGAGTGGTTCCCGCCTTCGGTGAGCGTGCAGCGACCCGGCACGGGCGCGCGCGAGTACACGGCGGCGAGCTCCGCGACCGTGATCGAGCGCGGCGACCACCTGCACACCGACTTCGGAATCCGGGCCATGGGGCTGGCCACCGACACGCAACACGTGGGTTACGTGCTCAAGGCCGGCGAGACCGAGCCGCCCGCCGGGCTCCGGGAGGCGCTGGCGCGGTCCAACCGTCTGCAGGACCTGCTCCTCGAACGCATGAGGCCCGGCCGCACGGGCAACGACGTGCTCGCGGACACCCTGGCCGCGATGAAGGCCGCCGGGATCGAGGGCAGCGTCTACACGCACCCGATCGGGGACCACGGCCACGGGGCCGGGCCGCTGGTCGGGCTCTGGGACCGGCAGCAGGCGGTCCCGGGTCGAGGGGACGTCCTGCTGATGCCATCCACCTGGTTCTCCATCGAGTTGCAGGCCACGACCACGGTGCCGGAGTGGGGTGGCCAGCATGTGCGCTCCGCCCAGGAGGAGGACGCCGTGCTCGGGGCGGACGGCAAGGTGTCGTGGGTGCTCGAGCGCCAGACGCGTTATCACCTGGTGCGTTGAAGGGGCGGGCGCATGCGCGTTTTCCCTTGACAGGCCCGGTGGCGGGGACGATATTGGAGATGACGCAGCGTACACGTAGCGTGCGACGTAACGTGCGAAACGTAGCGTGGCGGACGACGTAACGTGCGACGTACACGAGACGTAGACGCAAAGTCGTATGGGGGACGTGCTAGCCGACGGAGGTGCGATGGAAGTTACTCCACCGGACCTTGAAGGGGCGTAAAAGCCCCGCCCGACTAGACGGACCAGTCGTATCGTAGACGTACAAAGGACGCGCTTCGATGTGCGTCAAGGGGTGAATGCCCCAAAGAGCGTGGCCCGGGAGGCCGATTGCCTCCCGGGCTTTTTTTCGGCTTCGTGCGCTCGTGGGGACGGTATGGGGCGCGGCGGCCAAGCCTACGGCTTCGACCGATGAGCGCGCTGGCCGCCGGAGGACCGACTAGTACTAGTCGAAACCGCGCTTGCGGCGCCGGATGTTGCGGCGGCTGCCCTTGTTCTTGAAGGGGCGGCCACGGTCGTCGGTCGGGAACTCGCCCAGTCCGCCCGGGGCCCCGAACGAGGGCGGCCCTCCGTAGGACGATCCGCCGTAGGGTCTGCCCGCACCGAACGACGGACGATAGCCGGCCCCGCCCGCGCCGGGTGGACGCGGTGGCCGGTTCTCCGCCTCGTTGACGCGCAGCGGCCGACCTTTGAGGTCCTTGCCGTTCATGAGCGAGATCGACTTCTGTGCGGCCTCGTCGTCCTCGAACTCCACGAACGCGAAACCCCGGGGTCGGCCGGTCTCACGATCGGTGGGCACCTTCGCGTCCACCACCTTGCCTGCGGCGCCGAAAGCTTCGATCAACTCGTCACGGGTGACGTCGAAGCTCAGGTTACCCACGAACACCTTGTTCGAAATGGCCGGTTCTCCTCTAACGCTGTCCGGGCCGCCCATTGCCTCTCCTCGCGGAAAAGCCGAAGGAATCCCCGGGGCGCGGCGGCCGGGGATCGTGCGACTGTAGCAGAAACGCGTGGTCGGGACCACGCCTCATGCCATCACCTTAGCATGCCGATCCGCGCCGGGGGGCCGGCCGGCGTTTTTCCCGGCACCACCGGGGCGGCATTTCCGGCGGCCGGCTTGACCCCGCCTCCCGCGTATGTGAAGTTCGCTCTCTCCGCTTGGCGCCCGCCCCCGAAAAGCCGCCTCCCACGCGCTATCCGCGCGCCGCGCTCGTGGCCCTCGTCGCCACCGTGGCCACCGCGCTCGCCGTTCGGTTCGCCGGGCCCGGTCCGGTGCGCCTCGAGCTCGGCGCGTACGACGGCGGGATGGTGGACGGTCCCTGGTCCCGCACACAGCGGGCGGAGATCGACCCGCAGGCCGCCACCGACGACGTCCTCTCGTTCTACTACCGCATCGCACGGCCCGGCAGCCGCCTCGACGTGCCGCTCGCCTCGCCGGGCCCGGTACGCCTTTCGTGGCGCGCGCGCGCGGTGGTGCGCAGCAGCCTGGGCGTCTTCGTGGACGGGCGGCGGGCCGGCGAGGTCCTGGCCGGCACCGGACCCTGGGCGCGCTACGACGTCGACGTTCCGGCGGAGCTGGCGGGCCGCGGACTGCGGCTGAGCCTGTCGCTGCGGCCTCTGGCCCGGGTGGCGGGCGACCACGTGGGGAACCCGGAGGTGCTCGTCGATTTCGTCGACCTGCACGCGCCGCGCGGCTTTCGCCTGGGCGCGGCGGCCTGCCTCGGGCTGGCGCTCGTGCCCGCGGCGGTGTTCGCTTTCGCCTCGCGGATCGCCGGCCCCGGAACCGCCGCCGCGGCCAGCGTGGCCGGCGCGCTCACCACGGTTGCCCTCGCGCGCGTCGCGGTCCTGCCCGTGGCGGCGGCGGCTCCGCGCCTGGTTCCCCTGGCGCTTCTCGCCGGCCTCGGCGCGCACGCGCTCCTGCGTCGCCTGCCGGGGAGGGACCGCCGCCGCCTCGCCTGGCTCGTGGCCGCCGGAACGACGGTCCACGGCGCGCTGCCCTTCTTCCCCAACCACAACCCGCCGGACCTCGAGACGCACGTCACGCGCACGCTCGACTTCGCGGCGGTGCCGCTGGAGAGGGAAGCGCTCCTGCGCTACGGCTCGCACCTGCCCACGCGCTCGCAGGTGGCGGCTCCGGGGTCGGACCTGTTCGGCACGAGCACGCTCATCCCCTACTCGCCGCTGCCGTACCTCTTCTACTACGGGCTCGCGCGGGCCGGCCTCGACCTCCACTGGGCCATGTCGGCGTTCAACGCCGCCCTGCTCATGGCCGTGGTGCCGGCGTTCTTCCTGGCCGCGGCGCGCCTGTGGAGCGCCGGCGCCGCCTGGCTCGCCGCGCTCCTGTACGCGCTGGACCTGCCCCTGTGGCACCACCTCGGGCGGGCCCATGCGCCGGCCTCGTTCGGGGCCGCCCTCACGCTCGCCGCCCTGTGCTTCCTGGCGCGGCACGCCGAGGAGATGGACCGCCCGCGCCGGATCGCGGCGGCCGCGCTGCTCCTGTGCGCCGCCGCGCTCGGCTACTCGAGCGCCCTCGTGCTCGTGGGGCTGTTCGGCGTCGTCTTCCTGCTCTCGCTGGCCCTGGACGCGCGCGGGGTTCCCCCGCGCGCCCGCCTCGGCGCGTCGATGGCGATGGCCGCCGGGGGCCTGCTGGCCCTGGCCGTCTACTACGGTCACTACGTGCCGGGCGTGCTCGCCGGCGCGGCCGGCGTCGAGGCCGAGCCGGACCTGTTCCGTGGCGCGACCTTCGCCTTCTTCCACAACGAATCGCGCCAGGCGCTGCGCGTCTGGCGGCTCGGTTTCTGGATCCCCGTGCTGGCCGGCCTCGTCGCCGCGCCGCTCGCGCTGCGGCGCGCCTGGCCGGCCGGCCGCCCGGTGCTGACCGCCTGGCTCTGCGCCTGGGTCCTGGTCATGGTCCTGAAGGAGCCGGCCTTCCTGCCGCGGCTGCTGCGCTGGGCCAAGGAGGACCAGTTCCTCTCGCCGCTCCTCGCCCTCTTGATCGCGGGCGCGGCCTGGAGCCTGCCCCGCGCGTGGATGAGGTGGACGGCGAGCGCGGCGGCGGTGGCCGCCGCGCTCGCCCTGCAGCTGCGCGACTACTGGTACCACGCCAACAGCCTGCGCCTGTAGCCGCCGCCGATCAGAACCCCACGCGCACGCCGAGCGGCCGGACTAAGATGCTCCGATGCTCGTCACGGTCGTGCCGGTCGGGGCCCTGCGCTGCAACTGCACGATCCTGGGGGACCCGGAGAAGGGCGAGGCCATCGTCGTGGATCCCGGCGACGAGGTGGACAAGATCCTGGCCGCGCTGCGCCAGCACGGCCTGCGCTGCACGGCGATCCTGAACACGCACGCCCACATCGACCACGTCGGCGCGAACCACGCGCTCAAGGAAGCCACCGGCGCGCGGCTGATGCTGCACGAGGCCGACCTTCCGCTCTACGACAACCTGCGCATGCAGTCGCAATGGATGGGTGGCCTCATCCCCGAGCCGCCGCGCGCGGAGGTGGACGAGCACCTGGCGCATGGCGACCGCGTGCACGCCGGTGCCGTGGCCGCGGAGGTCCTGCACACGCCGGGGCACACGCCGGGCAGCCTCTGCTTCCGCCTGGACGGCCAGGAGCCGCTCGTCCTCTCGGGTGACACGCTGTTCGCGGGCAGCATCGGCCGCACCGACCTCTGGGGCGGCGACTTCGACCAGGAGATCGCCTCGATCCGCAGGCACCTGCTCACCCTCGACGACGCCACGCGCGTCGTCCCCGGCCACGGCCCGGAGACGACCGTCGGCGGGGAGCGCCGGCGCAATCCCTTCTTGAACGAGGGCTGAACCGCAGGGCTGAACCGCATTGACCCTGCTTGGACCGGGTGTTAGCTTCGTCCCCGTCCCATGACGCGACGCCGGCCCGGTCCAAGACTCGCACTCGCACTCGCACTCGCACTCGTCCTCGGCGCGGGCACCGCGCCGGCCACGCCGGGCGCGGAGGAGCCCGTCGACCTCGCCATGGTGACCCGCATACGTGACGAGGCCTTCAACAACTCGAAGGTCATGGACACGCTCGCGCACCTCACGGACGTCATCGGCCCGCGGCTCACCGGCTCCCCGCAGCTGCGCGAGGCCAACGAGTGGACGCGCGGGCAGCTCGAGTCCTGGGGCCTGCAGGGCGCGCGGCTCGAGAAGTGGGGGCCGTTCGGCCGGGGTTGGACGTTCGAGCGCGCCTCCGTGCACATGGTCTCGCCCGCCGCCGTGCCGCTGATCGCCTTGCCCAAGGCGTGGACGCCGGGCACGGACGGGCCCCGGCGCGGCGCGGTGGTGAAGTGGAAGCTCGAGGCGGAGGGCGACCTCGAGCGGGCGAAGGGGAAGCTCGCGGGCAGGGTCGTGCTGCTCGACGACGCGCGCGAGCTGAAGGGCCCGGACCGGCCGCTCTTCAGCCGCTACAGCGACGCCGAGCTGCGGCGGCTCGCCGAGTTCGGCGCGGGAGAGGACGGGCGGAGGCCGCGGCGGCCGCGTGACCGGGAAGGCGCCCTGCGCCGCGCGCGTTTCGAGAAGGCCTTGCGCGAGTTCCTGGCGGCGGAGAACGTGCTGGCCACGGTGGAGGCGAGCGCGCGCGAGGGAGCGCTGGTGCGCGTGGCCGGGGGCGGCTCCCGCCACCCGGACGAGAACCCCGGCGTCACCGCCCTGGTCATGGCGGCCGAGCACTACAACCGCCTGGTGCGCCTGGTGGACCGCGGCACGCCGGTGGAGCTGGAGATCGAGGTGCGCGCCCGCTTCCTGGACGGCGACGTCATGGCCTACAACACGGTGGCGGAGATCCCCGGCCGCGACGAGGTGGTCATGCTGGGCGCGCACCTCGATTCCTGGCACGGAGGCACGGGCGCCACGGACAACGGCGCCGGCTCCGCCGTGGTGATGGAGGCGGCGCGCATCCTCAGGGCGCTCGACGTGCAGCCGCGCCGCACCATCCGCGTCGCGCTGTGGACGGGCGAGGAGCAGGGACTGCTGGGCGCCCGCGCCTACGTCCGCGAGCACTTCGGGTCGCGGCCGGAGCCGGCCGATCCGGCGGAGAGGAGCCTGCCGTCGTACCTGCGCCGGGTCACCGGCCCGCTGACGCTGCGGCCCGACCACGCGCACCTGTCGGCCTACTTCAACGTGGACAACGGGACGGGCCGCATCCGCGGCGTCTACACCCAGCAGAACGCGGCCGCCGTGCCCATCTTCGAGGCGTGGCTCCGTCCGTTCGCCGACCTCGGAGCCACCACCGTCTCGAACCGCAACACGGGGAGCACCGACCACGTCCCGTTCGACGCCGTGGGCTTGCCCGGGTTCCAGTTCATCCAGGACGACGCGGACTACTCGACGCGGACCCACCACACGAACCTCGACCTCTACGATCGCGTGGAGCGGGACGACCTCGTGCAGGCCTCGGCCATCCTGGCCTCGTTCGCCTACCACGCGGCCATGCGCGAGGAACGGTTCCCCCGCAAGCCGCTGCCGCGCGAGTCGCCCCCCGATCCGGCGCCCACCGAAACGGAGCATTGACCGGAATGCGGCGCTCTCCGCTCCGCGTGGGGCTTCGTCGATCGCGCTGCGGCGGATGAACCGCCGCCGCCGCGAGCGGAAACGCTCCGCTGCGAGCGCCGGACGTGACCGGAATGCGGCGCTCTCCGCTCCGCGTGGGGCTTCGTCGATCGCGCTG
>DATKEG010000252.1:0-15895 GCA_035544515.1 Vicinamibacteria bacterium | reverse complement strand
CGGTCGCGCGCCCCCGCCGGGTCACGCGCGCTCCGCCGCGACCGCCGCCGCCGCCGCGCGGCCGCGCACGTACACGGCCACCCCCGCGAGCACCAGGGCGAGACTCAGGCCGACGACCTTGCCCACCGCCAGCAGCTTCCGCGGCTCGTCGGGCGCGGGCAGCAGGGCCAGCCCGATCGAGACCAGCGTCGTCACGAGGCCCACGGCGGCGAGCGCCCTGACCGTGCCCGCTCCGCCCGGGATGCGCACGGCCTCGGGCGGGCGCGGCGTCCCCTGGAGCCGGATGGCGGCGGCGAACACCAGGACGAAGGGCACGAACGTGACGATGAACGTGGTGCTCACCAGCACCTCGTAGGCCCCCTTGACCGTGGTGCCGGCCTGGCCGAGGAAGACGAACACGGCGGCCACGGCCGCTTGCGTGAGCAGCGCCACGTGCGGCGATCCCCAGCGCGGGTGGAGCCGCGAGAACGCGGGCGGCAGGTGGCGGTCCAGGCCGGCGACCAGCGGCAGGCGCGCCACCGCCTCCAGCCAGGCGCCGACGCTGCCCAGGCAGGTGACGGTCATCAACGCGGCGGCCAGGGGCACGACGCCCGAGAGGCCCAGCCGCTCCTCGGCCCGGGCCACCGCCTGCATGATGCCCTGCAGGCCGCTGACCTCGGCGGCGGGGACGGCCACGAGCACGCTCAGCGTTCCCAGCACGTAGATGGCGGCGATCATCGGCGCGGCCAGGGCGAGGGCCCGGGGGAGGGTGCGGCGCGGCTGCTGGATCTCGTCACCCATGAACGATGCCGCCTCGGGCCCCGTCCACGCAAACGCGATCGCCGAGAAGAAGACGAGGTCGCGGACGCCCAGGCCGGGCAGGAGCGCGGACGCGCTGAAGGACGTGGCCGGTCCCAGGCGGACGAGGGCGAGCGTCCCCAGGCCGATCAGGAGGAGCGTGGCCAGCCAGCGGGTCACCGCTCCGACGTTGTTGAGCCACTTCCCGACGTGGAGCCCGCGCACGTTGAGCACGGTGGCCAGCGCCAGGCCGGCGAGGGCGGCGGTGATGAAGTAGGCCGGGCTGGCCGTGAGCGGCGCTCCGGCCGCGCCCAGGGCGATGAGCGCGTTGCCGGCGGTGAAGTAGAGGAGGCCCGGGAAGTAGGGCAGGTTGCTCGTCCAATACGTCCAGCCCGTCATGAAGCCGGCGAAGGGGCCGAAGGCGCGCCGGGTCCAGACGTACAAGCCGCCCTCCTGCGGGTACCGCGACGACAGGTCCACCACGCAGACGGAGAGGGGCACGAACATGGCCGCCGCGCCGGCCGCCCAGACCGGCAGCGCGCTCGGTCCGGCCGCGGCCGCCAGCGCGACCCACTGCAGGTTCGTGCCGGTGGTGACGAAGAAGAGGACGAGGTCCCGGAGGCCGAGGACCCGGCGCAGGGGCGGGGAGCTGCCGATGTCGACCACGCGGAGGAGCCGATGATGGATCGGCCGGCGTGCGGGGCGCAAGTGCGGCGGCGGGCTCGTGATAGCTTCTGGGCCACCGAGCCATGACCAGCCAGGCGCCTCGCGGCCCGTACGACGCCGTGGTGGCGGGAGCGGGCCACCACGGCCTCACCGCCGCCGCCTATCTGGCCCGCGCGGGCCTGGGCACCCTCGCCCTGGCGCTGCTCGCGGCCGTCCCCCCGCCCGGCTCCGCGCCGCCCCCGCCCGTCCCCTACGGCGTCCGCGTGCAGGACACGGCGGTGGCCATGCCCGACGGCGTGCGCCTGGCCGCCAACGTCTTCCTGCCCGAGGGCGCGCGCGGGGAGGAGCGCTTCCCCGCCATCCTCGAGTACCTGCCCTACCGGCATACGCGCGCGGTCGCGCCCGGGCAGGCCCTGCTCACGCGCGCCGGCGCGCCCGCCTCGCTCGAAGAGCCGCCGCTCCACACGTTCGTCCGCCACGGCTACGCGGGCGTGCGCGTGGACGTCCGCGGGACGGGACGCAGCGAGGGAGTGACGCCGGACCGCGAATACTCGGAGGAGGAGCAGGCGGACGGCGTGGAGGTCATCGCCTGGATCGCGCGGCAGCCCTGGTGCGACGGCAACGTGGGCATGTGGGGCGTGTCCTGGGGCGGGTTCAACTCGTTGCAGATGGCGGCGCGGCAGCCGCCCGCGCTCAAGGCGATCATCGCCATGCACGCGACGGAAGACCTCTTCCAGGACGACATCCACTACGTCGACGGGCTCTTCCACTACGACGAGTACGAGCTGAGCATGGACGTGGCCAACGCTCTCACGCGCGCCCCCGACTTCCCCACCGACCAGGCCAGCCTCGCCCAGCGGTTCGATCAGCCGCCCTGGTCGCTCATCTACAAACGGCACCAGCGCGACGGCCCGTTCTGGCGGCGCGCCTCGCAGAGCCCCCCCTACGAGCGCCTGCGCGCGCCGGTGCTGCTCATCGGCGGGTGGCTCGACGGCTACCGCGACAGCGTCCCGCGCCTGCTCGAGCACCTGAAGACCCCGGTCAAGGCCATCGTCGGCCCCTGGAACCACGACCATCCCGACGCGTCCCTTCCGGGGCCCCGCATCGACTGGCGGCGCGAAGCCCTGCGCTGGTGGGACCGCTGGCTCAAGGGCCAGCGCAACGGGGTGGAGGACGGGCCGAAGCTCGCCGCGTTCATCCGGCGCTGGCATCCGCCCGGCCCGGGGTTGCGGGTCCTGCCGGGCGAATGGCGGCTGGAGGAGGGATGGCCGCCGCGCCGGCTCCGGCCGTGGACGCTCCATCTCCAGGCGGACCGCACGCTGGCGCCGGGCGCTTCCGCGCCCGTGACGCACCACCTCCGCTACGTGCCCTCCGCGGGCGTCGTGAGCGGCTTCTGGTGGGGCGAGCTCGTCCCCGACCAGCGGCCCGCGGACGCGTTCAGCCTCGTCTACGACTCGGCTCCGCTCGCGGAGGACGTGGAGATCCTCGGCCTCCCGCGCGTCGCGCTGCGCGCCTCGGCGGATGCCCCGCTCGCGCACTGGTTCGCCCGGCTCTCCGACGTCGCGCCGGACGGCCAGGTGACGCTGGTGACGGGCGCCGGCCTCAACGGCGCACACCGCGAGAGCGCGACGAACCCTCGTCCGCTGACGCCGGGCCAGGCCGAGCGGATCGAGATCGAGATGCACTTCACGTCCTGGGTCTTCCCCAAGGGCCACCGCATCCGCCTGGCGGTGTCCAACGCGCTCTGGCCGATGATCTGGCCGACCCCGCATGCGATGACCACCTCGCTGTACGTCGGCGCCGAGGCGTCGTCTCGCCTGGTGCTGCCCGTGATGCCGTTCGAGCCCCGGCCGACGCCCGACTTCGTGACGGTGCCCATGGGCCAGCCGCAGGCCGCCGGCACCTGGCCCGGGCGCTACCGGACGATCCGCGACGACGTGCGGCAGGCCACGCGCGTCGAGTGGAGCGGGGAGAGCGAGTCCACGGCGCCGTGGGGCCGCGTCTTCGACCGCGAGCGCCTGACCTACGAGGTCGAGGACGCGCGCCCGGAGTCGGCGTCGATCCGCGGCGAAGCGGAGCAGGAGGTCCACCTGCCCGGCCGCGTCCTCTCCTGGAAGGCCTTCCTGGAGCTGGTCAGCGACCGTGAGCGGTTCCGTTACCGGCTGCGCCGCCAGCTGTCGGAGAACGGCCGGGTCGTCCGCGAGCGCACGTGGGAAGAGGCGATCCCGAGGGACCACCAGTGAAGCGGGGGATGGCCCGGACGAGATCCTAACGGCGGCGGTAGTCGCCGCTGCGGCCGCCGGTCTTGCTCATGAGGCGCAGGTCCGTGACGGTCATGCCCTTGTCCGCGGCCTTCACCATGTCGTAGACGGTCAGGGCCGCCAGGGCCACCGCGTGCAGCGCCTCCATCTCGGCGCCCGTCGGCGCCAGGGTCCGCACGCGCGCCTCGATCTCGAACCCGTCGCGCCGGGGCCTGAGGTCCACGTCCACGTGGGTCAGGGCCAGGGGGTGGCACAGCGGGATGGCCTCGGCCGTGCGCTTGGCGGCCATGACGCCCGCCAGGCGGGCCACCTCGACCACCCCGCCCTTCGCGAGCCCTCCCGCGCGCACGAGCCGCATGGCGGCGGGCGCCATCCGGATGCGGCCGCGCGCCACCGCCTCGCGCGCGGTGGCGGGCTTGGCCGACACGTCGACCATCCGCGCGGCGCCGGTGGGGTCGACATGGGACAACACCCGCTTCGGCGGGTGAGAGGCCGCGCGCGCACGCCCGTCAGTCGGCGCCGTCGCGCTCCAGGAAGTTGCCGAGGAGCAGGGCCTCGGCGCGTTCGCCGGCCTCCGCGCGCTGCCGCGCGGCGTCGAGGATCACGAGCGCGTTGGCGCGGGCGTGCGCCACCAGGTCCGCGGATCCCTGGGTGGCCACCGGCCGCGCGACCAGACGCCCGCCCTGCCCGCGCGCCCGCGCCGGGAGATAGGAGCGCCGGCCGGAGCGGTTGGTCGCCGCCTCGAGCAGCTCGACTTCCACCACAGGACGGCTGACCACGCGCGCGCCCTGCATGCGGAGCAGGGCCGGGCGCACGAAGACGTCGAAGGTCACCTGGGCGGACACCGGGTTGCCCGGCAGCCCGAAGACCAGCTTGTCGCCGCGGCGGCCGAACACCAGCGGCGCGCCGGGCTTGATCGCCACTTTCGTGAACAGCAGGCCGACGTCGAAGCGCGCCAGCGCTTCCTCCACCAGGTCGAAGGCGCCCGCGGACACGCCACCGGAGATGACGAGCACGTCCGCGGCGAAGCCCTCGCGCACGGCCTGCGCGATGCGGTCGGCCTGGTCGGGCACCACGCCGAGCGAGCGCACGCTCGCCCCCGCCCAGGCGGCCTGGGCCTGGACCGCGTAGCCGTTGCTGTTGCGGATGCGGCCGCGGCCGGGGTTGTCCCACACGTCGACCAGCTCGTCGCCGGTGACGAGCACCGACACGGTCGGCCGGCGGCCCACGCGCACGCGGCCCCGGCCGACGGCGGCCAGCACGGCCACGGCGGAGGGGTCGATCGTCTCGCCGCTCTCCAGCACCACGTCGCCGGCCCGCGCCTCCGCGCCCTGGCGCGACACGTGGGCGCCGGTCTCCACGGGCACGAGGATCTCGACGCGCCGGCCGCCGTCCCGGGCGCGCGTCTTCTCCACGGGCTGCACGGCCGTGGCTCCCGGCGGCACCGGCGCGCCCGTCATCACCTGCACGGCCTGTCCCGGCCGCAGCGTCTCGGTGGGGTACTGGCCGGCGCGGATCTGCCCCGCCACCTCGAGGACCACCGGCGCCGGCGCGACGTCGGCGGCCCGTACCGCGTAACCGTCCATGGCCGAACGGTCGAAGGGCGGCAGGTCGCGGTCGGCCACCACCGCCTGCGCCAGCACGCGGCCGAGGGCCTCCGTGAGCAGGACCTCTTCGGCGGGCAGCGACGGCGTGTGGTCGAGGACGATGGCGAGCGCTTCGTCGACGGGGATCGCGGACACCACAGCTCCGACATCCATTCTACCGCCAGGGGCAAGGGGCGCACCGAACGCTCGGTCTTGCGGCCCGAGCGACGTGCGCGGCTACGGGAACAGCCCGCGCACGCGCGTGGCCTCGGCCACGCGGCCCACGGCCAGCACGTAGGCGGCGGTGCGCATGTCGAGCTTGTCGCGCCGCGACCTCTCGTGCACCTCCTGGAAGGCCCGCTTGACGAAGCGCTCCAGCTCGCGCTGCACCTGGGCCGGGTCCCAGGAGAAGCCCTGTCGGTTCTGCGCCCACTCGAAGTAGGAGACGGTGACGCCACCCGCGTTGCACAGCACGTCCGGGATGACGAGCACGCCGTGGTCGCGCAGCACGCGGTCGGCCCCCGGCGTAGTGGGACCGTGGGCCGCCTCCGCCACCACGCGCGCGCGCACGCGGCTGGCGTTCTTCAGCGTGACCTGGCTCTCGATCGCGGCCGGCACCAGGACGTCGCACTTGATCTGGAGCAGCTCCTCGTTGGTGATGCGCTCGGCCCCCTTGTAGCCTACGACCGAGCCTGCCTCCTGCTTGTGCGCCAGCACCGCGCGCGGGTCGAGCCCCCGGGCCGAATAGGCCCCCCCGCGGCTGTCGCTGACGGCGACGACCCGGACCCCTTCCTCGTGGAGCAGCCGCGCCACGGCGGCGCCCGCGTTTCCGAAGCCCTGTATGGCCGCGCTGACCGCGCGCAGGGGCTTGCGCAGGACCGCGCACGCGTCCCGGATGCAGAGGAGCACGCCCCGGGCCGTGGCGTCCTTCCGTCCGGCGGTGCCGCCGGCGGAAACGGGCTTGCCCGTGACCACGGCCGCCGCGTGAGCCCCGGTGATCACGGAGTACGTGTCCATGATCCAGGCCATGGTCTGCTCGTCCGTGTAGAGGTCGGGACCGGGGATGTCCTGGTCCGGGCCGATGACGAGGGCGATCTCGGCCGCGTAGCGCCGGGTCATCCGCTCGAGCTCCGCGCGCGACATCTTCTTCGGCTCGCAGGCCACGCCGCCCTTGGCCCCGCCGCAGGGCACGTCCACGGTGGCGCACTTCCAGGTCATCCACGACGCGAGCGCCTTCACGTCGTCCAGGGTGACCTGCGGGTGGTAGCGGGTTCCGCCCTGGGAGGGCCCCCTGGCCACGTTGTGCTGGACGCGGTAGCCCTGGAAGACCTTCACGGACCCGTCGTCCATCAGGGTGGGGACCGCGACGGTGACCTGGCGGCGGGGCGTGCGCAGCACCTCGCGCAGGGCGTCCGGCAGTCCGATCCTGTCCGCTGCGTTGTCGAACTGCTTCAGCGCGATCTCGAACGGGTTCAGGCTTTCCTGGGCCATGGGCTGGCGGCGGATTCTAGGCACCCGGTCGTCGGCGGTCAAACAGGCCCACGCCGGGTTTGCCGAATGGCCCGGACGCAGTGGCTCGGGCAGGCTCCAGCGGAAGCCGAAGGCGGGCCTCGTCGTGTTCAGTGTAAGATGTTGGTCTCTGGGAGGTTGCGTGGTTCCTACCGTCCAGTGGGAAAACGACTGCGTGGTGATGATCGACCAGAGACGGCTTCCGGCCGAGGAGATCTACCTCCGCTGCCACACCGCACGGGAGGTGGCGGCGGCCATCCGGGACATGGCGATCCGGGGCGCCCCGGCGATCGGGGTCGCCGCCGCCATGGCCCTGGCGCTCACGGTCCGCGGGCCGGCGGCCGAGGGCGAGGAGCTCGCAGCCGAGTTCGACCGCACCTGCAGTGAGCTGGCCGCGACCCGGCCGACCGCGGTGAACCTCTTCTGGGCGATCGAGCGCATGCGGGGGCGCTTCGCGCGGGAGGCGCACGCGGGCGCGGCGCGCCTGCGGACGGGACTGCTCGAGGAGGCGCTCGCCATCGAGGCGGAGGACGTCGCGGCCTGCCGGAGCATGGGCGACCTCGGCGCGGCGCTCATCCCCTCCGGGGCGCGGCTGCTCACCCACTGCAACGCGGGCGCCCTGGCCACCGCCGGTTACGGCACGGCGCTGGGCGTGATCCGCTCCGCCGCGCGCGAGGGAAAGGTCAAGAACGTGTTCGCCGACGAGACCCGCCCCTACCTCCAGGGCGCCCGGCTCACCGCCTGGGAGCTCGAGCGCGACGGCATCCCGACGACGCTGATCACGGACAGCATGGCCGGCCACCTGATGTCGCGCGCCGAGGTGGACGCGGTGATCGTGGGCGCGGACCGCATCGCCGCCAACGGCGACGTGGCGAACAAGATCGGCACGTATACCCTGGCCGTGCTGGCGCGGGAGAACGGCCTGCCTTTCTACGTGGCCGCCCCCGTCTCGACCATCGACCTCGCCACGCCCTCGGGCGAGAGCATCCCCATCGAGGAGCGCGCCGCGGACGAGGTGACGCACCACGCCGGCCGGCGGCTCGCCCCCGAGGGCATCGCGGTGCGCAACCCCGCCTTCGACGTCACGCCGCACCGGTACGTCACGGCCATCATCTGCGAGCGGGGCGTCGCCCGCCCACCGTACGACCGGAGCCTGCGCGCGCTCGTCGACGGGCCCTCGGGTGGCCGGGGCACGAGGGACGCCGGGGCCTCGTGAGGATCCTCGGCATCGAGACCTCCTGCGACGAGACGGCGGCCGCCGTGGTGGAAGATGGCCGGCGCATCCTCTCGAGCGTCGTCTCCACGCAGGTGGCGGTGCATTCGCCCTACGGCGGCGTCGTGCCCGAGCTGGCCTCGCGCCATCACCTCGAGAACATCGTGCCCGTGGTGTCGGCGGCGATGGAGGCGAGCGGGCTCGGGTTCGGCCAGCTCGACGCCGTCGCGGTGACGCACGGACCGGGGCTGGTCGGGTCGCTGCTCGTGGGCGTGCAGGTCGCGAAGAGCATCGCCTTCGTGCACGGCAAGCCGCTCGTGCCCGTGCACCACATCGCCGGCCACATCGAGGCGCCGTTCCTCGCCCACGGAGACATCCCGCTGCCCGCGCTCGTGCTCGTGGTGTCCGGAGGCCATTCCAGCCTCTACACCCTGCCCGCGCCCGGCGAATACCGGCTCGTCGGCCGCACGCGGGACGACGCGGCGGGCGAGGCCTTCGACAAGGTGGCGAAGCTGCTCGGCCTCGGGTATCCGGGCGGCCCGGTGATCGACCGGCTGGCGCGCGGCGCGAACGATCGGGCCGTGGACTTCACCATCGCGCGCATGAAGGACGGCAGCGGCGACTTCTCCTTCAGCGGGATCAAGACCGCGGTGCTCTACCACGTGCGGCGCGAGGGCATCGCCGCCGTCGAGGGCGGCGCGGCCGTTCCGCCGCGGATCCGGGACCTGGTGGCCTCGTTCCAGAGGGCGGTGGTGACGTCGCTGGTGGAAAGGCTGCGGCGTGCGGCGGAGGCACACCGGCCGTGCAGCCTGCTCCTGACGGGCGGCGTGGCCGCGAACAGCCTGCTCCGGGCGGAGGCCCGGCGCGCGGCCGGGGAGATGGGGCTCCCCCTCTACGTGCCGCCGATCGAGCTGTCGACGGACAACGCCGCGATGATCGCCGCGGCCGGCGCCGTCAACTACGACAAGGGGCTCCGCGCGGGCTGGGATCTCGACGTGGAGCCCCGCCTGGCCCTGGGCCACGCCGGGGGGTGACGGCCTCGCGCCCTCGCGCCGGCGAACGGAGCGCGCACGCCTGGGCCGCGGCCAGGCGGTCCGGGCGAGGGGTCGCCACGCCGGCAAACCGCGCGCATTGACGGCCCTGCGAACGCTTGCTACGATCCTCTAGCTCGTTCCCCGTTCGCTGGGAGGTGCCGTGGGCGCCGAGAAACTCGCCGTCGACCCCGAGATACGCCGGGCCCTTTCCGATTTCTACCGTGAGGAGTTCCTGCGGCACCTCGAGCACCTGCAGTTGAACGGAATGAAGGCCGATCTCATGCGACGGGCTTGCACCAAGGTGATGACCGACCTCGACACCGTCTGCTGGCAGCCGGACTTTCCGGCCGTGGCCGAGACCCTCCTCCAGAACTTCGACGCGCTCACACGGCTGAGCGAGCTGGACCCGCGCCAGCGCCATTAAGCCGGGTACGCGCCGAGCGCGCGTCTTTGCGCCGGGCCGCGGCCGCCGTGCTCCAGGCGGGTCTTCGCGCCGCCGACCCCGAGCGGCTGGTGCGGGCGAGCTTGAGCGCGCGCGGCGGCGTGGTGCGGGTGGCGGGCCGGGATTACAGGCTCGGCGGTGGACGCCTGGCCCTCGTGGCCGCCGGAAAGGCGGCGTCACGCATGGCCCGCGCCGCCGAGCAGGCGCTCGGCGGCCGGATCGACGAGGCGCTCGCCGTGGACACGACGGCGGCGGCGCCACTCGAGCGCACGCGGCTCCGGCTGGCCGGACACCCGCTTCCCGACGAGAGGGGGCTCGCCGCCGCGGCGGAGGTCGAGGCCCTCGCGCGCGGCCTCGGTCCGCGCGACCTCCTGCTGGTGCTGCTCTCCGGCGGCGCCTCCGCGCTCCTGCCCGCGCCCGTCCCGGGCGTGTCGCTCGACGACAAGGCCGCCCTCACCCGGCAGCTCCTGCACGCGGGCGCGGCCATCGGAGAGGTCAACACCGTGCGCAAGCACCTTTCGCGGCTCAAGGGTGGCTGCCTGGCGCGGGCCGCTTCCGGCGCGCGGGTGGCCTGTCTCCTGCTCTCCGACGTCGTGGGAGACGATCCGTCCACCATCGCCTCCGGGCCGACCGTGCCCGATCCCACCACCTTCGCCGACGCTCTCGCCGTCCTGCGCCGGCGAGGGCTGCTCGAGACCACGCCCGTCTCCGTGCGGCGCCATCTCGAGGCGGGCGCGCGCGGCGCGCGGCCCGAGACCCCGAAGGCCGGCGATGCCCTGTTCCGCCGCGTGGCCACGCACATCGTGGGCAGCAACCGCCTCAGCATCGCGGCGGCGGCGCGCGAGGCACGGCGGCAAGGCCTCCGTCCGATGGTGCTGACCGCGAGCCTGGAGGGCGAGGCGCGCGAGGCGGCGCGGGTGCTGGTGGCCATCCTGCGCGAGTGCGTGGAGGAGGGCCGACCCGCGGCGCCGCCCGTCTGCCTGCTCGCCGGCGGCGAGACGACGGTGACCGTGCGTGGGCCGGGCCAGGGCGGGCGCAACCAGGAGCTGGCGGTCGCCGCGGTCGCGCCCCTCTCCGCGTTCCCGGGACCCGCGGTCGTCGCCTCGCTGGCCACGGACGGGATCGACGGCGTCGGGGGAGCCGCGGGCGGGGTCGCCGACGACGACAGCGCACGACGCGCGGCACTTCTCGGCCTGGCGTCCGCCGCGGAGTTCCTGGAAACGAGCGATTCCCGGTCATTCCTGGGTCCCCTGGGCGACCTGATCGTCACGGGCGCCACCGGCACCAACGTGGTGGATCTCACCGTCCTCCTGGCGGCCGGCCGGCGCTAGGACGTTGCTTGCTATACTTCAGAGGTTTAGGCCGGATGGCGGAGGCTCGTGGCTGAGGACCGGCCGTTCCCCGACCCCGACGACGACCCGGCGGCGGGTCCGGACGTACCGGAGGCGTCACCCGCGGCGCCCGCGCCGGCCGACGAGCCGAGCGATCCTGGCCGCGCGGATGCCTACGAGGGCCGGACCCGGCTGGCCGAGGAGCGGCTGGCCGAGGTCCTCGCGGCCTACCGCAAGGTCAAGACCGACAACGAGGCCTTCCGCGACCGCACGACCCGCAACCTCGAACGGCGCTTCGACCAGCGCCGCGAGTCGCTGCTCCTGAAGTTCATCGACATCCTCGACAACATGGACCGCGCGCTCGAGTCGGCGCAGACGGCGTACGTGGACCAGTCGCTGCTCGAGGGCCTGATCCTGGTCCGCACGCAGCTCCTGCAGACGCTGCAGGACGAGGGACTCGATCGCATCCCCGTGCTCGGCCTCCCCTACGACCCCCACGTGAGCGAGGCGGTCGGAGCGGAGGCGGTGGACGATCCCGACCAGAACGGCATCGTGCTCAAGGAGCTGATGCGCGGCTACCGGCTCAACGGACGCGTGGCCCGCGCCTCGCGCGTCGTGATCGCGGAGTACCGCGTGGAAGGGGCGGCGCGCTCCGCGTCCGCGGCGAGCGAGCCGGGCGCGGCGGAAGGGGCCGCCACGGGGCCCGCGCCCGGCGAGGGCGAGGTGGCGGACGGCGAGCTGACGCTCGAAGAGATCATCGCGCGGACGGAGGACGAACCCGGCGAGGGCTAGCAGCCCGTGGCGCGCCCAGGCCGAGGCCGCCCGGCTTCGCGGCCGTTGCCCGAGAGCGTTCACGCACCGGGCGCGGGAACGGGGACGAGGCCGACGCGCTCGCGCCAGTGGTCGAGGAGGTCGCGAAGCGTCTTGCGCAGCGGCGTGCGCGCCTCCCACCCGGTGGCCGCGCGCAGGCGCGCCGGATCTCCCACCAGGACGGGAACGTCCAGCGGGCGCAGGCGCGCCGGGTCCACCCGGATCTCCACCTTCAGGCCCGACAGGGAGACCAGCTCCTCGAGCAGGTCGGCCAGGCGCACGCCACGCCCGCTGCAGACGTTGTAGACCTCGCCGGGCGTCCCTCGCTCCAGGAGCGCCCAGTAGGCGCGTACCACGTCGCGCACGTCGGTGAAGTCGCGCACGGTGTCGAGGTTGCCCACCTCGATCCGCGGCGGCCGTCGGCCGGCCTCGATCTCCGCGAGCTGCCGCGCGAAGGAGCTCTCCGCGAACCCCTCGCCCCGCCGCGGTCCGGTGTGGTGGAACGTGCGCGTGCGCACGATGGGCAGGTGGAGCGACGTGGCGTACTGGAACGCGAGGTACCCCTGCGCGACCTTGCTCACGGCGTAGGGCGAGGTCGGCCGCAGGGGGTGGTCCTCGCCCAGCGGGTTGTCCTCCGGCCGCACCAGCCCGTACTCCTCGGCGCTTCCCACCACGACCATGCGCGGGGCGAGGGAGAGCGAGCGCGCTCCTTCGAGCAGGTGGAGCAGGCCCAGCACGTTGGTCGTGAGCGTGCCCGCGGGGTCTTCCCACGAGCGCTGGGGGCTCGACTGGGCCGCCAGGTGGACGATGCGGTCGGGACGCACGCGCTCGAGGGCCCGGCGCACGGAGGCGGGATCCTGAAGGTCGGCCGGCACGACCTCGATGCCCAGGGCGCGCGCGCGGTTGCCGGGCCGGCTGTCCAGACCGACGACCTCGGCCGCCGCGTGTTCGGACCGGACGAGGTCCACCACGTGCCCACCCACGAAGCCGGCCACCCCGGTGATCAGGACGCGCACGGCGACCGGTCAGCCCTTGTAATGACGGTCGTAGTGGTCACGGAAGGCAGGACTCGTCTCCTTGATCGGCCGCCACCATTCCGGGTGGTCGCGATACCAGGCGACCGTCGCGCGCAGCCCTTCGTCGAAGGGGACCTCCGGCGCCCAGCCCAGGGCGCGGAGCTTGCCGCAGTCGAGGCTGTAGCGGCGGTCGTGGCCGGGACGGTCGGCCACGCGACGGATCAGCGACTCGGGCTTGCCCAGGAGGCCGAGGATGCGGCGCGTCAGGTCCACGTTGCGCACCTCGTTGCCCCCACCCACGTTGTAGGTCTCGCCCGGACGGCCCTTCTCGAGGAGCAGGTCCACGGCACGGCAATGGTCCGCCACGTGCAGCCAGTCGCGGACGTTGAGCCCGTCGCCGTAGAGCGGCACCGGGATGTCGTCGAGCGCGTGGGTGACGAAGAGCGGGATGACCTTCTCCGGGAACTGGTACGGCCCGTAGTTGTTCGAGGCGCGGGTGATCACCACGGGCAGGCCGTAGGTGGCGAAGTACGAATAGGCCAGGCGATCGCCGCCCGCCTTG
The DNA here is from genome assembly GCA_035544515.1 of Vicinamibacteria bacterium. Lineage (GTDB taxonomy): Bacteria > Acidobacteriota > Vicinamibacteria > Fen-336 > Fen-336 > DATKEG01. The sequence continues at coordinate 2,688 of DATKEG010000252.1, read as the reverse complement.
CTCGCGGAATACGGGTTGCGCGGCATGAGCGCGTCGGTCTCGCGCGAGGAGCCGGTTTCCACGCTGCCGTAGACCTCGTCCGTGGAAATCTGCACGAACATCTTCAGGGACGACGCCCGCCGCGCCTCCTCCAGGAGCACGAACGTCCCGTACACGTCCGTCTGGATGAAGCCGCCCGCGTCGTAGAGCGAACGGTCCACGTGGGTCTCGGCCGCGAAGTTGACCACGTACCGGCAGCCGGGGAGCGTCTCGCGCACGGCGGCGGGATCGGCGATGTCGCCCTGCACGAAGCGGAAGCCCCGCCCGCCCTCCAGCCCTTCCAGGTTCTCGCGCCGCCCGGCGTAGGTGAGCTTGTCGAGCACCACGATCTCCCAGCCGGGATGTGCGCTCGCGACGTGGCGTACGAAGTTGGACCCGATGAAGCCGGCCCCGCCCGTGACCAGGATGCGCGCGCTCACCGCGCGCTCCGGAAGCCGGTGCCGGTGCCCTCGCCGAAGTTGCCGATGCTGCCGATATTGGCCAGCTCGATGGAGAAGCGATACTCCTTCGACTGCTTGGCGTTGTAGTCGGAGTCGATCACCTCGGCGATGAAGCCGCAGCACTGCACGTCGTAGCGGGCGCGCGCGTTCCACTGCCGCAGGTTCTTGCTCAGCAGGTCGTAGTACATGGAGCCGTCCACGGCCAGCTTCCCCGGCCACAGGACCAGGCGCGTGGAGCCGCGCAGGGTGTCGCGGTTGATGCCGCGCCGGTCGACGCGCTCGGTGACGCGGTTGCCGCGGAACCAGCTCGCCTGCAGGGCCATGCGCGCGTAGCTGGCGTTGGCCGAGAGGCTGACGTATTTGAGCTGCTTGAAGTTCACGTCGTACTCCATGTCGAAGTTGGTCGAGAACTGCGGGGCGGGGCGGAAGCGGAAGCGCGACTGCAGCGGCGAGAGGCTGGCGGCCTCGCCGCCCGGCCCGCCGAAGGGCGACGATGCGTAGCTCGGGTCGAACTGGGCCGCGTCCGCGTTGACGTAGTAGGTCTGGGAGACGCGCCAGTTCAGGAACTCGTAGGGCTCCGCGCGCCCGCCCGCTCCGCGCCGCTTCGAGTAGAAGCGCTGCACCAGGGCGTAGCGCACCTCGTTCGTGCCCGGAACGGGATCGTGGCCGTCGAAGATGGGGACGACGCTGAACGTGGAGGGGGCCGAGCGGTAGGTCCAGGTGACCTCGGGCCCGATCACGTGCTTGTAGCGGTCGGAGTAGAAGTTGCCCGGGGTGTCGAACACGCGCGAGAAGTTCGGCCCGCGCATCTCGACGCTGGCCTCGCGGTAGTTGCGGGTGACGGGCGGCCCGCTCAGGTCCTGGTTCCCGTAGCTGTCGGGGTCGAGGTCGCTCACGGCATAACGCGTATGGCGCACCTGCACCTCGGGCGTGATCTGCAGGAACGACACGCTGAACGGCCGGGACAGCCGCGGGTTGAGGTCGTAGCGGCCGAAGCGGTCCACCCGGTCCTGGTTGCCCACCTCCAGGTTCTCGGCCCGCGTGTCGTACGAGAAGACGAGGCCGGTCCGGCCGATCTTCCGTGGCGACATGCCGATCTGGAGGGTGGGCCGCTGCCGGCGGCGGATGAACTCGTCCGTGCTCCCGAAGAAGGTGTCGTTGGAGCTGGCGATGAGCTGGATGTTCGTGGGCCCGAACGCCCGCTGCAGGCTCAGGTTGGAGAAGCGGTTGCGGCGCGAGGCCAGGTCGAGGTCGTCCTGGAACTGCTCCTGGAACTGGATGGTGCTCGACTCCTGGGCGCGCACGGCCATGCGCACCCTGCCCGGCAGCATCTGGACGGCGGCCCAGTTGATGTCGTGCTCCCAGCCCGCCTGGCCGCCCTGCGTGCGGCGGAAGAGATAGGTCCGGAACGTGCCGTTGGACGGGGAGGCCAGCGCGTAGCGGAACTCGTGGCCGTAGCCCGCGCCGTAATCGCTGTAGTAGTCGTAGTAGAACGTCTGGTCGAAGCTGCGGCCCATGGCCCAGAAGAACCCCGTGCCCAGGCTGTACCCCCGGAAGGTGTCCTTGCCGAATCGCGGGAAGAGGAACCCCGACGAGCGCTGGTCCTCCTGGATGGGGTACATGAAGATCGGCATGTAGAAGGCCGGCACCTGCTTGACCTTCATCACCACGTTCCTGGCCAGGATCCGGTCGTCCACCTTCACGTTCGCGCTGGTGGCGGAGAAGCTCCAGCGCGGCGTGGGCTGGGCGCAGGACGTGAACTTTCCGCCTTCGATGCGGTAGTTCTCGGCGTCGAGGCGCTCGATGCGCCTGGCCTCGATGAACACGCCGGGGCTGGTGTAGCCCAGCGCGTTCTCGAACGTGCCCCTGCCGGTGCTGAGGTCCATGACCAGGGAGTCCCCCGCCAGGCGCTCCTCCCCGCGCAGGAACACGACGTTCTTGCGGGCCTCGATGCGGTGGGTCTCGCGGCCGTCCGCGTGCGTGGTCGTGAACAGGTCCAGCTCGTCGGCCTGGATGCGCGAGTCGCCGAAGCTGAGGTCCACGAAGCCGAGCGCGCGGGCATGCTCGCGCGTGATCTGCTCCTGGCGGCCGGCGGTGAGGCACGGCTCCTGCGGCGTGCACTCGGGGGCCTCGTCCTCCCCGGCGGGGGGCGGCGCCGCCTGTTGCCCCACAGCGGGTGCGGCGGCCAGCAGGCAGGCCAGGACGAGGG
>DATKEG010000251.1:0-10921 GCA_035544515.1 Vicinamibacteria bacterium | reverse complement strand
CTACGCGCTCGCGCGCTCCCTCGGCCACTCGATCACGCCGCGCGTCTTCCCGGCGCTCGTGCCGCTGACCCTTCCGCGCGACCATCCGCTCTGCGCGCTCTCCGGGCTGTCCGTACCCGTGCGCCTGGAGGTGCGCGCGGGCTCCGGCCGGAGCGGCTCGTCGTTCGAGGGACCGCTGCTCTGCACGCACTTCGGCCTGTCCGGCCCCGCCGTGCTGGACGTGAGCCGCTACTGGATCGACGCGCGAGCGGACGACCCCTCGGCCACGCTGGTCGTGCGCTGGCTGCCCGAGGTGACGCCGGCCGCGCTCGAGGCCGCGCTGCGCGCCCTGGGCACGGGCACCGTGGGCGGCCTCCTCGAACGCTGGCTCCCCGGCCGGCTGGTCCGCGTGCTGTGCGCCCTGGCCGCGGTGGACGGGGGCCGGCGCGGCCACCGGCTGACCCGCGACGAGCGGAGGGCGATCTTACGCACGGTGCTCGAGCTTCCCCTGCCGGTCACCGGCGACCGTGGTTACGCGTACGCGGAGGCCACGGCCGGCGGCGTTCCGCTCGCCGAGGTGCGCCTCGACACCCTGGAGTCGCGCCCGTGCCCGGGCCTCTACCTCTGCGGCGAGATCTGCGACGTGGATGGCCGCATCGGCGGCTTCAACTTCCAGTGGGCCTGGGCCAGCGGCTACGTGGCGGGATCGGCGGCCGCCGCGTCCCCCGGCGCGTGACGCCGGCCAGGCGCATGTCGCTAGACTGGGGATCTCGGGCGCGGATGGCGGAGAGGAGGCCGACAGATGAGCACGCGGCGCGAGTTCCTGCAGGGTTCGCTTTGGGGCACGGCGGCCGCGCTGGCCGGTCCGCCCGGCGCGGAGGCGGTGTCGCCGGCGGGAGTCGGCTCCCACATCGGGTCGCTCTTCCCGTTCGTCGAGAGCCAGGCCGTGGCCGGCGAGCTCCCGCTGTCGTTCCTGCGGCCGGAGTTCGACGACCTGGCCGCCTGGAAGCGCCAGGCGCGCGGCCGGTTGCTCGAGCTGCTCCACTACGCGCCGGACAGGACCGATCTGCGCGCCGAGACCGTCGAGCGGGTGGACCGGGGCGGCTACGTGCAGGAGAAGGTCTACTTCAACACGACCCCCGACATCCGCGTCCCGGCCTGCGTGCTGCTGCCGAAGAACGCCCGCGGACGAGCGCCCGCCCTCGTGGCCCTGCACGACCACGGCGGCTTCTACCTCTGGGGCAAGGAGAAGCTCGTCGAGTCGGACGGGGAACACGCCGTCCTCACGAAGTTCAAGCAGCAGTACTACGGCGGCCGGAGCATCGCCAGCGAGCTGGCGCGCGCGGGCTACGTGGTCGTGGTGATCGACATGTTCTACTGGGGGGAGCGGCGGATGCTCCTCGCGGACGACCCGCCGGACTGGCGCGAGCGGCCGCCGGCCCTCACCGCGGAGCGCATCGCCGCGTTCAACCGCCGCGCGAGCGAGAACGAACAGCTTCTCGCCCGCACCATCTACGCCGCGGGCTTCACCTGGGCGGGTGTCATGTATTGGGACGACATCCGCACCGTGGACTACCTCGCCAGCCGCCCCGAGGTCGATCCCGCGCGCATCGGCTGCCTGGGCCTGTCCATGGGCGGGTTGCGGACCATCCACCTGGCCGCCCTGGACGACCGGATCAAGGCGGCGGTGGCCGTGGGCTGGATGACGTCCTTTCCCCCGCAGCTCGAGCGCCATGTCCGCAACACCATCGGCTTCACCAAGCTCGTCCCCGGGCTCTACCGGCACCTCGACTATCCCGACGTCGCGTCGCTGGCGGCGCCGACGCCGCTCCTGGTCATCAACGGCAGCCAGGACGCGCTGTTCGCGCCCGCGGGCGTCCAGGCGAGCTTCGAGAAGCTCGCCGCCTGCTACCTGAAGGCCGGCGCGCCGGACAACGTGAAGACGCGCCTCTACGACGCGCCGCACGAGTTCAACCTCGAGATGCAGGCGGAGGCCTGGGCCTGGCTGGCCAAACATCTGGCGATGAAGTAATACTGGGCCCCTGTCCGCAAGGACCCCCTGAGGAGGCTTTCCATGCGCATCCGGTCGATTCCTCTGGCGCTCGTCATCATCGGGGCGGCCGCGAGCACCGCCCCCGCCGCCGAGCTGGCGGTGGGGGACGACGCCCCCGCCTTCGAGCTGGCGGCCAGCGACGGCAAGACGTACCGCCTCTCCGATTTCAAGGGCAAGCAGGCGGTGGTGGTCGCCTGGTTCCCGCGCGCCTTCACCTCGGGCTGCACACTGGAATGCAAGTCGCTCGCCGCCAACGGCGACAAGCTCCGCAAGTACGACGTCGCCTACTTCATGGCCAGCGTGGACCCGGTCGAAGGGGAGAAGGGCAACAAGGCGTTCGCCGCCTCCGAGAACGCCGACTTCCCGGTGCTGAGCGACCCCACCAAGGAGGTGGCGGCGGCCTATGGCGTCCTCAACGCCGAACGCGGCGTCGCCAACCGCTGGACCTTCTACATCGACAAGGACGGCAAGATCGCCGCCGTCGACAAGGCGGTGAAGCCCGCCACCACCGCCGAGGACATGCTGGCGCGGCTGGCCGAGCTGAAGGTGTCCGCGGCGCGGTAGAAGGACCAAGTAACGTGGCGCCGCGCGGCGCGTGCCGTGCGCGACCACGTACCGCACTTGCCGTCGTCACGGCGCTGCGAGCTTCTGTTGCAGCTCGGCGAACCAGTTGTCGATGACGACCAGGCGCAACGGCGCCGGCTCGGGATCCTGGGAAGGCTCGATCATCAGAAATCGGCGCCCGTCGGGAGCGATGTCGTAGTTCGGCGTGACGAATCCGCCCGCTTCGAACTCGCCCTCGAAGAGCACCCGTGGGCCCTCAACGCTGAACGACGGGCGGGTGGCGACGCTCGCCGCCATCATGCTTGTCCCGCGCCTGTAGACGATCTGCCGCCCGTCCCGCGACCAGCGCGGCCGGTCACCGCCGCCGCTGGAGACCTGCCACTTGCCGCCCACGCCGGAGACGGCCCGCACGTAGATCTCGGGCCGTCCGGACTCGTCCGACTCGTAGGCCAGCCAGACGCCGTCCGGCGAGAGCGCGGGGGTGCTCTCCCAGAAAGCCGTCTGCAGGAACGGCCGCGCAACCGGCTTGCCGCCGAGATCGAGCAGCCAGATATCCGCCTTCGTGTCCGGCCGGATCTCGGTGAACGCGACGAGCCGGGACGCGGCGGATGAGGAGGCCGCGAACTTGGCGTAGGGGCTTGCGTACACGAGTTCGGGCGCCCGGCTGGCGTCTGCGGGCACGGAGAACAGGTCGTGCGCGTAAGGCTGGCCGCGAGCCATGGTGAACAGGATCGAGGAGGGGTCGTCCGGACGCCACAGAGGGGCGCCGTCGAACCGCGGATTCGCGGTGAGGCGTGTCCACGTGCCACGTGCCAGGTCAGTGACCCAGATGTCCTGGTGGCTACCGTAGGTCGGGGCGACAGCCAGCCGCCGGCCGTCCGGCGACAAGACCGGATCGATGTAGAAACCCGGAGGCGCTTCCAGAGCGTGTCGGCGCTTCCCGGGTACCTCCATCCACGCCATCTGCGTCCGAGTGCCGATCACGGTCCCGGCAAAGTAGGCGAGCGTGCCCACCGGCGACACGCCGAACAGCGGTTGCCCGTTGGTGGGGCCGAAGCCAATGCCTTCGAGGACCTTGACTGCGGTGCCGCCCACCCGCAGCGTTCGTGCATCGAACGGAACCGCCATCAAGGTGCCGCTACGCACGTACAAGAGGTGCCCGGTCGGGATGTACCTCGCCCCGAATCCTCCCTCCATCACGATCCGGCGTTCGCCGCTCTCGAGCGACAGCACCTCGATCTTCGCGTCGTCGAGCACCTCGCTCTCCCATCGGCTGAACAGAAGGTGACGCCCGCCTGGAAGCAGCGCCGGCCAGCCATGTGCGACCTCGTCCGGCGACACCTTCGTGAGCGTTTGCGGCTCGCCGCCGTCCGCCGATACGACCGAGATCCCCGAGTAGGGCCCCGGCGAGAAGTAGATGCGGTTGTCGGTCCCCCAGGTGCCGCCTCGCTCTATCCAGGTCACAGGGCACAACTTCGTCACGTGGCCCGTCGCCAGCTCGACTTTCATCAGCAGCTCGCCCGTGAAGAAGCCGATCGCACGGCCGTCGGGCGAGAAGAACGGCTGCCGCGCCCCTGCTGCGCGTGGGAGCGCCACGGCGTTCAGGCTGTCGAGAGCGCGGACGTAGAGTTGCTGCCCGTCGGGAACGCCAGCGACATAGGCCAGGCGGGTGCCGTCCGGCGAGAGAGCCGGCGCGCCCGGCCACAAAACGGTCGCGGCTGGTATCTCGAACCGCACGACCGGGCGCACCGGTGGTTGTGACCGGCCAACCCGCCAGACCAGGACGCCGCCGATCACCATGCCGATGGCCAGCACCGCGGCCAGCGATCCGGCCAGCCCGCGAGGCGTTCGAGCGCGCGAAGCGGCCGGCGCTGCCGAGACCTCGATCACCGGCGCGACGAAGCGGTAGCCGCGCGTGGGAACCGTCTGGATGAATTGCTCACCCTCATGGCCGTCGCCGAGCGCCTTGCGCACCGCCGACACGTTGTAGGCGAGGTTCGCCTCCTCGACGACGGCATCCGGCCAGAGGGCGGCCATGAGCGCCTGTCTCTCAACGAGGCGCCCGGGGCGCTCGACCAGATAGACGAGCAGGTCGAAAGCCTTGGGCGTGAGCGCGACGGAGTGGCCTTCACGCAGGAGCAGCCGCTCCGCGGGATCGAGCCGAAAGGACCCGAACTCGTACCCGCGCGCGCCCTCGAGGCGAGTCATGCTACCCAGGAACGCCCGGCCGCGCGTAAGCCCCTCAGCCGAAGTGACATGAGATCAGTCCAAGAACGCTCCAAGCAGCCCTTCATCACTTTCGAAGACACTTCCTCGCCTCGGCAAAGGACTTCCTGACATCTAGAGCCTAACTCCTTCTGCAGCAGTCGATTACGGGCTGCAGGAGGCGAGCATGCGGGGTAGTGCTGCGGCGGTACCGGTCCTCTTCGTGGTGTTGTCGGGCTCGCCGGCGACGGCCGGAGAGAAAGAGCGGCCCGGTGGGGACCGACCCGCCGAGAAGGCGCTGGTATTCTTCGATACAATCGGCGCCACCTCGATACCGACCTTCCTCGGCCGTCTTCGGCCGGCGCCTCTTTCGGCGACCCTTCGGGCACAGATCCTCGCAACACTGCCCACGGAAGGCGAGCTGCGGCCGACCGCGAAAGAGAACGCGAAGCTCGCCGCCCTCGAGCCGGTCCTCGACTTCCACGGCCGGAAGGGCACCGTCGAGATCAAGGTGATCGACGTCGGCCACGCCTTCGTAGGCCTGCATGCCCGAACCGTGCTCCTGCTCTCGCGCGATGCCCTCGCCCTCGTCACACCCGAGGAGCTGCAGGCCCTGGCCGGCCACGAGCTGGGCCACGAGTATCTCTGGAACGAGTACCAGGCCGCAATGGCGTCCGCCGCGCATCCTCGCATGCAGGAGCTGGAGCTGGTCTGCGACGGCATCGCGGTGATGTCGCTGCGCGCGCTCGGGCTGGACCCCGCGCGCCTGGTCACGGCCGTCATGAAGATGACCCGCTACAACGAACGGCTGGGGGCGACCGCCAGCGCCCGGTCGTACGTCTCGCTCGACGAGCGGCGCCGGTTCATCGAGGCGATGTCGGCGCGCACCGCGACTCGAGAGCGCTGAGCGTTCGGCGAGCAGAAGCTCCCGCCGCTGCGCACCTCGGCTCCTCCGACGTCCTGACGCCGGATCAGGCCGGCGTTGTGGCCCTGCGGACCTCGGGTTCCACGCGGCGCGGCGTGCCCAGCACCACGCGCACACGGTGCACGCGGCCGTCGTCGGCGAGCGGGATCGCGCGCGGGTCCACCGGCGCGCCGTCCATCTCGGCTTCGCCCACGCCCCGGGACTGCCCCTCGGGGTTGGTCACCACGATCTCGTAACGGCTCGTGCCGAACCGCCAGGCGACGGTGTACTCCGGCCAGGACGAGGGAATGCACGGATCCACCTCGAACACGCTTCCGCGCCGCCGCAGCCCCAGGATCCCCTCCAGCCCCACGCGGTAGAGCCAGCCGGCGGAGCCCGTGTACCAGCTCCAGCCGCCCCGGCCGGCGTGGGCCGGATGCGCGTACACGTCGCCGGCCACCGCGTAGGGCTCGAGCTTGTACCGCGCGACCCCGGCCGCGGTCCGGGTGTGGTTGATGGGGTTGAGCATGTGGAACAGCTCGACGGCCTCGTCGCCCCGTCCCTGCTGCGCCATGGCCAGGACCACCCAGGCCGCCGCGTGCGTGTATTGCCCCCCGTTCTCGCGCAGGCCGGGCGGGTAGCCGCGGATGTAGCCGGGGTCCTCCGCCGACCTGTCGAAGGGCGGCGTGAGCAGGAGGAGCAGGCGGATGTCGCGCCGGACGAGGTAGGCGCGGACCGCGTCCAGGGCGCGGTCGGCGAAACGCGCGGGCACGGCGCCGGAGAGCACGGCCCACGACTGCGCGATGGAGTCGATGCGGCACTCCTCGCTCTGCGCCGAGCCCAGCGGCGTCCCGTCGTCGTAGTAGCCGCGCCGGTACCACTCGCCGTCCCAGACCTGCTCGAGGGCGGTGGCGAGCCGCCGGGCGTGCGCGCGGTAGCGCTCCGCGCGCGCGCCGTCGCCGCGGACCTCGCACCGCGCGCCGAAGTCGCGCAGGATCCCCTGCAGGAAGAAGCCGAGCCAGGCGCTCTCGCCACGGCCCTGCGCGCCCACCCGGTTCATGCCGTCGTTCCAGTCGCCGCTGCCCATGAGGGGAAGCCCGTGCGCCCCCACGGTCAGCCCCTTGTCGATGGCCCGCAGGCAGTGCTCGAACAGGGAGGCCCGCTCGGGTGAGACCTCCGGCCGGACGTACGCCTCCTGCTCCTCCGGCGCGAGCGGGGGCGCGGTGAGGAAGCTCGCCGGCTCGTCGAAGACGGCCTCGTCCCCCGTGGTGCGGACGTAATGCGCGGCGGCGAAGGGAAGCCACAGCAGGTCGTCGGAGCACCGCGTGCGCGTGCCCTGGCCTCCGGGCTCGTGCCACCAGTGCAGCACGTCACCCTCGACGAACTGCCGCGCCGCCGCCCGCAGCAGGTGCGCGCGGGCGATCCCGGGCCGGGTGAAGAGCAGCGCCAGCACGTCTTGCAGCTGGTCCCGGAACCCGAACGCCCCGCCCGGCTGGTAGTAGGCCGAGCGCGCCCAGATCCGGCAGCTCAGGTCCTGGTACAGGAGCCAGCGGTTCATCAGGGTGTCGAACGAGTCGTCCGGCGTGCGCACCTCCACGGCGCCGAGCACGTCGTCCCACTCCCGGCGGACCTCCTCGCGGGCGGCCTCCGCGGCGGCGGGCTCCCGGTAGCGCCCGGCCAGCGCGCGCGCGTGCGCGGCGTCCCGCCCCTGGCCGAGCAGGAAGACGACGCGCCGCGTCTCGCCGGGGGCGAGCTTCACCACGACCTGGAGCGCCGCGCAGGGGTCGAGCCCGGCCCCGAAGCGCCCGTCGAGCGCGCGGCGGCGGAGGGCGTCGGGCCGCGCCAGCCCCCCGTTGCGTCCCAGGAACGACCCGCGGTGGCCGCTGGCCGAGGCCAGCGGCTCGCTCGTGCTGGCGAACGCCACGCGCTCCGCGAACGCCAGGTTGTAGGCGTTCCGCGCCAGCACGGTCCCGCTCTCCGCGTCCAGCTCCGTCACGACGTGCGCGCCCTGGCCGGCGCGCGGCGGTCCGAGCAGCCATTCCTGGTATGCGAAGAGGCTGAGCGTGCGCGGCCGCGTGTCCCGGTTGGTCAACGTGAGGAGCGAGACCTTCACCGGGTCGGCCGTGGCCACGAACACGTCGAGCTCGTGGTGGATCCCGCGCACCGCGCGCGTGAAGCGCGTCCATCCCGGGCCGTGACGGACGACGAGGCGGCCGCTGGCCGGCGTGCGCTTCAGGGGGCCGGGCGTGGGGGCCCAGGCTTCGCCCGTCTCGTCGTCCCGGACGAGCAGCGCCTCGCCCGTGGCGTCGGTCACCGGATCGTTGGCGTGCGGCGTCAGGCGGTTCTCGCGGCTGTTCTCGGCCCAGGTGTAGGCCGCGCCCGACCCCGTGACCACGCTGCCGAACGAGTCGTTGGCCATCACGTTCGCCCAGGGCATGGGCGTCTCCTGGTCGCCCTCGAGGCAGATGACGTACGCGGATCCGTCCGCGGCGAACCCCCCGGTGCCGTTGGCGAAGGTCAGCGGCGGCAGCTCGACCGGCGGGGATTCCGCGGTGGGGACGCCCGCGGCGGCCCGGCTCGGGAGGAGCAGCTCGGGCGGGGGGACCCCCGGGAAGGGCCGGTCGAGCTGGTGGGCCAGCTCGCCCTTCTCGCCGCTCAACACCGCCCGCGCGACGCTCGCGAGCAGCGTGCGCTCGGCTTCCGTCATCCGCTCGCCGCGCAGCAGGTACGCCCCGCCCGGCCGATGCTTCCAGGCGCGCCAGGGCCCGTCGTCGAGCAGCGCCGCCAGCGCCTGGTGTATCTCGTCGAGGTAGCCGAGGGGATGCTCGTTGAGGATCACCACGTCCGCGCTGAGCCCCTTCAGCCGCCAATACTCCTGCGCCTGCAACACCTGGCGCACGAGGGGGAGGTCGTTCTCCGCGACCACGCGCACGAGCAGGATGGGCAGGTCGCCCGAGATCGCGTGCGGCCACAGGCCCTCCTGCCCGAGCACGTTGCGGGAAAGCAGGTCGGGCTCGGCGCGCAACGACCCGTCCGCGTAGAGCACGCGCGAGGCCAGGCGCTCGTAGAGGATCGCGTGCTCGGCCTCGATGCCCAGGTGCCGCAGGCTGCTCTGCGCGTGCAGGAAGGCCAGGGAGAAGCTGCGGGCGCTGGCCGCCGGGTCGCGGTACTTGTGCGCGAGCGCGAGCGCGGCCTCCCGGCTCTGCGCCATCCCCGTGGCGAACGTGAGCCGGACGAAGGCCCCCGGCGGGAGCCGGACGCGCAGGCGCAGGCTGGCCACGGGGTCGAGCACGGCCCCGGTCGTGCCCGAGAGCGAGCGTCCGTCGAGCGCCTGGGGAGCGCGCACGTCCCGGCCGCGGCCCAGGAAACGCGCGCGGTCGGTCTCCCATTCCACGGGCCCCTGCGGCCGGCCCTCCAGGTTCAGCACGTGCACGGCCCAGGGCGCCTCTTCGAAGGCGGCCCGCGGCCGCCGGCGGAAGAGGAGGGCCGCGCTCTCCGGAACGTATTCGCTCTCCACGAACAGCTTCACGAAGGCGGGATGGGCCAGGTCGTCGGCCTGGGGCGCGAGCACGATCTCGGCGTAGCTCGTGACCTCGATCTCGCGCGGGCGGTCGCCCTTGTTGGAGATGGCGAGGCGGCGGACCTCGACGTCGTCGTCGGTGGAGACCGTCACGTCGAGCTGGGTGGCGATGCCGTCGTCCAGGCGGCGGAAGGTCGCCTTCTCGGGCAGGAAGAGGACCTCGTACTCCTCGGCCGGCGCGTCCACGGGATGGTAGGTCGCCGACCAGACCGACCCGCTGCGCACGTCGCGCAGGTAGAGGAAGTGGCTGCCGGGATCGCGCGTGGCGTCCTCGCGGTAACGGGTGACCACGCGTCCGCGGCAGAAGCTCCCGCCGCCGCCGGCATGGGTGACCACCGCGGTGTAGCTGCCGTTGGAGAGGTACTGCGCGTGCGGGAACGCGGTGTGCGGCGAGCGCAGGCGGCGCGCGGGCGCGGGCGGGGCGGCGGCGAGGACGCGCGTCTCCTCCGGCGGTCGCGGCTGCGTGATGGGCGCCTCGTGCGGCACGCGCTCCTGGAGCAGCAGCTCGGTCGCGCGCACGCGCGGGTCGGCATGGAAGCGCTCGACCATGGCGTGGCCGGCGAGGACGTTGGCCAGGGACACCAGGGTCATGCCCTGGTGGTGCGCGAGCCAGGCCCGCACCACGGTTCCACGGTGGTCCGGGTCCCGGCGCTCGGGCGCCCCCTTCTCCGTCCTCGGCCACGTGTAGTCGATCGCCTCGTAATAGCCGTACGCGCCCACGAGGCCGTCGCGGGCCAGCCGCCGCAGGTTGCGCACCGCCGCCGCCGGCTCGACCAGGGCGGCCAGCGCGGTCGAGTAGGGGGAGACCACCAGCTCGTCGCCCAGGCCGCGCTTGAGGCCCAGGCCCGGAACCCCGAAGGCCTTGTATTGGTAGTTCTCCAGGCGGTCCATGACGTTGTAGCCGGACTCCGAGACGCCCCAGGGCACGCCGCGCTCGGCGCCGTACTGGATCTGCCGGCGCACGGCCATGCGGCAGGACAGGTCGAGCAGGGTCTCCGGGTAGCTCCGCATGACGAGCAGCGGCATCAGGTACTCGAACAGGGTGGCGCTCCAGGAGAGCAACGTGGGTGAGCCGTCGACACTGGTGACCAGCCGCCCGAGGTGGAACCAGTGCGTCTGGGGCACGTCGCCCTTGGCGATCGCGAAGAAGCTGGCCAGCCGCGACTCGGAGGCCAGGAGGTCGTAGTAGGAAGGATCGAGCCGGCCGGGGCCCTCCTCGTCGGCCAGACGGTAGCCGATCGAGAAGACGCGCCGCTGCGTATCGTAGAGGAAGCGGAAGCTCATGCCGTCGGCGAAGGCGGAGGCGCGCCGGGCCAGGGTCTCGAGCCGCGCGGCGTCCTCGCGGGAAAGGCCGGGCGCGCCCGCGGCGATGCCTTCGAGGAGCTTTCGCGCCCAGTGCGCCGCGTCGGCCTCGGCCGCCCCCTCGGACGGGGTGTCCAGGTAGCGAAGGGGCGAGGACAGCTCGGGCACGTACCGGCGCAGCCGCGCGAGCTTCGCCTCCCCCTCCTCGGAGCCGTCGAGGATGTCCCGGATCTCACCCGCCGTCTCGGCCAGGCGGGCGGCGCTGTCGCGTCGCAGCGCCGGCGCCTCCGCCGGGTCGTGGAGGGCCGCCCACAGGAGCGCCACCACGTCCGCC
>DATKEG010000250.1:0-5288 GCA_035544515.1 Vicinamibacteria bacterium | reverse complement strand
TCGCGGCCCGCGCCATCGCGCGAGGGCCGTTGGAGAGCCGTGACGGCCGACGGTGTAGAATCCGTTGGAAGGAGCAACCACGTGTCTTCCGCCAAACAACTGGTTCGTGAAGTTCTGGACTCCCTGCCGGACGACTGCACGGTTGACGACGTTCAGTACGAACTCTATGTTCGGCAGAGGATCGGCGAAGGCGAGGAGGCCGCTCGCGCGGGCAAGGTCGTGCCTCACTCGCAGGTGATGCGTGAGGCCCGTGAGTGGCTTCGCCGGTTGTAGCCTGGACCTAGACTAGAACGAGACCCGCGCTCCCACCTGGATCTGCCGCGCGCTCGTGGACGTCGTGCGGATGCGGCCGAAGGTCGGCAGCACGGCTTCGCCGTCGCTCGCGCCGGCGAAGGCCTGCAAGGCGGGGACGCCCAGGTTCACGCGGTTGAAGACGTTGAAGGCCTCCACGCGCAGCTCGAGGCGGCCGGCGTCGCCCAGGCGGGAGAGCGGGATGCGCTTGACCAGCGCCAGGTCCACCACGCGCAGGTCGGGGCCGATCAGGGCGCCGCGGCCGAGGTTGCCCAGCGTGCCCGCGGGCTGGAGCACGAACGCGGCCGGGTCGAACCACTGCGTGGGCTGGCCGAGGACCGCGTCCGCGGGCGTGCGGCCGGGGGCGAGGCTGGGGCGGTCGAGGCCGACGTTGGGGGCGAGCGAGGGCGACCAGCGGGAGCGGGAGCGGTTCGCCTGCACGAACGCCGTGAGGGGATTGCCGCTGCGGATCTGGCCGATCGCGGCGAGCTGCCAGTCGCCGAAGAGAGCACCGGCAAAGCCGCCGGCGTTGCGGGCCAGCGGCAGGTCCCACGTCAGGTTGAACACCCAGTTGTGCTTGGCGTGGTAGTCGGCCAGGCCCTTGTTGTACGGGAGGCCGAAGGGCTCCGGGAAGGCCGAGGTCGTGCCGTTGGTCGCGTCCGAGAAGAACGTCGAGGCCTGCGTGGTGTCGATGTTGCGCGAGAAGGTGTAGGACGACTGGAAGCTCAGGCCGCCCGCCGCGCGGCGCGCCAGCTCGACGATCAGGGCGTGGTACCAGGAGTTGCCGTCGCTCGTCTTCTGCTCGATCACGCCGAAGGCGGTGTTGGGCTTGGCCGCGGTGGGAGGGTAGAAGAGCGTGCCGTCGGCGAGGCGCTGGGGAACGGGCACGTTGACGTCGCCGCTGCGCAGCAGGTGCCGGCCGCGCGAGCCGGCGTAACCCACGGTGAGGACGGTCCGCTTCAAGAGCTCCCTCTGCGCGCTGAGGTTCCACACGTGCACGCGCGGCACCTGCAGGTCCCACTGCACCGGCCGGATGGAGTTGGCGATGGCGCGGGTGAAGGGCGGCACGGGGAACGTGGGGTTCGGGATGATGATGCGCGGTGTGGCCGGCGGGTTGGTCACGGTGACGATCAGGTTCTGGTAGCTGTTGGTGTTGAAATACAGGCCGTAGCCCGCGCGCAGGGAGGACCGGCCGTCGCCCAGGGGATCCCAGGCCAGGCCCAGGCGCGGGGAGAGGCTCTGGAAGGGGTTCTCGTAGAGCCGGCCGGTGGTGGGCGTGCGGTCGGCCAGCGTGATCATCGTTGAGTCGCGGCCCTTGGTGTCCCGCGGCAGCGTCTGGTACTCGTAGCGCAGGCCCGCGTTGAGCGTCAGGCCGTGGCCGAGCCGCACGTCGTCCTGCAGGTAGAGCCCGAACAGCGTGAAGCGCCAGTAGCGGTCGAGCGCGGCGTCGGGGGTCAGGCCCACGAAGCGCAGGGGAGCGTTGCGCAGGAAGCTCTCCACGTTGCCGAAGGCGAAGATGCCCAGGCTGAACGTGGGGTTCACCATGTTCTGCCGGTAGTGCTCGGCCAGCGCGCCCGCCTTGATGAAGTGGCGCCCGCGCGTGTGCACCAGCCCGTGCTCCAGGGCATAGACGTTCTGCACCAGCGACAGGTTGCCGGAGCTCTGCGGCCCGAAGCGCGGGACGCCGCCGATGTCGATGTCGCCCATGATCTCGCGGCCGGGGGTGAACGGCGGCAGCGGCGTGGAGAGGTTCGCCTCGACCGCCTGCCCGATGCGCGTGCGGCTGTAGCCCAGGCGCGTGGTGTGCAGCGTCCGCGGCGAGGCGACGTGCCGGTACTCCCCCGTGAAGAACTGGTTGCGCGAGAGGAAGGTGCGCGGGAACTGCGGGAAGTCGGTGGGCAGGTAGTGCTCGGCGTCGTCGAACGTGTAGCGCGCGAAGAGCTGGTCGCGTCCGCCCACGTTCTGGTCGAGCCGGACCTGGAAGAAGTCCTGGCGCAGGTCCTGCTCGAAGGGGAACGTGAAGGTGGCCAGGCCCTGGCCGATCGCGGGCCCGTTGGGCAGCGGGAAGGCGTCGAGGTAGGGGCGCACGTCGGGGCTCACGCCCACGCTGCGCAGGCCGCCCGCGCCGTCGGGCAAGAGGCCCTGCCGCGCGTTCGTGTCCGGCACGAAGGTGGAGAGGGTGCGGCCGAGCCGCTCGCGCAGCGCCTCGTAGCCAAAGAAGAAGAACGTCCGGTCCCGCCGCAGGGGGCCGCCCAGGGTGGCGCCGAACTGGTTCCGCCGGAAGTCCGGCTTGGCGCCGGGCAGGTCGAAGAAGTTGCGCGCGTCGAGGGCGTCGTTGCGGTGGAACTGGTAGGCGCTGCCGTGCAGGTCGTTGCCGCCCGACTTCGTGATCACGTGGATCTGGCCGCCCGAGTTGCGGCCGAACTCGGCGCTGTAGCTGTTGGTCTCCACGCGGAACTCGCGCACCGTCTCCGTGCCCAGGGCGGTGCCCGCGGCGCTGCCCGCGGGACCGTTGGTGAAGTCGTTGAGGAGCGTCCCGTCGAGCAGGTAGGTGTTGGAGCGCGGGTCCTGGCCGTTCACGCTCATGCCCACGCCGTGCGCCACCACCGACCCGGTGTCGCGGTGCGTGTAGGCCACCACCCCCGGCTGGAGGAACGCCAGGTCGGTGTAGTTGCGGCCGTTGAGCGGCAGGTCGTGGATCGCGCGTTCGCCGACGAGGTAGCTCAGCTCGGCCGAGCCGGTACGGACGCTCGAGGTCTCGGCCGTGACCGTGATCTCCTGGTCGAACGCGCCCAGCTCCAGCACGAGGTCCACGACCGCGGGCTCTCCCACGGCGAGGGTGACGCCGCGGCGGAGCAGCGGGCGGAAGCCCGTCATCTCGACCCGCAGCTCGTACGCGCCGACCGGCAGCGCGGGCAGCACGTAGCGGCCGTCGGCCTGCGAGGGCACGCTGCGCGCGAGCCCCGTCTCGAGGTGGCGCGCGGTGACCAGCGCGCCCGCGACGGCCGTGCGCGAGGCGTCGCGGACGGTGCCGGTGATGGCGGTCGTGGTGGCCTGCGCGAGGAGCGGTACGGTGGCCGCCAGCGACGACAATGTGATGAAGGCCAGGCGAAGGCGTGACACGGAAGCATTCTATTGAAGATGACCCGCGCCGAGCGCGCCCGAGATGTCAGAAGACGTCAAAGCGTCAACCCGTTGAACGGACAGCGTGTTCGGGCGCACGGGGCCAAGGAAAACGCAACCTTGGACCGCGTCCCGTCGTCTTATCCCTCGAGACTTGGGGCGCAGCACTCAGGAGGGATTCGGATGCATCGGGTCACGGCGGTCCTGGCTTTCATCTTCCTGGCGGGGGTTTCCGGCGCGGCGGCGACCGAGCCGTTCGACGCGAGCGTCGCCTATCTCGAGGCCGAGCGCGACTTCGCCTCCGTGCGCGGCGAGCTGGGCCTCAGCGGCTCCGCGCCGCTGGCCGGAATGAAGGCGAGCGCGGCCGAGCGCGCGTGGGAACACCGCGCGCGGCGCGACTTCGAGGCGGCCTGCGCCGACCTCGGGCTCAGCGGGTCGTCTCCCCTGGCCGGCCTCGAGCGCTACGAGCTCACCGTTCGGCCCCAGGTGGCGCACGTCGTCCTCGCCAACGCCGCCCGCCGCCGCTGACCGCGGCCCCCCTCCGAGAACCCTTGTCCCACCCGCTCCCCGCCGGTTATCCTCGGGAGGTTCGCGGCGGCTCTCGCGAGCGGGGAGGGACGCGTGAAGGGAAGGGTCCTGGCGGGCGTGCTGGTGGCGGGTCTGGCGGGTTCGGCGGCGGCCGACAACTGGCCGCAGTGGCGCGGGCCGCTGCTCAACGGCGTCAGCGGAGAGGTGAACCTCCCGCTGCGCTGGACGCAGCAGGAGAACGTGGCCTGGAAGCTGCCCCTGCCCGCCCGCAGCGGCTCCACGCCGATCATCTGGGGCGACCGCGTCTTCCTGAGCGTGGCCGAGGGCGACGACATCTCGCTCTGGACCGTGGACAAGGCCACGGGCAAGGTCCTCTGGAAGCAGCACCTGGGCGGCGGCAACCAGACCGTGCGCAAGCACAACATGTCCTCGCCCTCGCCCGTGACCGACGGCCAGACGGTCTGGGTGCTCACGGGCACCGGCGTGCTCAAGGCGTTCGACTTCGCGGGCAAGGAACGGTGGGCACGCGACATCCCCAAGGAGTACGGCGCCTTCGGGCTCAACCACGGGTACGGCTCGTCGCCGCTGCTGCACGATGGCGCGCTGTTCATCCCCGTGCTGCACGGGATGAAGACGGACGACCCGTCGTACCTCCTGCGCATCGACGGGGCCACGGGCAAGACGGTCTGGAGGATGGAGCGGCCGACGCCAGCGATCCAGGAGTCGCCGGACGCCTACACCACGCCCGCGCTGGTCAAGCGGGGCAGCCAGGTCGAGATCGTGGTCAGCGGCGGCGACATCGTGACCGGCCACGACCCCGCCACCGGGAAGGAGCTGTGGCGCGCGCACGGGCTCAACCCCCAGAACGATCCCTGGTACCGGATCGTCGCCTCGCCCGTGGTCAACGGCGACCTCGTCTACGCGCCGACGCGCGTGCGTCCCATGCTCGCGCTGCGCACCGGCGGCCGGGGCGACGTGACGCGGTCGCACCGCGTCTGGTCGTTCGACAACGGCCCCGACGTGCCCACGCCGGTCACGGACGGCACGCTCTTGTACGTCGTGAACGACAAGGGCATCGCGTGGGCGCTCGACGCCGCGACCGGCAAGGAGGTCTACGGGCCGGAGCGCCTCAAGACGGGCACCTACAGCTCCTCGCCCGTGCTCGCCGACGGGAGGATCTACGTCACGAACGAGGACGGGGTCACGAGCGTGTACCGGGCCGGGCCGAAGTTCGAGCTGCTGGCCGAGAACGACCTGGGCGACTACACGCTGAGCTCGCTGGCCGTTTCGGAGGGCCAGATCTTCGCGCGCACGGCCTCGGGCCTGTACGCGATCGGACAGCGCCG
>DATKEG010000249.1:0-12423 GCA_035544515.1 Vicinamibacteria bacterium | reverse complement strand
AGCCCCCGCCGCGGCGGCTACGTGGCCGCGGAGGGCACGTTTGTCAACCGTCGGTTCGGATCGCTGCTATACGATTACGCGGCGCGCTGAGCCCGCGTCCGTCCGGTAACTCGCCGTCCACGGATCTCCGCCACCTTGTTCTCGGGGGCGCTCAGCACGTCCTCGTACGTCGCTCGCTTCAACCCTCGGCGCTCCGCGGGTCCTGGACGAGTCCGGTCCATGCCCCGCCCGACGCCGCGACAAGATCGCGCTCCTGCCATGCAACTGATCGACGGCCGGCCCGTCTTCTCCGCCACGGACCTCGTCGGCTTTCTCGCCTGCGAGCACCTCACCGCGCTCGAGCTCGCCGCCGCCGCCCGCCTCGTGAGGCGGCCGAGCCGCCCGGACCCGGAGCTGGACGTCATGCAGGAACGCGGGCTGGCGCACGAGGCCCGCTATCTCGCCGGCCTCGAGGCCGCGGGCCGAACGGTGACGCGCATCGAGCCCGACGCCCGCATCGCGGATCGAGGCGAACGGCTCCGCCGCGCCGCCGCCGCCACCGAGGCCGCGATCCGCCGCGGCGACGACGTCATCTACCAGGCCGTGTTGTTCGACGGCCGCTGGCTCGGCTACGCCGACTTCCTCCTGCGCGTCGAGGCGAAGAGCGCCCTCGGCGCCTGGAGCTACGAGATCGTCGACACCAAGCTCGCACGGCACACGAAGGCCAGCGCGCTCCTCCAGATCTGCTCCTACGTCGATCGGTTGGCGAGGATCCAGGGACGCGAGCCCGAGTGGATGTACGTCGCGCTCGGCGGGAGCGCCCGGAAAGTGGAGCCCTACCGGGTCGGCGACTACATGGCCTACTACCGTGTGGCCCGGCGCCGTTTCGAGGAGAAGGTGGCGGCGGCCCTCCCGGCGTATCCGCCCGTCGCGACCTACCCCGAGCCCGTGGACCACTGCGACGTCTGCCGCTGGGACGAGACCTGCAGGACACGGCGCCGGTCCGACGACGACCTCTCGCTCGTGGCCGGCATCGCGGCGCGCCAGCGCCAGGCGCTGAAGGCACGGGGGATCGAAACCCGCCGTGCTCTCGCCGGCCTCACGCTTCCGCTCGTCCCGCCCCTCGACCAGACCCGTCCGGCGACGCTCGAGCGCGTCCACCGGCAGGCCCGCCTCCAGGTCGAGGGCGAGGACGCCCACCGGACGCTCTACGAGCTCGTGGCGCCGAGCCGCCTCAAGGACGGCTCCCTCGAGCCGAACCGCGGCCTCCTCGCGCTGCCCGAGCCGCACCCCGGCGATCTCTTCTTCGACATCGAGGGCGACCCCTACGCGCTCGACGACGGCATCGACTACCTCTTCGGCGTCCTGGAGCCCGGCCGGCGCGACGCCGGCGGGAACCCGGCCTTCCACACCTTCTGGGCGCGCGACGAGCAGGGTACGGTGACCCTCGCCGCGGAGAAGAGGGCCTTCGAGCGGCTCATGGACCTGTTCGTGGAGCGGCGCGCCAGGGACCCCGGGATCCACATCTACCACTACGCGCCGTACGAGCCGACCGCCCTGGGCCGGCTCATGGGCCGCCATGGGACGCGCGAGGACGAGGTGGACGCCCTGCTTCGCGGCGACGTGCTCGTCGATCTCTACGGCGTCGTCCGCCAGGGCGTCCGCGCGTCGGTCGAGAGCTACTCGATCAAGCGGCTCGAGCCCCTCTATGGGTACACGCGCGAGATCGGCCTGCGCGACGTCGGTCCGGTGATCGCCGCCTTCGAGGCCTGGCTGCAGGCCGGGGGAGAGGCCGGCCACGACGACGAAGCCCTCCGGCAGATCGAGCGCTACAACCACGACGACGTGGTGTCGACCCTCCTCCTGCGCGACTGGCTCGAAGCCCGCCGCTCCGAGCTCGCCGCGCAGCTCGGCGCGCCGCTGCCGCGTCCGGGGGCGAAGTCGGGCGACGCCCCCCAGGAGCTCTCCGAATCCCTGGCCCGCGTGCAGGCGGTCGCGGACCGGCTCACCGACGGCGTTCCGGCCGACCCCAGGGAGCGCAGCCCGGAGCAGCACGCCCGCTGGCTCCTGGCCCAGCTTCTCTCCTGGCACCGCCGCGAGGAGAAGAGCTTCTGGTGGCGGTATTTCCTGCTCATGGACGACCTCACCGACGAGGAGCGGATCGCCGAGCGGGAGCCGATGGCCGGACTCGAGTACGCCGGGGAGGTCGGGCAGGTCAAGAAGTCGCTCATCCACCGTTATCGCTTCCCGCCGCAGGAGCACGCGATCCAGGAAGGCCGGGACGCCCGCGATCCGGCCACCGGGAAGTCCCCCGGCACCGTCGTCCAGGTCGACGACGCGGCGGGCACGGTCGACCTCAGCCGCGGGATCAACCGGGACGTCCCACACCCGACGTCCCTCGTGCCCTACGACCTGGTGCCGACGAAGGAGCTTCGCGCGAGCCTCCTGCGGATCGGGGAGTGGGTGGCTGACCACGGGATCGACGCCGACGGACCCTACCGCGCCGCCCGTGACCTCCTCCGGCGGCTTCCACCGCGAGCCGGCCAGATCCCGGGCACGCCCGTCCGAGGGGATGCCGACGATCCGACCCGGGGCGCCGTCCGCGTGGCGATGGCGCTCGGCGCGAGCACGCTGCCGATCCAGGGTCCGCCCGGGTCCGGCAAGACCCACACGGGCGCCCACATGGTCCTGGCGCTGGTCGCCGACGGGCGCAAGGTCGGCGTCACCGCGAACAGCCACAAGGTGATCGGCCTTCTCCTCGACGAGGTCGCCAAGCTCGCCCCCAAGGGGGCGGTGGTTCGGATCGGCCAGAGGGCCGACAACGAGGGCCATTGGACCTGCCCGTCCGCACGAGGCTTCAAGTCCAACCCGGACCTGCTCGCGGCCCTTCGGGGCGGCGAGCTCGACGTCGTCGGCGGCACCGCCTGGGTCTGGTCGCGCGAGGACTTCGCCGGAACCCTGGACGTGCTCGTCGTGGACGAAGCGGGCCAGATCGCGCTCGCGAACGCCGTCGCCGTCTCCCCGGCCGCGCGGAGCCTGATCCTGCTCGGCGACCCGCAGCAGCTCGATCAGCCCCTGACGGGGACGCACCCTCCCGGCGCGGAACGGTCCGCCCTCGCCCACCTGCTCGACGGGGCGGCCACGATGCCCCCCGAGAAGGGTCTCTTCCTGGCCAGGACCTGGCGACTCCATCCGGATGTCTGCGCGTTCACGTCGGAGGTCTTCTACGAGAGCCGACTCGAGCCACAGGCCGGGCTCGATCGCCAGGCCCTGGAGGGTACGGCGCCCCTCACCGGGACGGGCGTCCGCTACGTCCCTTGCGAACACAGCGGCAACCAGACCGAGTCGCCCGAGGAGGCGGACGCCGTCGCGGCCCTCGTCAAGTCCCTGACCGAGGGCGACACCTGGTGGACCGACCGTTCCGGCCAGCGCCGGCGGGTCGCCCTCGACGATGTCCTTGTCGTCGCCGCGTACAACGCCCAGGTCGGCGAGATCGCCCGCCGCCTGCCCAAGGGCGCGCTCGTGGGAACCGTGGACAAGTTCCAGGGCCAGCAGGCCCCCGTCTCGATCTACTCGATGGCGACGTCCTCGCCCGCCGACGCCCCCCGGGGGATGGAGTTCCTCTACAGCCTCAACCGCCTCAACGTGGCCACGTCCCGAGCCCGCTGCCTGGCCGCGCTCGTCGCCAGCCCCGAGCTGTTCCGGGTCCGCTGTCGCACGCCGCGGCAGATGCAGCTCGCGAACGCCCTGTGCCGGCTGCTGGAGATGGCGACGGCATCCAGTGAAGCCAGGTAACGTCGCTCCGGGCTCGGTGCCTCGGATGATAGCCCTGGGCGAGAGCAGGCAACTACTCCGCCGCGGCCGATGTCGGGGCGGCAGGCCGTCCCGTCTTGAAGCTCATCTCCATGGCCAGCGTTCCGCCGGCGTCCCAGCGCCGGGCCACGCCGTCGGCCCTGAAGCCGCGCCATGTGGATTCGGCCTTCTTCTGGCCGTTCGGCCACCATCGGGTCCAGATGCTGGTGCCGTCGGCGCGGTGGTCCCAGGACCAGAGCCGGTGCCCCTCGCGCGACCAGCGGACCTCGGGCCCCCGCTTGCGGCCCAGGTCATGGGTGGCCTCCCACTGCTTCGAACCGTCCTCGTGATACCAGGTCTCGGTGCCGTGGAGGAGGAAGCGGCCGTCGTCGGCTACGCCGCCCGACCAGGTGGCCCGGGGCTGGCCGTTCGGGTAGCGCTCCTCGTAGGTCTTCACCTCCGCGATGCGCGTGGCGTCGGAAGCCATCAGCTCGGCGTCCGGCCTTTCGGGCGTGTCCTCCTCCATGATCCAGGCTTCGTTGAACTCGAAGTGCAGGCACGGGTTGTTCATGGTGGCGACGAGGTGGATGAGGCCGTTGGGCGCCTGGCGCGCGACCGCGTAGCCGAGCGTGGGCCCCTTCATCCGCTCGGCCCGCTCGGCGTGCTCGTGCAGTTGGGCCCCGATGAGCTTCTTGACGTGCCAGGTCTCGCCCTCGTCCTCCGACAGCGCCACGTACGACCCCAGATGGTTGACGCCCTCCGGCTGGGCACCCGTGTTGTGGTGGATGAAATCGCCCGCGAACAAGAGCCGGCCGCTCTGGAGGCGGATGAGCGCGGGGCGCTGGTTGGTGCCCAGCCAGGTGAACGGCGTCCGGCTCACCGTCCAGGTGCGGCCTCCGTCGCTCGAGACCGCCTTGGGCATGAACCCGTCGATGTTCGTGTTCTTGCCGCCCATGCCGAGGATGCGGCCGTCCTTGAGCAGGGCGTACGTGGTGTGACGGCCGGCGCTGCGGCCGCCCGTGTCGTACCAGGTCGCGCCCTCGTCGTCGCTGACCCAGAGGACGGATTCCCCTCCGGAGCCGTCGCTGGAGACGTATATCCGGCCCGCCGCGTCGCGGAAGGCGCTGTTGATGGGCTGGCGCGAGTGGCTGCCGATGGGGCCGACGAAGCGCGGGAAGCGGATCTCGTCCCAGGTGGCGCCGTGGTCACGCGAGGTCATCCACTGGAACGGGAAGCCACCTTCCTCCAGCTTGGGACTGCCCCAGAACAGGCGCAGCACGCCGCGGTCGTTCCAGAGCAACGGCGCGTGATCGTTGGCACCGACGAAGTCGACCAGGCGCGAGGGAGGGTCCCACTGGTCCGCCCCGAAGCGCAGGCGGCTGGCGGTGAGGGAGACGCCCGGCTCGTACTCGCGGTACGAGGTGTAGATCACCATCAGGACGTCGCCGTTGGGCAACACCTCCAGGGCCGGGCTGTGGTTGTGCGGCCGGAGGGACGGATGCATGCCGAGGGCGTCGATGGCTTCGCCGGGCGCGTTGTCGGGCGGCATCGGCAGCAGGTGACGCTTGCGGAAGTAGGGCTTCCGGGGATCGGGCCCTTGCGCGACGTGGGTCGCGTCCTGCCTCACGCCCACCGCAACCAGCGGCGGGTCCACCGGCAGCGGCGGAGTCTTGGGCATCTCCGCCTCGACCAGCCGGAACCCGATCGCGTGCCGGCCCGGTACGTCCGCCTCGCCGGCCTCGGTCCGAGCCGCCTGCTCCTGCGCGGCGGTGTGCGAGAGGACGCTGCCCGGAACCAGCTCACGCGCGTGTCCGGGCCATGTCCAGTAGAGGTGGAAGTCGTCGCGTCCACCCTCGCGCGCAAACGCGAGCGTGATCGCGTGGGGGTGGTCCTTCTTCATGGTCACCGAGCCCGACTGCGACCGCCGGCTGCTCCAGACGTCGATCACGGGGCGGCCGTCGATGTCGAGCCGGAAGGGTGCGTCCGTCTCGACCGTGAAGGTGACTTCGCCGGTGTGGGGCCCCACGATCTGCCCGTTCCACCGCGCGGACCAGCGTCCGCCTCCACGCGGATCATTGCTCCAGCTGTTGCTCAGGCGCGTGATGACCGTCGGTTCCTGGGGGTCCGTCAGGTCCGTCTTCGCGAACCAGACTCCGACGAGACCGTGGCGGGCCGGCTCGGCGCGGCCGGGAACGGCAGCGCGAGCGGAAACCGGCGTCCCGAAGCTCGGAGCGATGGCGAGACGGCTCTGCGGCCGGCCGAAGTCCTTCTTGAGGAAGTTCCTCTCCTCGAGGTCGAGCCGGCCGCCCCGCACCACCCGCACGGAACCTTTTTCCGGCCCCAGCGGGTCTACCTGATCCGCCTGGGGGTACTCGCCGAACCAGTCGAGGCACCATTCGCGGGCCCCCGCCAGCATGTTCTTCACGCCCCACGCGTTGGACGTGCCGAGCTGGCCGCGCGTCTGGGCCGCCGCTTCGTCGCTGCCCGCGCGCGCGACGTATTCCCACTCCGCCTCGGTCGGCAGCCGGTAGGACTTCCGCTCCTTGCGGCCGAGCCATTCGGCGAACGCAACGGCCTCGTGCCAGCTCACGCCGGCGGCGTAGGGAGCGTAGGCGGGCGTTCCCTGGAAGTGGGGCCGGAAGCGCCGGAACTGCTCCGCCGTGACCTCGGTCTCGGCGATGTAGAACGGCCGCGAGATCGTGACGGAGTGCACGGGTTGCTCGGTCCAGTGGTCGCGCGAGAGGTCGCTGCCCATCGGGAACGTTCCCGGCTGGACGCGGACCATCTTCATGCCGGCCGAGTTGGTGAACGAGGCCTCCGGCTGACTTCCGGGAAGCGCCAGACCGGCTGAGACGAAGGAGGCCGCCAGGAGCAACAATGGCTTGCGCATGACCTGCACCTCGTGACCAGATTATCGACGATGGACGAGTCAACCGAGTCTACTGCAGAGCCCACCGGACGTTCGTCAGGCGGAAGCCGGGCAGGCCGCTCCAGGCCAGCCGCGCCAGCCGCCATCGCCCTGCTCATGCTCGCGTCCGGCCCTGGCGGGCGAGAGCCGCGCGCCACGCGGACGGGCCCCCTCCATGCCGCATCGTTCGAGCTCCACGTCGAGCGCTTCAACCGGATGGTGGACGAAGGGGTCGTCAACCACGTGCCGAACGCCCGCGCCTGGGAGTGGCTGGCGGCGAACATCCCCTCGTTCGAGTGCCCCGACAGGTCGCTCGAAGAGACCTACTACTATCGCTGGTGGGCGTTCCGCAAGCACCTGAAGAAGACCCCTGACGGGTTCATCTTCACCGAGTTCATCCGGCCCGTACGTCATGCCACGCGGCACAACGCCATCAGCTGCGCCCTCGGCCATCACGTCAACGAGGGGCGGTGGCTGCACGACCCGCGCTACATCGACCAGTACGTCCGGTTCTGGTTGCGCTCGGGCCCCGGCGGCGGGCCGGAGCCGCGCTTCCACCAGTTCAGCGGCTGGCTCTCGGACGCAGTCTACGGGCGCTGGCTGGTGAACCGCGACACCGGCTTCGTGGTCGGCCTGCTCGACGCCCTCATCGCTGACTACGAGGCCTGGGAGAAGGAGCGCCGGCTGCCCGGCGGCCTGTTCTGGCAGTACGACGTCGCGGACGGCATGGAAGAGTCGATCAGCGGCTCGCGGCACCACCGCAACGCCCGGCCCACCATCAACAGCTACATGTATGGCAACGCGCGGGCGCTCTCGCGGATCGCGCGCCTGGCGAGCCGTGGGGACGTGGCCCGCACCTACGACGCCGAGGCCCGCCGCTTGAAGGGGCTCGTGCAGGACCGTCTGTGGGACGAGAAGGCGCGGTACTTCAAGACGCTCCTGGAGAAAGGAGCGCTGGCGGACGTGCGCGAGCAGATCGGGTTCATCCCCTGGTACTTCGGCCTGCCCGATCCGGGATACGAGTCCGCCTGGACGCAGCTCACGGATCCCCGGGGCTTCCGCGCACCCTACGGGCCGACCACGGCCGAGCAGCGGCACCCGGGCTTCCGCATCGCCTGGGAGGGCGACGACTGCCAGTGGAACGGGCCGAGCTGGCCCTTCTCGACGACGATGACGCTGAAGGCGCTGGCCAACCTCCTCAATGACTACGATCAGCGGGTGATGTCGAAGCGCGACTACTTCGAGACCTTTCGCATCTACGCGCGAAGCCACCGGCGGGAGCTGGAGGACGGACGCACGATTCCCTGGATCGACGAGAACCTCGACCCGTACAGCGGGGAATGGCACGCGCGGCGGCTGAAGATCCGGAAGGGCCGGTTCGACGGGCGCGGCGACCACTACAACCACTCGGGGTTCGCCGACCTCGTCATCACGGGCCTGGTCGGTCTGCGCCCGCGCGCGGACGAGATCGTCGAGGTGAACCCCCTTGTTCCCGAAGGAACGTGGGACTGGTTCTGCCTGGACCGCGTGCCCTATGCCGGGCACGTCCTCACCGTGGTGTGGGACCGGACGGGCGGGAAGTACGGGCGAGGGGCCGGCCTGCGCGTCCTGGCCGACGGCCGCGAGATCGCACGCGCGGCCCGGCTCGGTAGGGTCCGCGGCCGGCTGCCTCGATAGGAAAGGACACGATGGAATACCGATACCTGGGCCGGAGCGGCCTGAAGATCTCGCGGCTGGCCATGGGGACCATGACCTTCGGCGGGGACGCGGACGAGGCGGCCTCCCGCGCGCTCTTCGAACGCTGCCGCGAGGCGGGGATCAACTTCTTCGACTGCGCCAACGTCTACGCGGGCGGCCGCGCAGAGGAGATCCTGGGACGCTTGATCGCCGGCTGCCGGCGGGAGATCGTCCTCTCCAGCAAGGGCGCCTTCCCGACCGGCGAGGACGTCAACGCGCGGGGCGCCTCCCGCTACAACCTCGTGAACGCCGTCGAAGCCAGCCTCCACCGGCTGCGGACCGACCGCATCGACGTCTACTTCCTTCACGGCTTCGATCCCGACACCGCCCTCGAAGAGACGTTGCGCGCGCTCGAGGACCTCGTGCGGCAGGGGAAGATCCTTCACACGGCGGTGAGCAACTTCGCGGCCTGGCAGACCGTGAAGGTGCTCGGCATCCAGGAGCGCCACGCGTGGAACCGCCTCGTCTGCGTCCAGCCCATGTACAACCTCCTCAAGCGGCAGGCCGAGGTCGAGATCCTCCCCATGGCCGCCACGGAGGGCCTGGGCGTGACGACCTACAACCCGCTGGCGGCCGGGCTGCTCACCGGAAAGTACGGGGCCAGCCGCCGGCCGGAGACGGGCCGCCTGACCAGCAACCAGATGTACCAGGCCCGCTACGGCGAGAGCGCCTATATCGAGATCGCCGAGGCCTTCGTGGCGCTGGCCCGCGAGCACGGCCACCACCCGGCCGCCCTGGCCATCGCCTGGGTGGCCTCGCACCCGGCGGTGACCGCGGCCGTGATGGGCGCGCGGACACTGGAGCAGCTCGACGGCTGCCTGGGCGCGGCCGACATCGAGATGACGGCCGAGCTGCGCGACTCCATCTCCGCCCTTTCGCCGGCGCCACCCCCGGCGACCGACCGCACCGAAGAAGCCGGTCCGCACCGTCATGCCGTCCGCTAGCGCTGGCCTTCATGCTTGACGAGCCATATCCCGGCGAATAGCCTCCGTCGCACCAGCCCATGCCCAGGCACGTGACGGCGCTCGACTTCGTGGTTCTCGCGGCCTATTTCCTGGGCACGATGGGCATCGGCTTCTACTTCTACCGCAGGACCCGCTCGCGCGAGGGCTTCACGGCCGCGGACCGGTCGCTGCCCGGCTGGGCCACGGGGTTGTCCATCCTGGCCACCTACCTGAGCAGCATCAGCTTCCTGGCCCTGCCCGGGAAGTCCTTCGCCGCGAACTGGAACCCGTTCGCCTTCAGCCTTTCGCTGCCCCTCGTCACCTGGATCGCGGTGCGCTGGGTGCTGCCGTACTACCGGAAGAGCCGCGAGGTCTCCGCCTACAGCCACCTCGAGCACCGCTTCGGCGTCTGGGCGCGGCTCTACGCCAGCGTCTTCTATCTCCTCACCCAGCTCGCCCGGATCGGCGCCGTCACGTACTTGATGGCGCTGCCGATGCACGTGCTGGTCGGCTGGGACATCCGCTGGCTCATCGTGTTCACCGGCGCCTCGGTGACGCTCTACTCCCTGGTGGGTGGCATCGTGGCCGTGATCTGGACCGACGCGGTGCAGGCGGTGGTGCTCACGCTCGGCGCCCTGGCCTGCCTGGCCGTGGCGGTCTTCGGCGTGCCCGGAGGGCCGGCCGAGGTCTTCGCCGTGGCCGCCGCCCAGGACAAGTTCAGCCTGGGCAGCTTCGGCCCCAGCCTGGCCGACGCGACCTTCTGGGTCGTGCTCGTCTACGGGATCGTGATCAACCTGCAGAACTTCTGCATCGACCAGAACTACATCCAGCGCTACATCGCCTCGCGCTCGGATGCCGAGGCGCGCAAGAGCGTGTGGCTGGGCGGGCTGCTGTACGTGCCGCTCTCGGCGCTGTTCTTCATGCTCGGCACCGCGCTGTTCGCGTTCTACTCGGCGCGGCCGGAGCTGCTGCCGGCCGAGTACCGCGCGGTGGAGAAGGCGGACTCGGTGCTCCCGTACTTCATCGCCGCACAGCTCCCACCAGGGGTGACGGGGCTCGTGGTGGCGGCCATCTTCGCGGCCGCCATGAGCACCGTGTCCACCAGCCTCAACTCGTCGGCCACCATACTGATGTCGGATTTCTACGAACGCTTCGTCGGCCGCGGCACCTCCGGGCGCGGCTCGATGATCGCACTCTACGCGGGGACCGTGGCCTGGGGCGCACTCGGCACTCTCATCGCATTGGCCTTGATCCAGATCCAGAGCGCCCTCGACGCCTGGTGGCTGCTGGCGGGCATCTTCGGCGGGGGGATGCTGGGGCTGTTCCTGCTCGGCTTCGTCTCCCGAAGGGTCACCAGCCCGGCGGCCCTGGTCGGGGTCGTCACCGGCATCCTGGTCATCTTGTGGCTGAGCGTCTCGCCGATGTGGTCGGGTTCGCTCGCCCGCTACCGCAGTCCCTTCCACGGCTTCCTCACGATCGTGATCGGGACGCTCACGATCCTGGTCGTCGGGTGGCTCGCGAGCTGGTTCTTCCCCCCGGCCGCGCAGGCCGAGGCGGCGCCCGCAGCGCGCCGCGCCGGAGGCTGACTTGAAGCATCCACCGCGCGCGACCCTGCCCTCTCGGCTGGCGCGAACGGGCGCCGGCGGCGTGCTGTTCTCCGTGCTGCTCCTGCCGCCCGGGGCGCGCTCGAGCAGCGAAGGAGGGATGCCCACCGGGAAGAGCTTCGAGAACTCCATCGGCATGCGCTTCGTGCGCGTCGAGCCCGGCACGTTCTCCATGGGCAACGACCGCGTGCTTCCGGCCGGGCTGCTCGCCGCCACGGAACACGGCGGGCGGCCCATCTGGCTGCCGGCCACGGGGGACTACGACGAGCGGCCCGTCCATCCGGTGACGATCAGCCGGCCCTTCTACCTCGGCGTCACGGAGGTCACCAACGCGCAGTACGAGCGGTTCGATCCGCGGCACATGCTGCTGCGCGGCCGGACCGGCTTCTCGATCGACGGCGACGAGGCGGTCGTCTACGTGGACTGGCACGCCGCGCAGGCCTTCTGCGACTGGCTGTCCCGGAAGGAAGGACGGCCCTACCGCCTGCCGACCGAGGCGGAGTGGGAGTACGCGGCCCGCGCGGGCCATCCCGGCCCTTTCGCCTTCGGCGACGGCCTGCCCGACGGCATCGTGAAGAACCCCGACAATAGCTGGTATCCCGAGCCCCTGAGAGGCCGGGGCCGGGAGGAGGTCGTGCCGCTCACGGTGGGACGCACGCCGGCCAACGAGTGGGGGCTCCATGACATGCACGGCAACGTCGAGGAGTGGGTCGAGGACTGGTACGGTCCCTACGAAGCCGCCGACCAGGTGGATCCCACCGGTCGCAGCGACGGTGATTTCAAGGTGGCTCGCGGCGGCAGCCACGCCACGGTCGCCTTCTACCTGCGCTCCGCGAACCGCATGGGGACGTTGCCGGAGGACAAGAGCTGGCTGATCGGGCTTCGCGTCGCACTGGGGGAGAGGCCGCAGAGCGCGCCACTCGCTCCGCCCCCGCCCGCGCGCCACCAGCAGGATGTGCGGCTGGCGAAGCCCTCCGGCACGCGAGGCGGCCCGGACCCGACGCGGCCGTACTTCGAGGAGCCGCGGCCGTACGTGAAGATCCCGGACGATTCGCAAGGCCCGCTTTTCAGCCGGCACAACCACGCGCCCACCATCGTCGAGTGTCCCAACGGGGACCTGCTGGCGGTGTGGTACACGACCGTCACCGAGCGCGGCCGCGAGGTCGCGGTCGCCGCCAGCCGCCTGCGCGCGGGCCAGACCGCGTGGGAGGACGCGTCGCTCTTCTGGGACCCACCCGACCGCAACGACAGCGCGCTCGCGATGTGGTCCGACGGCCGCACGCTCTACCACTTCAACAGCCTGTCCGTGGCGGCCACCTGGGGCCCGCTGGCCATCGTCCTGCGCACGTCCGCCGACAGCGGCGCCACCTGGTCGAAAGCGCGGCTGATCGTCCCCGAGCACCACGGCCGCCATCAGGTGATCCCCTCCGTGTTCCGCACGCGCGAAGGCGTGCTCGTC
>DATKEG010000248.1:0-17157 GCA_035544515.1 Vicinamibacteria bacterium | reverse complement strand
CACCTGGAGGGAGATCACGACCGGCTTCTTCAAGGTCGGGACGCTGCCCGTGCTCTCTGGCGAGGACCGCAACGGAAACGGCATCCTGGACCCGGGCGAGGACTGGGACGGCGACGGACACCTCGACGTGGACGAGTCCCTTCCCCCGACCCTCGACACGGACGGCGACGGGGTCCCGGACGCGTGGGCCGACATCGACGGCGACGGCCGTCCGGACACCTGGATCGACCTCGACGGCGACGGCATCCGGGACGGCACCACCGTGGACAACATCTTCGTGGCGCTCGTCCAGGGACGGCCCCTCCTGCCGCTCGACCTCGCCATGCTCGGCTACCTCACCGCCATGGCCGCCATCTCGGGCTCCGGCGGCCTCACCAACACCACCATCTCCGGCTACACGCGGGACCAGGGCTGGGGCATGGGCAAACACGTCGGCGCCATCCCCAGCATGGTCGGCGGCCGGGGCCTGCAGCTCTCCCACGTGGGCATGATCTTTCCCATCACGGCGGAGTCCGTGCGCCGCTTCCGCCGATGGTATCGGCACGTCCTGCGCGACCAGCTCGTGGTCTGGACGCCCGCCTGCTTCCTCGGCATCGCGCTGCCGAGCATGCTCTCCATCCAGTTCCTCCGCCGCGGCACCGAGGTGGCGGAATCGGGCGTCGCGGCCATGACGGCCAGCGGCGTGGCGGAGGCGGCGGGGCCGACCCTGGGCCCGCTCTTCTGGTACATGACGATCTTCTGCGGCTTCCTCGTCCTCGCCCCCAGCGCGGCCACCACCGCGGACGGCGTCCTGCGCCGGTGGGTGGACGTCTTCTGGACGGGCAGCGCGCGGATGCGCGGGCTCGATCCCGCGAAGATCCGCCACGTCTACTTCGCCGTGCTCTGCGTCTACGCCGTGTTCGGGCTCATCGCCCTGTCCGTGGGACGGCCCGGGAAGCTGCTCCTGTGGGCGACCACGATCTACAACTACGCGCTCGGCTTCAGCTGCTGGCACGTGCTCGCCGTCAACACGATCCTCCTGCCGAAGGAGATCCGGCCGGGATGGGGTATCCGCATCGCCCTGGTGCTCTCGGGGGTGTTCTTCTTCAGCCTGGGCGTGCTGGTGACGCTCCGCAACTTCGGCTACATCTGAGGAATCGTCGTCATGGCCCACCCACGTCTCAAGCCGGCCGACCTCCGCAGCCACCGCTGGTTCGGGCGCGCCGACCTGCGCACGTTCGCCCATCGCTCCCGCACCAAGCAGATCGGCTTCGCCGCCGACGACTTCGACGGCAAGCCCGTCATCGCCATCCTCAACACCTGGAGCGACGCCAACTCCTGCCACGCGCACTTCCGACTAAGGGCCGAGGAGGTCAAGCGCGGCGTCTGGCAGGCGGGCGGGTTCCCGCTGGAGATGCCCGTGCTCTCCCTGGGCGAGACGTACATGAAGCCCACCACCATGCTGTACCGCAACCTGCTGGCCATGGAGACCGAGGAGATCCTGCGCGCGAACCCGGTGGACGGCGTCGTCCTGCTCGGCGGGTGCGACAAGACCGTGCCCGCGCTGGTCATGGGCGCCACGAGCATGAACCTGCCCGCGATCTTCGTCTCCGCCGGGCCCATGCTGCGCGGCAACTGGCGCGGACAGGTGCTGGGCAGCGGCACGGACGTCTGGAAGTACTGGGCGGAGAAGCGCGCCGGAAACCTCGACGACTGCGCCTGGGGTGAGATGGAGGACGGGATCGCGCGCTCCTTCGGCACCTGCATGACCATGGGCACCGCCTCCACCATGGCCGCCGCGGCCGAGGCCCTGGGCCTGATGCTGCCGGGCGGCTCGTCCATCCCCGCCGCCGACTCGGGCCATCCGCGCATGGCCGCCGCCGCCGGACGCCGGA
Source organism: Vicinamibacteria bacterium (assembly GCA_035544515.1). GTDB lineage: Bacteria > Acidobacteriota > Vicinamibacteria > Fen-336 > Fen-336 > DATKEG01. Next base: position 15,283 of record DATKEG010000248.1, on the reverse strand, counting down.
TCGTGGAGATGGTGTGGGAGGACCTGAAGCCGCGCGACATCCTGACCACGGAGGCCTTCGAGAACGCGGTGACCGTGGCCATGGCCCTGGGCGGCTCCACGAACGCGATCGTGCACCTGATCGCGATGGCGGGGCGCGCGGGCGCCCGGCTGGACCTCGACCGCTTCGACGCCCTGTCCCGCCGCACGCCCTTCCTGGCCAACATCCGCCCGTCGGGCCAGTTCCTGATGGAGGACTTCTACTACGCGGGCGGTCTGCGCGCGCTGATGGCGCGGATCCCCGACCTGCTGCACAAGGGCGCCCTCACGGTCAACGGGCGCACGCTGGGCGAGAACATCGAGGGCGCCGTGGTGTGGACCGACGCCGTGATCGCCGCGCGCGAGAAGCCCCTCGGCCCGGAGGGCGGGGTGGCGGTGCTCCGCGGCAACCTCGCCCCGAACGGCGCGGTCATCAAGCACACCGCGATGGAGCCGCGCCTGCTCCGCCACGCCGGCCGCGCCGTCGTCTTCCGCGACTACAACGACCTCGACCGCCGCCTGGACGACCCCGCGCTCGTGGTCACGCCGGATTCGGTGCTGGTGCTGCAGGACGCCGGACCGCTCGGGGCGCCCGGCATGCCGGAATGGGGCATGCTGCCGCTGCCGAAGAAGCTGCTCGCGCAGGGCGTGCGCGACATGGTCCGCGTCTCGGACGCGCGCATGAGCGGGACGGCCTACGGCGCGTGCGTGCTCCACGTCGCGCCGGAGTCGTTCGTGGGCGGGCCGCTGGCCTTCGTGCAGGACGGCGACGTCATCGAGCTGGACGTCCCCGGCCGGCGCCTGACCCTGAACGTCCCGGACGACGAGCTGGCGCGCCGCCGGGCCGCCTGGACGCCGCGCGAGGTGGGTTATCCGCGTGGCTTCGGCGCGCTCTACGCGAAGCACGTCCTGCAGGCCGACCAGGGCTGCGACTTCGATTTCCTACGCGGGACGGAGCCCGTCCCGGAGCCCGAGATTCACTGACCCGCCGCCGCCGGCGTCGTCCAGGCGGTGGCCGCCGCCTGGGCGTTGACGATGCCCCAGCCGAGCAGGTTGTCCGGAGCGCCGGCCTGGCTGGCGGTGGCCTTGAGCACGCCGGCGACGTCGTCCACGCTGGCGCCCGGGTTGACCTGCAGCAAGAGCGCCACCACCCCCGCGGTCAGCGGGCACGAGAACGACGTGCCGTTCGCGAAGCCGTACCGGCTCGCGCTGCGCGGCAGCGCCACCCGGACCGACGCTCCCTGCGCGGCCAGGTCGGGCTTCACCCGGCCGTCGGCGCTGGGACCGACCGAGCTGAACTCCGTGCGGGCGCCCCGCGGATCCACGGCGGCCACGGCCAGCACGCGGGCGCCGTCGGCGGGCGCGCCCAGCGTGTTGTGCTCCGCGTTGGACCCGGCGTTGCCGGCGGAGTTGACCACCACCACGCCGCGCGCCGCGGCCATCTCCGCGGCGCGCGTGCTGATGGCGGTCAGTCCGTTCATGTCGCGGAAGCTGTAGCTCGGGAAGGGGCTGTCGTACTCCAGGTAGCCGAGCGAGCTGCTGATGACGTCGGCGCCGAGCGCTTCCGCCCACTCCGCGGCCGCCGCCCAGTTGTCCTCCTCCACCGGCGTCTCGCTGTCGGTGTTCTCCGTCTTGGCCAGGATGAACTCCGCGGCGAAGGCGGGGCCGACGAGCTGCCCCTCCGCCCGCCCGCCGAGCACGGAGAGCGTCATCGTGCCGTGGTCCCCGTCGCCCTGGTCGGCGCCGTCGTCGACGTCGTCGTCACCGTTGACGAAGTCGCGCATGGCCAGGACGCGCAACGAGGAGAACGCCTCGTGCGCCAGCGCGTTGAAGCCGGTGTCGAAGACGGCGACCACCACGCCCTCGCCGCGGTAGCCCATCTCGTGCACCGCGGGCACCCCGATCTGGGCGAGCTGGCCCCGGGAGAGGCCGTAGTCGATCACGAAGGCCGAGGCCCGCGGGCGAGGGGACGAGGGGGAGCGGGCGCCGGCGGCGGGCTCGGCGTCCGCGTGGACCGGCTCCTCCGCCCGGCGGCGGTACCGCCGGACGAGGTCGATGCGGGCCACGAAGGGCAGCGCCTCCACCGCCGCGAGCTGATCGGCGGTCGCCTCCACGCTCACGGCATTGAGCCAGCGCGAGCGTTGGCGCAGCCGTTGCACCGCGCCCGCCACCGATCCGACATGGGCGGCGGCCAGCGGCCGGTCTTCGAACGTCACGCCGGTGACCTGGCCCCTCAGCCGCCGCCGCGCCGCGGCACGCGGGCTCAGGGGCGCGTCCGCCGGATTCGCTCCGGGGGCACCCGCCGCCGCCTTGTCGGTGAAGAACACCCAGGCCAGGTGCGTCTCCCCGGCGGGCGCGGCGGCCAACGCGGCGGCCACGGCCGCGCTGCGCTTGGCGGGCGAGCCCGGCGTGGTCGCGGGCGCGACGGCGGAGAGAAGCGCGGCCAGGACGGCGACGGCGGCTCGTGGTTGGAAGTGGGCTCCCATTTCGGCTCCCCCCGCGCGGACCATGTTCGCACGGTCCGCGGGCGGGCGCAGGGGCGCTGTGACAGGACGCACGGCTGTCACACGTCGGCGGCGGCGCGTCCGGCGGAGCGGGCCGCCGTCCGGTCCGGCGGCCCGGGATGCGGGGGCTACTCGCGCCGCAGGGCCGTGACCACGCGGCGGCCGCCCGCGCGCTCCTCGACCTCGAAGCGGACGCGCTGTCCGGCGCGGATGTCGTCGAGCAGGTCGCGGTCGTCCACGCTGTAGGTCTCCTGGCGGCCGCCCACCGAGATCACGACCGTGCTCCCGGCCACGCGGACCACGTCGCCGACCGCATCCGCCGCGTCGATGCGCGTGACGACCTGCCGTCCGTCCCGGTCCGCCAGCGTGAGCACCACGAGCTGGCCGCGTCGTGCGGCCAGTCCCTGGGCGGCGTCCTCGACATGGTACGTGCGCGTGGAGCCGGCCACGTCCGCGCTGATCTCGCGGCCGCCCTGGCCCACGGACTGGATGCGCGCCTTGACCTGCTGGCCGGCGGCCGCGGCGGCCTCGGACCCGGTCGACGCGGGGACGAAGTTGACCACGATGCGGGTCGGGTGGCCGTCGTTGTAGGTGAACCGCACGCCCATCCCCGCCCCCAGGTCGCGCGAAGTGGGGTTGGGGAAGAGCTTCTTGTCGCCCGAGTCCTGGAAGAGGACCTCGGTCTGGGGCGTGACGTTGATGCGCACCTCGGCGCCCCCGTCGCGCCGGACGATCACCGTGCCGCCGTCGATCCGTTCGATCTTCCCCACGATCTCTTCGCCACGGTACTGCGCGGAGGCGACGGACACGCCGAGCACGAACACGAGGGCGGCCGCCTGGAGCGTCGAGAGCAATTTCCGCATATGAGCCTCCTATTTCAACGCTAGCCGCGGCGCTCCGGTCCGTCAAGGCTCTAAACGCGAAAGGTCAGAGCTTGAAGACCATCTTGAGCGTCGCCCCGGGCGCGCGCGCCATCTTGGCGAAGGCGGCCTGCCCGTCCTCCAGCGGCCGGGTCTCGGTCCAGGGCGCGAGGGCGAACCGTCGCGACTCGATCAGGCCCACGGCCGCGCCGAAGTCGCGCGGGGCGTAGGCAAAGGTGGAGAAGACGGCCTGCTCGTTCCGGATCATGTCCACCCAGGGCAGCGGCGACTCGTTCTCGGCCATGCCGAGGAAGAGCAGCCGGGAGCCCCGCGCGGCCATGGCCACCGCCGCCCGCCGTGTGGCCGGAAGGCCCACGGCTTCGACGACCTGCGCGGCGCCCTCGCCTCCGGACCACGACCGGACGGCCCGGGCCGCGTCCTCCCGCGCGTTGTTGATCACCAGGTCGGCGCCGAGCTGCCGCGCCACGGCCAGCCGCTCCTCGTTCGTGTCCACCACGCACACGCGGCCCACGCCGTGCACCTTGGCCAGCGCCAGGGCCAGGGCCCCGATCGTGCCGGCGCCCACGATGGCCATGTGGTCGGCCACCGTGTCGAAGGCGATGCGGAAGGCATGGACGAGCACGGCCACGGGCTCCACGAAGATGGCCTCGGCTTCCGGCAGCGACTCCGGCAGCGCGTGGAGCTGGCCGGCGGGCACCGCCACCCGCTCCGCGAACGTGCCCTGCAGGCGGTCCATGCCGAAGATGCGCCACTCGGAGCAGAGGTTCTCCCGGCCCCCGCGGCAGGCGGCGCAGGCGCCGCAGCTCAGCAACGGGTTGAAGCACACGCGCTGGGAGACGCGCCAGCCGCGGACCCCGGGGTGCACCTCGCGGATGGTGGCCACCGTCTCGTGTCCCATCACCAGCCCCGGCTGCCGGCGCGCGCTGTGGCCGAGGAACCCGTGGATGTCGGACCCGCAGACGCCCGCGGCGGACACCTGCAGCAGCACCTCGCCCTCGGCCAACGTGGGTTCGGGGACGGCCTGGACCTCGACCCGCTCCGGCGCGACGTAGACGAGGGCCTTCATCCCAGGACGGGCTTCCACCGCTCCAGCAGCGCCGCGAGGTCGGCCGCGTCTTCTCTCCGCAGCGGCGGCAGGGGCGGCCGCACGGGACCCGCGCAGAGCCCGACCGCGTTCATCATCTCCTTCATGACCGTGACCTCGTACCCCTTGCGGCGCGCGCGCAGCGCGTAGAGCGGGATCACGTATTCGACCATCAGGCGCCGCAGCCGCCCGGCCTCGCCCGCGGCGGCGGCCTCGTGCAGCTCGAGCGAGAGGCGCGGCGCGACGGTGGCGATGCTGGAGGTGTAGGCCCGGATCCCGATGCCGTAGTAGCCGGGCACGCAGTCGTCCCCGGCGCCTCCGATCCAGTGCAGCCGCTCCCCGACGCGGTGCATGACCTGCTGGTAGCGGCGGACGTCGCCCTGGCCGTCCTTCCAGGCGGTGAGCGTGGGCACGCGCGCGGCCAGCCGCTCCACCCAGGCCGGCGTGGGGTTCACCCAGTCGCGGCTGTAGACGAGCAGCGGCAGCGCCGTGGCCGCGCCGATCGCCGCATAGTAGTCCGCGAGGCCCTCGTCGTCCGCGCCCGGGTAGTAGGGCGGCAGGGCGAGGATGGCGTCGGCGCCCGCTTCCGCGGACTGCCGGGCCATCTGCGTGGCGAGCGGGGCGTTGACCCCGACGCCCGCGATGACCGGGACGCGGCGACCGACGGCCTCCGCCGTGGCGCGCACCACGTCGAGCTGCTCGGCGGGCGTGAGGGAGTACAGCTCGCCCGTGCCCCCGGCCGCCACCACCGCCGCGATGGGATGCCGCAGCAGCGCGTCGAGGTTGCGGCGCAGCCCGGCCGTGTCGAGGGACAGGTCCGCCTGGAACGGCGTGACCGGGAAGGCGATGACGCCGCGCAGGCGCCCCCGCAGGACTTCTGGTTCCATCGGCTCTCCCCCGAAGACGGCGATTGTATGCCGTATCATCCGATCAGATGCCCCTGCAGGCGGTCAACCCGTACGACCAGAAGGTCGTGGCCGAGGTCCCGCTCGACGACGCGGAGTCCCTGGCCGCCAAGGTCGTGGCCGCCCGCTCGGCCTTCGCGCGCTGGAGCCGGCTCCCGCTCGAGGAGCGGATGCGCCGCGTGCGCGCCGGCCTCGCGCGCTTCCGGGAGCGGGGCGACGCCATCGCGCGCGAGGTCACCCTGCAGATGGGCAAGCCCATCGGCGAGGCGCGCCGCGAGCTGCAGACGTTCTGCGAACGCGCCGAGCACATGTTGGCCATCGCGCCGCGGACGCTCGCGCCCGAGGTCCTGCCGGAGAAGGACGGCCTGCACCGGCGGATCGAGCACGCGCCGCTGGGCGTGGTGCTGGACATCGCGGCCTGGAACTACCCGCTGCTCATCCCGGTCAACGTGGTGGTGCCCGCGCTCCTGGCCGGCAACACCGTCCTGCTCAAGCACAGCGCGCGCACGCCGCTCTGCGGCCAGCGCTTCGCGCAAGCCTTCGCCGATCCCGAGCTGCCGGGCGTCATGGCCAGCCTCGAGCTGGACCACGATCGGACCGCGCGGCTTCTGGGCGACCCGCGCGCGGTGGACTACGTCGCCTTCACGGGCTCGGTGGCGGGTGGACAGGCCGTGTACCGCCAGGCCGCGCGGCGCGTTCTCGACGTGGGGCTCGAGCTGGGAGGAAAGGACCCGGCCTACGTGGCCGCGGACGCGGACCTGGAGTTCACGGTGGAGAACGTGGTGGACGGTGCTTGCTACAACGCCGGGCAGTCCTGCTGCGCGGTCGAGCGCGCCTACGTGCACCGCCGCGTCTACGACGAGTTCGTGGAGCGCGCGCGGACCGCGCTGCGGGACTATCGGCTGGGCGATCCGCTCGACGAGGCCACGACCATGGGGCCGCTGGCCAGCCGCCCGGCCCTCGACACGCTCGAGGCACAGGTGGACGATGCCGTTCGCCGCGGCGCGAGGCTGCTGCTGGGTGGCCGTCGCGTGCCGGACACGCCAGGGAACTTCTTCCCGCCGACGCTGCTCACCGGCGTCCCGAACGAGGCGGAGGTCATGCAGGAGGAGAGCTTCGGGCCGTTGCTGCCCGTGCGCGCCGTGGCCGACGACGACGAGGCCCTGCGGCTGATGAACGACACGCGCTACGGCTTGACCGCCTCGGTCTGGACGCGCGACCGTGCGCGCGCCGACCGCTTCGCGGGCGAGCTGCGCGCGGGCACGGTGTACCAGAACCGGTGCGACTACCTCGACCCCGCGCTGCCGTGGACGGGCGTGGGGGACAGCGGGAAGGGCTCCACGCTCTCGCCCTGGGGCTTCTACCACCTGACCCGCCGGCGCAGCATCCACTTCCGCTCCCGCCCGTGAGCGCGTCCACCGGCGAGGCCGTCCTCGGCGAGCTGAAGCAGCGCGGGACCAGGCGCGTCAAGCTCGGCATCGCGGACATCGACGGCATCCTGCGCGGCAAGTACCTGGCGCTGGACAAGTTCGCCTCGATCTGCGGCGGCTCCGCGGGGTTCTGCGACTGCATCTTCGGCTGGGACTCCTCGGACCAGCTCTACGACAACGCCGAGTTCTCGGGCTGGCACAAGGGGTTTCCGGACGTGGCCTACCGGCTCGACCTCGGGACGATGCGCTGGCTGCCCGACGAGGAGGCGACGCCCTTCTTCCTGGCCGAGCTGGTGCCTCCGGCGGGGAGCGCGTTCCACCCCATCTGCCCGCGCAACGTCCTCCGGCGCGTGCTGGCGGCGGCCGCCGAGCGGGGCTTCGAGGTGCGGCTGGCGTTCGAGTACGAGTTCTTCCTCTTCCACGAGACGCCGGAGACGGCGCGCGAGAAGGGGTACCGCAACCTGCGCCCGTTCACCCCGGGCATGTTCGGATACTCCGTGCTGCGCACGTCCGTGAACTCCGATCTGTACCAGGAGTTCCAGGACTACTGCGAGGCCATGGACATGGGTCTCGAAGCCTTCCACACCGAGACCGGGCCGGGCGTGCTGGAGGCGGCGATCGGCGTGTCGCCGGCCCTGGCCGCCGCGGACAAGGCGGTGCTTTTCAAGACGTTCTCCAAGGTCTTCTTCCAGAAGCACGGGCTCCTGCCCACGTTCATGGCGAAGTGGTCGCTCGACTATCCCGGCCAGGGCGGACACGTGCACCAGTCGCTGTGGGACGCGAAGAGCGGCCAGCCCGTCTTCCACGCGGCCGACGGCCGTTTCGGCATGAGCGGACTGATGGAGCGCTACGTGGCGGGCCAGCTCCAGCACATGCGCGAGCTGACGGCCCTCGTCGCGCCCACGGTCAACTCCTACACGCGGCTGGTCAAGGGCGCCTGGGCGCCCACCACCGCCACCTGGGCCCTGGACAACCGCACCACCGCCATCCGCGTGGTGCCCGGGGGCGAGAAGGCGCAGCGGGTCGAGTACCGCCTGGCCGCTTCCGACGCGCATCCGTACCTCGTGGTGGCCGCCAACATCGCCAGCGGCCTGGAGGGCATCGACCGCAAGCTGGCCCTCCCCGCGCCCGTGACCGGGAACGCGTACGAGGCGCAGGCTTCGCTGCCCGAGGAGCGCCAGCTACCCTGCACGCTGCGCGAAGCGGCCGCGGCCTTCAGGAAGAGCGAGATGGCGCGGCGCTGGCTCGGCGACGAGTTCGTCGAGCACTTCGCCGCGAGCCGCGACTGGGAGACGCGCCAGTTCGAGCGAGCGGTGACGGACTGGGAGCTGGCGCGCTACTTCGAGATCATTTGATTGGCGGCCGAGGGAACGCTTCGCTCGGAAAACGCCTGAAAGAGCCTCACCCCATGGTCCTCCAGTACAACTACCCGACCACGATCCTCTACGGCCCGGGCGCGGTGGCCGAGCTCGGCCGGCGGCTCGCCGCCGGCGCGGGCCGCCCCTTCGTCCTGGTCACGGACGCGGGTGTGGTGAAGGCCGGCCTGGCCGAGCGGGTGGGGCGGGCGCTGCTGGCGGCGGGACTGCAGATCGAGCCCTTCGCCGACGTGCACGCGAACCCCGTGGAGGAGGACGTCGAGCGCGGGGTGGAGGCCTTCCGCGCCGTGGGCGCCGCGGGGCTCATCGCCCTCGGCGGCGGCAGCCCGATGGACGCGGCCAAGGCCATCGCCGTTCTCGCCACCCACGACGGGCCCCTCTCGCGCTTCGACGACAGCCGCGGCGGCGACAAGCTCATCACGCAGCCCCTGCCGCCCGTCTACGCCATCCCGACCACGGCCGGCACGGGCAGCGAGGTCGGGCGCTCCTCCGTGATCATCACGCGCGACACGGGCGTGAAGACCGTGATCTTCCATCCCTCGCTCATGCCCCGGATGGCGGTGCTGGATCCCGAGCTGACGGTCGGGCTGCCCGCCTTCCTCACCGCGGCCACGGGCTTCGACGCGTTCACGCACGGGCTGGAGGCGTACCTGGCCAAGGGGTTCCATCCCATGGCGGACGCGGTGGCCATGGGCTGCATGGAGCTGGTGGTCGAGGCGCTGCCGCGCGCCGTGGCCCGCGGCGACGACATCGAAGCGCGGGGACGCATGCTGCTCGCGGCCAGCATGGGGGCGACCGCGTTCCAGAAGGGGCTCGGGGTCATCCACTCGCTGGCCCATCCCCTCTCCACGCGTTACGGCATCCACCACGGCCTGGCCAACGCCCTCCTCCTGCCCACGGCACTGGCCTGGCAGCTCGAGGAGAAGGCGGACGCGTTCACGGACGACCTGCGCGACCGCTACCAGCGCGTGGCCCGGCTGTTCCGCGGCCGGGAGAAGGCCCGGCCCGGCGACCTGCCGGAAGCCGTGACGGCGTTCCGCTCGCGCGTCGGCATCGAGGACACGCTCGCCGAGCGCGGCCTCGAGCGCGAGGACATCCCGGACCTCGCGCGCGAGGCCTACGCGGATCCGTGCCACGCCCAGAACCCCATCGCGCTCCTGGAGAGCGACCTCGCCGCGATGTACGAGCGCTGTCTCTGACCCGGCGTCGAAGGGCGTCCGCTCGCGGGACGGCCGCGTTCCGATAACGAACACCCCGGCCGTGCGTCCACGCGCCAACACGCTGTCCGGCATGAGCTTCGGAGTCGGGCCGGGGTGGCACACCAATCGCTTGAAGCCGTCCCAGCCGCATTCCATGAGGAGGCACCGTGGACGCACTCAGGCAGGACCTGCGCTTTGCCGTGAGGACGCTCGCGGCCAGCCCAGGGTTCACGGCCGTCGCGCTCTTGACCCTGGCCCTGGGTATCGGAGCCAATACCGCGATCTTCACGCTGATGGACCAGGTGATGTTCCGCCTCCTGCCGGTCCATGAGCCCGAACGTCTGGTCCTCCTCGACGGACCGGGCCCCTTCTCCGGCTCCACCCACAGCCACAGCGCCACCGTGACCGAGATCTCGCACCCCCTGTTCCTCGAGTTGCGCGACAAGGCCGACGTGTTCGACGGGGTGCTGGCGCAGTACACGACGCCCGTGCATCTGGGCGAAGGAGGGCAGACGGACCGGGTGGACGGCGTGCTCGTCTCGGGCACGTTCTTCGACGTGCTCGGGCTGCGCCCGGCCGCGGGACGTCTCTTGACGCCGGACGACGACCGCGCGCCCGGCGCCCACCCCGTGGCCGTCCTGGGTCACGGGTTCTGGACGCGCCGCTTCGCGGCCGATCCCGCCGTGGTCGGCCGCGGCGTGCACGTCAACGGCCATCCCATGACCGTGATCGGCGTCGCCCCCGCGGGCTTCCACGGCATCTCGGTGGGGGAGTCGATCGACGTGTACCTGCCTTTGATGATGCAGCCGCAGGTGATCCCCACGTGGACGCGCGGCATCAACGACTGGCGCGTCCGCTGGCTGACCAGCCTGGCGCGCCTGCGCGACGGCGTCTCCGTGGAGCAGGCCGGCGCGAGTGTGAACGTGCTCTACAGCCAGCTCCTCAAGGAGGACCTCGAGCGGCTCGGCACGCGGTCCGAGCGCTTCCGCACGGCCTTCCTCCAGAAGAAGCTGCTGCTCCACCCCGGCGGCCGTGGCGCCTCCGGCCTGCGCGACCTCTCACGCACGCCGCTCCTGATGCTCATGGGCATGGTCGGCCTCGTCCTGCTCATCGCCTGCGCGAACGTGGCCAACCTGCTGCTCGCGCGCGCGTCCTCGCGGCAGAAGGAGGTCGCGCTGCGCCTGGCGCTCGGCGCGAGCCGCTGGCGGCTGGTCCGCCAGCTCCTGGTGGAGTGCCTGGTGCTCTCGCTCGCGGGGGGTGCCCTCGGGTTCGTGGTGGCGAGCTGGACCGGCGGCCTCCTCGTGCGCGCGCTCCCCTCCGCGGCGGCCGCGCGCGTGCTCACCTCCGATCCCGACCTGCGCGTCGGCCTGTTCGCGCTGGCCCTGTCCGTGGCCACGGGGCTTCTCTTCGGCCTGGTGCCCGCCCTGCAGTCGACGCGGATGGACCTCGCGCCCACGCTCAAGAACGAGTCCACCTCCGTGCTGGGCGGAGCGGCCCCCTTCCGCTTCCGCAAGGCGCTGGTCGTGGCCCAGGTGGCCCTGTCGCTGCTCCTCCTGATCGGGGCCGGCCTGTTCACCCGCAGCCTGATGAACCTGCGCGGGCTCGACCCGGGGTTCCAGCCCCAGCGCCTGCTCGCTTTCTCCGTCGACCCTTCGCTCAACGGCTACCCCACGGAGCGGCGGCGCGCGGTGCTCGAGGAGATCCGCGACGAGGTCGCCGCCGTCCCGGGCGCGCGCTCGGTGTCGCTGGCCGAGGTCGCGCTCATGACGGACAGCAACAACAGCAGCACGGTGAAGGTGGAGGGCTACGAGGCGAAGGACGGCGAGGACATGAACCCGAACTTCAACGCGGTGGCGCCGGAGTTCTTCGCCACCCTGGGCATCGACCTCCTGGCCGGCCGCGACTTCACGGACGCGGACGCGCTGGGCGCGCCCCGGGTCGCGGTCGTCAACGAGACCTTCGCGCGGTATTTCTTCGGGGACCAGGACCCGCTCGGGCGCCGGTTCGGGTACGGCCGCGACGACGAGCTGGACATCGAGATCGTGGGCGTGGTGAAGGACGGCAGGGCCGCGAACCTGCGCGAGAAGCCGATCCGCTTCGTCTACGTGCCCTACCGGCAGCAGCCGGACGTCGGGGAGATGACCTTCTACGCCCGCACGACGCTCGACCCCGAGGCGCTCGCGCCGGGGATGCGCGAGATCGTCCGGCGCGTGGACGCCACGCTGCCCGTGACCCACCTCAAGACGATGAGGGCCCAGATCGGCGAGTCGCTCTTCGTGGAGCGCCTGGTGGCGGCCCTGTCGGCCGCCTTCGGCCTGTTGGCCACGCTGCTGGCGGCGCTGGGGCTCTACGGCGTGATGAGCTATGCCGTGTCGCTGCGCACGCGCGAGATCGGCATCCGCGTGGCTCTCGGCGCCGACCGGAGGACGGTGCTGGCCATGGTGCTCCGGGAAGTGGCCATCCTGGCCCTGATCGGCCTCGCGGTCGGCCTTCCCGGCGGGTATGGGCTCGGGCGCCTGGTCGAGACGCAGCTCTTCGGCCTCAGCGCGAACGACCCGCTCACCTTCGCGCTGGCCACGGTCACGCTCCTGGCCACGGCCCTGCTCGCCGGTTACCTCCCCGCCGCGCGCGCCACGCGCGTGCACCCCATGGTGGCGCTTCGCTATCAATGAGGTGATGTAGGCTGTTCCTTTCCCGGGAGGCCTGCATGAAAGGCGATCGCGCCGTGGCCGGGACCGTCCTGGCGGCCGGACTGCTCGGGGCGCTTCCGTCGCCCGCGAGCGACGCGGGCTCGTTCGTCTACTTCGGCACGTACACGAACGGCCCGAGCAAGGGCATCTACGTCTCCCGCTTCGACCCCGCCACCGGGATCGTGGGAGCGCCCGCGCTCGCCGCCGAGTCCGTGAACCCGTCGTTCCTCGCCGTCCATCCCACGGGCCGCTTCCTGTACGCCGTCAACGAGGTGGGGGACTTCGAGGGCGCTCCCGCCGGCGCGGCCAGCGCGTTCGCGATCGAGCCCACGGGGAAGCTCCGCCCGCTCAACCAGGCCTCGACGCGCGGCCCGGGTCCCTGCTACGCGTCGGTCGACCGCGCGGGCAAGCACCTGCTCGTGGCGAACTACGGCGGCGGCAGCGTCGCGGTCCTGCCCATCGCGGCCGACGGCCGGCTCGGCGCGGCCTCGGCCTTCGTGCAGCACGAGACGCTGGGCGCCGCGGGGGAGAAGCCGAGGCGGCCGCACGGCCACTCCATCGACCTCGAGCCCACGGGCCGCTTCGCGCTGGTCGCCGACCTCGGGCTCGACCGCGTCTACGTCTATCGCCTGACGCCCGAGGGTGCCCTGGTCCCGGGGGACCCGCCGTTCGCCGCGCTCGACGCCGGGTCCGGACCGCGCCACGTGGCGATCCATCCCGCGGGCGGGTTCGTGTACGTGCTGAACGAGAAGGCCATGACGCTCGACGCGTTCTCGCTCGACGCGGCGACGGGCCGGCTCGAGCACCGGCAGAAGGTCTCGTCGCTGCCCGAGGGCGTGGCCGTGGCGCCGGGGTTCAGCGGCGCCGAGGTCCTCGTACACCCGTCGGGCCGCTTCGTCTACGCCTCCAACCGCGGGCACGACACCATCGCGGCCTTCGCCATCGACCAGGGCCAGGGTACGGTGAAGCCGGTCGGGCACACCGCCATGGGCGGCCGGACCCCGCGCGGCTTCGGCATCGATCCGTCCGGGCGCTGGCTCATCGCCGGGAACCAGCGTTCCGACACCGTCAGCGTCTTCCGCATCGACGCGAGCACCGGCCGCCTGGCCGACACCGGCCAGACCGTCGCGCTGGGCGCGCCCGTCTCCGTGGTCTTCGTCGCGGCGCCCGCCGCGGGCGCCCGGTGAAGCCGTCGCGGTCCGCGCTCCTCGCGGCGCTCGTCTTCGCCCTGCCCGCCTGCGCGGGCGCGGCGCCCCGGTGGACGCTGGTCTGGAGCGACGAGTTCGAGGGTCCCGCGGGCGCGCTCGTGGACGCGACGAAGTGGGTGAGCGAGACCGGAGGCCACGGCTGGGGCAACGAGGAGCTCCAGTCCTACACCGACCGTGCCCGGAACGCGCGCCTCTCCGGCGACGGGTCCCTGGTCATCGAGGCGCTGCGCGAGACGTTCACCGGTCCCGATGGGACGAGGCGCGAGTACACGTCGGCCCGCCTGAAGACCCAGCGCCGCTTCGAGCAGGCCCACGGCCGCTTCGCGGCGCGCATCCAGGTCCCGCGCGGGCAGGGGATCTGGCCCGCGTTCTGGATGCTGGGAGCCGACATCGACACCGTGGGTTGGCCCCGCTGCGGCGAGATCGACGTGATGGAGAACGTCGGGCGCGAGCCCGGCACCGTGCACGGCACGCTGCACGGCCCCGGCTACTCCGGGGGCGGCGGCATCGGCGGGTCCTTCTCGCTGCCGGACGGCCAGCGCTTCGCCGACGCCTTCCACGAGTTCGCGGTGGAGTGGGACAAGGAGCCGCCGGCCGTCCGGTGGTACGTGGACGGACGGCACTACCAGACCCGCACGCCCGCCGACCTGCCGACGGGGGCGCGCTGGGTCTTCGATCATCCGTTCTTCCTGCTCCTCAACGTGGCCGTCGGCGGCCGCTGGCCCGGCCAACCGGACGCTACCACCGTGCTCCCGCAGGCCATGAAGGTCGACTACGTGCGCGTCTATCGGAGGGAAGGCCAGTGAGCGTCGCGTCGGCGGCCCTGGCGGCGGCGCTGGCCGCGGCGCCCGCCGCCGTTCCCGAACCCGGCCGCGTGATCATCGGGTACGTCTTCGTCCAGGACCGCCTGCTCGATCCCTCCGAGATCGCGGGCGAGAAGCTCACGCACGTCAACTACGCCTTCGCCGACATCCGCGACGGCAAGGTGGTCGAGGGCTTCGCGCGGGACGCGGAGAACTTCAGGGCGCTGGCCGCCCTGCGCGCGAAGCACCCGCACCTGCGGATCCTGGTTTCGGTCGGCGGCTGGACGTGGTCGGGCGGCTTCTCCGACATGGCCGCCACCCCGGAGGGCCGGCGCCGCTTCGTGGAGAGCGCCGTCGACTTCGTCCGGCGCCACGACCTCGACGGCTTCGACGTGGACTGGGAGTATCCCGGGCTGCCGGGCGCCGGCAACCCCCACCGGCCGGAGGACAAGGAGAACTTCACGGCGCTCATGTCCGAGCTGCGGTCCGCCCTCGACCGCGACGGCGCGGCACGGAAGCGGACGCTGCTCCTGACGCTGGCCGCGGGCGCGTCGCCCGACTTCCTCGCGCACACGGAGATGGACAAGGTGGCGGCGGTGTCCGATTTCGTGAACCTCATGACCTACGACTTCCGCGTGGCCAGCGCGCAGGGGCTCGCCGGGCACCACGCCAACCTGTACCCGCACCCGGCCGACCCGCGGCAGCGCTCGGCCGACGGCGCCGTCCGCGAGTTCCTGGCCGCGGGCGTGCCCGCGCGCAAGCTCGTCCTGGGCGTGCCGTTCTACGGCCGGGCGTGGGTGGTGGCGGGCGAGGGCAGCGAGTTCCTGTACCGGCCCGGCCAGGCGCCGGCGGCGCGCCTGGAGACCAAATACGGCGCCCTGTCCACGACGCTGGTCGATCGTGACGGATTCGCGCGCCGCTGGGACGCCGCGGCGCAGGCGCCGTACCTCTGGAACGCGGACAAGCGCGTGTTCGTGAGCTACGAGGACCCCGAGTCGCTGAGGCTCAAGGCGCGCTACATCGCGGACAAGGGCCTGGCCGGCGCGATGTTCTGGGAGTACGGCGCCGACCCCACGGGCGCGCTGCTCGAGACGCTCTACGCCCTTCTGCGCCGGCCGGGCGCGGCCGCGCGCTGAGAAGCTTCAACGGCCACGGCGCGTGCGCCGCCGCCGGGCCGCGGGCCGCC
>DATKEG010000247.1:0-2773 GCA_035544515.1 Vicinamibacteria bacterium | reverse complement strand
CCCTCGTCGGCACCCGCACCGCCACCCCCTGGAGCATTGGTTGGAACACCACCACCAAGGCCAACGGTTCCCGGATCCTCACCGCCCGGGCCTTCGACGCGGCCGGCAACAGCACAACCTCCGCCGGCGTCTCCGTGACGGTCAAGAACGTCGTGGCCGACACCACCGCGCCCACGGTCAGCATCTCGAGCCCGGCCAGCGGCGCCACCGTGTCCGGCACCGTGACCGTCAGCGCCGCGGCCTCGGACAAGGTCGGCGTGACCAAGATCGAGCTCCGCGTCGACGGCGCCCTCGTCGCCACCACCCGCATCCCCTGGGGTGTCCCCGGGGATACCATCTGGATCTTCAGATGGAACACCACCACCAAGGCGAACGGCTCCCGGATCCTCACCGCCCGGGCCTTCGACGCGGCCGGCAACATCAAGACCTCCGCGGGCGTCTCCGTGAACGTCAGCAACCTGGTGGCTGGCACCACCGCGCGCGGGAGTGAATCGCCTCGACTAGGCAGACGGGTGTCAACCTCACGGTGACGGTCGGCGCGTGGGACAAGGTGGGTGTCACGAACGGCAGCCTCGCTGCCGCGAAGGCGACAGCGCCTTACACGTCCAGCCTGAGGACGAACGGATACGCCCGCGGCTCGACGATCAGCCCGGAATCCCCCGGTCACGATGCCGCCGGCTAGGTGGGCTTCTCAGGGCGAGTGGCCTCCGTCGCCGGCAGGTAGAGGTCTGTCGCTCGTGTCTTTGGTCGGCACAGCGGCCGAGCCGGTGCTCGGCCAAACCGGGACACGGCGGCGGGCGTGAGCAGGCCGAGGCCGGTGTGATGGTGCTGGGAGCCTACGCGTCGAAGTGGCGCAGCACCTGTCCCGGCCGCTTCCCGGCCGGCCGCTCCACCACGCGGCCGCGCTCGAGCACCGGCCGCCCGTTCACCAGGCTCCACTCCACCCCCCGCGCGCGCGATACGAAGCGGGGTTCGTCGGCGGGCAGGTCCCTCACCCACTCGGAGGGCAGGGCGTCCACGGTGGCCGCGTCGAAGATCGCCACGTCCGCCCAGTAGCCGGGCTCGAGGCGGCCGCGCGCGGGAATGCGGTAGGCGCGCGCCGGGTCGTCGGTGAGGCGCTTGACCGCCGTCTCGAGGGGCAGGCGCTTGAGGCCGCGCACCCACTTGCCGAGCAGCGTGCTGGAGTAGCCCGCGTCGCACATCAGGGAGAGGTGCGCGCCGGCGTCGGAGAGCGTGATCAGGGTGAGGGGGTGCGCGATGAGATCGCCCACCACCGTCTCGTCAGTGTTGAGCAGGCCGGCCAAGAACTCCACGTCGAGGCCGTCGGCGGTGACCAGGTCCAGCCAGGCGTCCACCGGATGCTTGCCGGTCTCCCGCGCGAGGTCGGCGAGGCTCCGGCCCTCCAGCGCCTTGTGCTCGGGACGGTTCGTGCGCAGCACCTGGACGAGGTCCCAGCGGCCGCGGAACACCGCGAGGCGGCGCGCGTCGAGATCGGCCTTGAGCGCGGCGCGGAAGCCGGGATCGCCGTAGACGCTCAACCACCGCGACTCCGGCTGCTTCATCACCTGCTGCCAGGCCGGCATGCCCTCGAACGGGTAGGGGTTCTTCATCGTGAAGTCCATGGTGAGCGGCCGGCAGGAGATCTGCGGCAGCACCTCCACGCCTTCCCGGTGAAAGGCCTCGGTAATGGCCAGGCGCTCGGGCACGTACTCGGGCCGGTCGTCGCGCTGGAAGAACGCGGCCCAGATCACCGGGCGGCCGCTGGTCTGCCAGATCTCGCGCAGGTCGTCCATGGTGGTCTTGGGGCCGATGGTCGCCTGGAAGAGGCCGCGGCCCGACTCCCCCATCGCCTTCGTCAGCGCCAGGAACTCCGGCTTGTCGGCCAGACGGCTTGCCACCGGCAGCCCGCCATCGCCCACGTGCGCCTCGGCGGTGGAGGAGCCGAGGCCGATCGCGCCCGCGGCCATCGCCGAGCGCACGAGGCCGCACATCGCCGCGACCTCCTCGGAGGTGGCCACGCGGTGCTGGCTGTCGCCGCCCATCACCCACTGGCGGATGGTCGAGTGGCCGAGCAGGGCCGCCACGTTCAGGCTCGGGTTGCAGCGCTCGAGGTGATCCAGGTACTGCGGGAAGGTCTCGAAGCCCCAGGTGATGCCGGTGCGCATGGCGGCCAGCGACATGCCCTCGACCTTCACGAGCGTGCGCATGATCAGGTCGCGGTCGGCGGGGCGGCAGGGCGCGATGGCGAAACCGCAGTTGCCGATCACGGTGGTGGTGACGCCGTGCCAGATGCTGCTGGTGGCGTACGGGTCCCACGTGTACTGGGCGTCGTAATGGGTGTGGACGTCGATGAAGCCGGGGGCGACCACGAGGCCGCCCGCGTCGATCTCGCGGGCGCCGCGCTCCCGAATCTCGCCGACGGCGCTGACACGCCCATCCCGGATGGCCACGTCGGCCCGCCGCCCCGGGTTGCCGCTGCCGTCCACCACGGTTCCGCCGCGAATCACGAGATCGGTCATGTCGTCTCTCTTTCGCCCTGCGGGATCGGCCTGCCGTCCACAGTCTGACCCAGCTGGGGGGCGGTGCATAGTCCCGGCCGGGAGGCCGCGTCGGCGGCGATCGACGGCGCCTGGGCGCCGGCCGCCGTCCCGCCCGTCGCGCTCGACAAGGCGAGGCAAGCGGCGGTGGCGTCCGGCCAGGTGGACCTGCTCGAGGCGGTCGCGCCGGCGGGGGCCGCGGGTCCGCCGCCCGCGATCTACGTCAGCACGGTGCC
>DATKEG010000246.1:0-11684 GCA_035544515.1 Vicinamibacteria bacterium | reverse complement strand
CGATGGCCCCGAGCACGGCACTGGCCCTCTCGGCTCTCGGCGCCGTGGTGATCCTGGGAGCGCGCCGGCCGTCGCCCCGGCTGACCACGGTCGTGTCGCTGCTCGTTGCGAGCCTCGCCGGTGTGCAGCTCGCCACCCTGGTCCTCGGTCTTCCGCCGGCACTCGACGCCCTCCTCGTCCCCGCTCCCGACCTGTTCGGCGGCGTCCCCACGGGACGGATGTCTCCCTTGACCGCGCTCGCGGTGCTGTTGGCGAGCCTGAGCCTGCTCTTCCTCGGGAAAGCCGGCCGCCGTCGCGCTCTGGGCGCCGCGGGCGCGAGCCTGGCCCTGGCCGTCTGCCTGCTCGGCGGCGTCGTCGCGCTCGGATATCTCTTCGGCGCGCCGCCCTTGTATGGCGGCACGCTCGTCCCCATGGCCTTCCCCACGGCCGTGGCCGTCGGATGCCTCGGGCTGGGCTTGCTCGGAATCGCCCCCCGGGACACTTCTCCGCTGCGGATGCTCACCCGGCCCACGATCGGCGCCACGTTGCTCCGCGCGTTTCTCCCCGTCGCTCCCATCACCATCGGCGTGGCGCTCCTGTTCGGCCGCAACGAGGGATTGAACACGCGCCTGGACACGGCGCTCGCGACCCTGCTGTCGGCGCTCGTGGTGACCGTCTTCGTGTCCTACGCGGCTCGACACGTCGGCCGGCAGCTCGAGCGGGCACAGGCCGAACGCGAGCGCTCACGAAAAGACGCGGAGCGCCTGGCGGCGATCGTGCAGTCCTCCGCGGACGCCATCTACGCCGAGGACCTCGACGGAACCATCACGGCGTGGAACGCGAGCGCGGAGCGGTTGTTCGGCTATGCCCAGGACGAGGCCCTGGGCCGGTCCGCGCGCATGCTGGTGCCGCCCGGCGCCGAAGGCGAGAGGACCGCGATCCTCGAGAAGACGAGGGCCGGCGAGCGGATGGCCCCCCGGGAGACACAACGGTTGCGCAAGGACGGAACCCCGGTGCTCGTCTCCCTGTCCGAGTCGCCCTTGCACGACGCCGAGGGCCGCGTGGTGGGCGTTTCGGCCATCGCACGCGACGTGTCGGAGCAAAGGCGCGCCGAGCAGGCGCTCCTGGAGAACGAGAAGGCGCTGCGCGCCTTCTTCGAGTCCGACGTGGCCGGCATCCTCTTCGGCGACGGCGGCGGCGGGCTGACCGCGAACGACGAGTTCCTGCGCATCACGGGCTACTCCCGCGAGGATCTGCGGGCGGGACGCATCGCCTGGGCCGAGATCACACCGCCCGAGTTCACGGAGAGGGACGCCTCGGCCCGGCGTGAGGCCCTGGCCCTGGGCGCCTGCACGCCCTACGAGAAGCAGTACCTCCGGAAGGATGGATCGCGCGTCTGGGTCATGGTGAGCTTCGCCATCCTGGACCGCGAGAGCGAGCGGAACGTGGGCTTCGTGGTCAACATCGACGCCCGGAAGCGCGCGGAGGACGACCTGCGCCGGGCCGAGGAGCGCTTCGCGAACGTCTTCCACTCGCGCCTGATGGCCATAGGGATCGCGGAGATGTCGTCGGGCCGCCTCGTCGACGTGAACGAGCGCTGCGCGGAGTTCTTCGGCTACGCGCGCGGCGAGATGATCGGCCGCACGGTCTTCGAGCTGGGGATCTGGGCCAATCCGGCCGACCGCGAGCGGCTCGTCGCCGCCGCCGCCGGCCCGGGTCCGGTGCTGCCCATGGAAGCGTCCTTCCGGCGCAAGTCCGGGGACCTCCGCCATGCCCTGGTGTCCATGGAGTCCATGACGCTCTCCGGGACGGCCGAACCGCTCAACATGGTGGTCCTCGTGGACCTGACGGGCCACAAGCGCCTGGAGATGCAGTTGCTGCAGGCGCAGAAGATGGAGGCGGTCGGCCGGCTGGCCGGGGGCATCGCGCACGACTTCAACAACGTGCTGGGCGTCATCCTGGGCTACAGCGAACTCCTGCTGCGGCAGGCGAGCGAGGCACAACGCGGCAAGCTCGACCAGATCCTGAAGGCCGCCGAGCGCGCCGCCGGGCTGACCCGCCAGCTCCTCATCTTCAGCCGCAGGCAGATCGTGGAGCCGAAGGTGCTGGACCTGAACGTCCTCCTGGCGGACCTGGAGAAGATGCTCGGACGCGTGATCGGCGAGGACGTCGAACTCGCCATCGTCGCCGGCGCCGACCTCGGTCAGGTCAAGGCCGACCCTGGACAGCTGGAACAGGTGGTGATGAACCTGTGCGTGAACGCCAGGGACGCCATGCCCGACGGCGGACTGCTGCGCATCGAGATGACCAACGTCGACCTGGATGCCAGCGACGCCGCCCAGCACACGCCGATGACACCGGGCCGGTACGTGATGCTGGCCGTGAGCGACACGGGCTGCGGCATCGAGAAGGAGATGATGTCCAAGATCTTCGAGCCCTTCTTCACCACCAAGGAGCTGGGTAAGGGCA
The DNA here is from genome assembly GCA_035544515.1 of Vicinamibacteria bacterium. Classification (GTDB taxonomy): domain Bacteria; phylum Acidobacteriota; class Vicinamibacteria; order Fen-336; family Fen-336; genus DATKEG01. The sequence continues at coordinate 9,236 of DATKEG010000246.1, read as the reverse complement.
CCGGCCTCGGACTGGCCACGGTGTACGGCATCGTGAAGCAGGCGGGGGGCTTCGTCTGGGTGTACAGCGAGGTCGGGGAGGGCACCACCTTCAAAATCTATCTGCCCCGGGTGGACGAGCCGGCCTCCCCGCTGGAGGCCCGCGAGATTCCCGTGCCCGCCGAGGGGTGGGAGACGATCCTGCTGGTGGAGGATGAAGCGTCCCTGCGCGCGATCACCCGGGAGATCCTCGAGGAACACGGCTATCGCGTGGTGGAGGCCGCGGGCGGGAACGAGGCCGTCGAGATCGGCCATCGCCATCCCGACCCGATCCACCTGCTCCTCACCGATGTCGTGATGCCGGGCATGAACGGCCGGCGGGTGGCCGACTCGCTGGTGGCGGCGCGCCCCGCGATCAAGGTGCTCTACATGTCGGGCTACACGGACGACGTGATCGCCCACCGCGGCGTCCTGGCCTCGGGCACGCTCCTGCTCAGCAAGCCCTTCAGTGCGTCGGAGCTGCTTCGGCGGGTGCGCGACGCCCTCGCGGAAGGCGGCACGGCAGCGAGCCCATGATCGGCGCCCTCTCGACCGCCGTCGATGGGCGAGGACCAGGCAGGCGTCCTGCGAAGTTCCTGGAGCGCTTCGCCGAACGCGTCGCGCGGTCCGCCGCGAGCTGAAGGACCGGCCGCGGCTAGGCCAGGATCTTCTCCACCACCTCGCCGTGGACGTCGGTCAGCCGGAAGTCGCGTCCCAGCAGCTTGAACGTCAGCTTCGTGTGGTCGATGCCGAGCAGGTGGAGCATCGTGGCGTGCAGGTCGTGCACGGAGACGACGTCCTCCACCGCCATGTAGCCGAGCTCGTCGGTGGCCCCGTGGGTCAGCCCACCCCGCACGCCGCCGCCGGCCAGCCAGATCGAGAAGCCCTTGATGTGGTGGTCGCGGCCGTCCTCCTGGGCCATGGGCGTCCGTCCGAACTCGCCGCCCCAGATCACGAGCGTCTCGTCGAGCAGCCCGCGCTGCTTGAGGTCCTTGACCAGGGCGGCCGAGGCCTGGTCCACCTCCCTGGCCTTCATGGCGATGTCGGCCTTGAGGCGGCTGTGGTGGTCCCAGTCGCGGTGGTAGAGCTGGATGAAGCGGACGCCGCGCTCGGCCAGGCGCCGGGCCAGGAGGCAGTTGGCGGCGAAGGAGCCGTCCATCCGCTCGACACCGTAGGCATCGAGCACGTGCCGCGGCTCGCCGGCGAAGTCGGTGAGGGCGGGGATGCTGGTCTGCATCCGGAACGCCATCTCGTATTGGCTCAGCCGCGCCGAGACCTCGGGATCGTCCACCCCGCCGGGCTGGCTCCGGCTGAGGGCGGCCACCGCGTCGATGACGTCTCTCTGCTGCTCGCGTGTGACACCCGCGGGATCGCGCAGGTAGAGGACGGCGTCGCCCTGTGAACGGAAGTGCACGCCCTGGAAGCGGCTGGGCAGAAAGCCGCTGTGCCACTGCCGGGCGGCGATCGGCTGCATCTGCCCGCCGCGGCCCTGGGAGGTGAGCACGACGAAGCCCGGCAGGTCCTCGGCCTCGGCGCCGATGCCGTACCAGATCCAGGAGCCGGCGGAGGGCCGGCCGGAGATCTGGGTGCCCGTGTTCATGAAGGTGTGCGCGGGGTCGTGGTTGATCTGCTCGGTCTGCAGGGAGCGCACGATGCAGATCTCGTCCGCGATGGATCCGATGTGGGGCAGGAGCGTGGAGATCTCCTGCCCGGAGCGGCCCCACCGCTGGAACGGGTGCTGGGGCCCGAAGCAGCGCAGCGGCCTCCCCTGCAGCTGGGCGATCGGCTGGCCCTCCGTGAAGGACGGGGGCATGGCCTCGCCGTGCATCGCGCCCAGCCTGGGCTTGTGATCGAACAGCTCCAGGTGGGAGGGGCCGCCCGCCTGGTAGAGATGGATGACCCGCTTGGTCCGCGGCGGGACGTGAAGGCTCGGCAGGACGCCCCGCGCGCGGCCGGAGGCGGCGAAGAGCCGCCCGGGGTCGAGGAGCGCGCCCAGGGCCAGGGCGCCCAGCCCCGCCGCGGACTGCCCCAGGAACGCGCGGCGCGTGAAGCGCTCCCGCATGGCCCGGAGGTCGTCGGTGAGGATCTCCATGGCACCTCCGCCGCTCATGGCCGGGTGATCACCTCGGGAAGGTTGAGGATGGCGCGCGCCACGGACGTCCAGCCGGCCAGCTCCACCACGTCCAGGTCCTTCGGCACCGGCGCCTGGCCGGCGCCGGCGAGCTGGGCCGCGGAGCGCGGGTCGGCGCGGTACTGGGCGGCGTGGTCGCGCAGGAGCCCGCCGAGGATGCGCCCTTCCTCGGCCCGCGGGGACCGGGAGAGCGCCCGCTCGTACGCCCAGCGCAGGCGGTCCTCGAAGCGCCCGCCCCCCTCGCGCAGGATCCGCCCCGCGAAGACGCGCGCGGCCTCCACGTACGTCGGATCGTTCAGCAGCACGAGCGCCTGCTGGGGCACGTTGGAGCGGGTGCGCTCGGCCACGCACTCCTCGCGCGAGGGCGCGTCGAAGGCGAGGAGGCTCGGCTGCGGGAACGTGCGCTGCCACCAGGTGTAGATCCCGCGGCGGTACTGGTCCTCGCCCGGCGAATCGTCCCACTCCCGGGGCGGGAAGTTGAGGTACGACCAGTAGCCGCGCGGCTGGTACGGGCGGACGCTCGGGCCGCCCAGCCTGCTCGACAGCAGGCCGCTGATGGCCAGCGCGTTGTCGCGGACCATCTCGGCGTCGAGGCCGAGGCGGGCCTGCCGCGCGTAGAGCCGGTTGCCGGGATCGCGCTCGAGCAGCTCGCGAGACGGCCGCGAGCCCTGACGGTAGGCGGCCGTGGTGACCAGCGTCCGCAGCAGCCGCTTCACGTCCCAGCCGCTCTCCCTGAACTCCACGGCCAGCCAGTCGAGGAGCTCCGGGTGCGTCGGCCATTCCCCCTGCGAGCCGAGGTCCTCGAGGCTCCGGGCCAGGCCCTGGCCGAAGAAGAGCTTCCACGCGCGGTTCACGAAGACGCGCGCGGTGAGGGGGTTGTCCGCCGCGGTCAGCCAGCGGGCGAGGTCGAGGCGCGTCGCTCGCCGGCCGCCGGTCTCGACCTGCGGCAGGAAGTGCGGGACCGCCGGCTCCACCACCTCGCCCGTCTCGTCGAGCCAGTTGCCGCGCGGCAGGATCCGCACGGGCTCGGGCTCCGCGATGGTCGTCACCAGCGATTGCGGCACGTCCCGCACGAGGTCCGCCTGGCGCAGCTCCGCGGCGCGGAGGGCGGCGCGTGCGGCCGCCAGCTCCGGCGCCACGCGCCGGAAGAAGCCGTCGAGGGTGTCCTGCTGCTCCTTGGTCCGGTCGGCGCAGTCCTGCGCGGCGATCTCGACGAGCTCCCTCGTGATCCCGGGACCGGGCCCGGTGAAGACCGGCGGGGCGTCCGTGGTCGCCGACAGGCGGAAGCGGCCGAGGGTGCGTCCTTGCCCCTCGTTCTGGTGGAGCACGAGGGTCAGGGTCGTCTCCTCGCCCGTGCCCACGGGCTCGACCGTCTCGACGACCAGGCGATGATCCAGGCCGTCCGCCGCCACGAGCGCCCAGCCGCCTTCGGACGTGCGCCCGTCGACGGCCGCGCCGGGCGTGAAGCGCTCCCCCGGCCGCGGACGTGGAGTCGAGGCGGTCGCGTTGCGGAGCGGCAGCTTCCGTCCCGCCGCGTCCTCGATCACGAGCTCGGAGACGACGAAGCCGCCCTCGGCGTCGCGCCCCGGCCCGCCCCGGGGCAGCTCCTCGAAGGTGCGGGCCTCGAGACGGAAGGCGGTCATGCCCTGGAGGACCGTCTTGAAGCGGACGGTGTACGTGTCCCGGGCGGGATGGGGGCCGGAGGCGGTGGAGGCGATGATCGAGAAGTCGTTGCCCTGGATGAGCACCCGCGTACCGTTGGCGGACGACGCCTCGACCGGCTCGAGGACCGTGAAGCGGTTCGCGTGCTCGCCGGCGACGGCCTTCTCCCAGCGCAGCTGCGCGGCCTCGAGCGCGGGGCTCGTCGCCGCGAGCGCCTCGCCGTGGCGCTCGATCTCGGCCTCCACGGCCTCGAGCAGCGGGCGCCGGCTCTCGTCCGGAAGGTAGTCCGGCTGGCGGCGCCCCACCGGCTCCTCCTTCACGTCGGCGAAGAACGCCGCGAAGCCGTAGAAGTCCCGGGCGAGGTACGGGTCGAACTTGTGGTCGTGACACTGCGCGCAGCCCACGGTAGCGGCCAGCCATACGGCCGAGGCGTTCCGCACCCGGTCGGCCAGGTAGATGGCGCGGTACTCGTTGGGCTGGGCGCCTCCCTCCTCCGTGGTCTGGAGGAGGCGGTTGTAGCCGGAGGCGATCCGCTGCTCCGGCGAGGGATCCGGCAGCAGGTCGCCGGCGAGCTGCACGGCGGTGAACTGGTCGAACGGGAGGTTGCGGTTGAAGGCGCCGATGACGTAGTCGCGGTAGCGCCAGACCGTGCGCGGGTTGTCGCTGTGGTAGCCGACGCTGTCGGCGTAGCGCACGAGGTCGAGCCAGGGGACGGCCAGGCGCTCGCCGAAGCGCGGCGAGGCGAGCAGCCGGTCCACCTGCCGCTCGTAGGCGCCGGGGGCGTCGTCCGCGAGGAAGGCGCGCAGCTCTTCCGGTGTCGGCGGCAGGCCGGTGAGGTCGAAGCTCAGCCGGCGCAGCAGGTCGCTCCGAGGGGCCTCGGGCGCGGGCGCGAGGCCTTCGGCCTCGATCGCGGCGAGGACGAAGGCGTCCACGGGGTTCTTCGGCCACCCGGTGTCCTTCACCGCCGGCGGCTCCGGCCGGACCGGCGGAAGGTACGACCAGTGCGGCTGCCACACGGCGCCCTGCGCGATCCAGCGGCGGAGCGTCCCGATCTCCGCCGCGCTCAGCCGGTCCTTCCCGCTCGAGACGTGGGGCATCCGCTGCTCCTCGTCCGGTTCCGTGACGCGCCGGATGAGCGCGCTGCGCTCGGGGTCGCCCGGGACGATCGCCACCTCTCCCGAGGGCAGCCGCAACTTCGCCCCCTCCTCGCGGTCGAGGCGCAGGCCCACCTCCCGGCGGTTGCGATCGGGGCCGTGGCAGGCGAAGCATTTATCGGCCAGGATCGGCCGCACATCCTTATTAAAGGAAACGAGCGGGACCTCGGTCCGAGCCGCGGGGTCGGCGCGCGACTCCGGCGCGCCGGCGACCGTCGGCGCCGCGGGCGCCTCCTTCACCACCACGGCCGCCGGCCACGGCGCTCCCTGGTCGATCCACCGCCGCACGGTCTCGACCTGGGCGGGCGGGAGCGGATCCTCCCGGCGCGGCATGCGCTTCTTCGGGTCGGCCAACACCAGCCGCTGGTAGAGCCGGCTGCCCTTGCCATCCCCGGAGATCACGGCCGGGCCGGAGGCCCCGCCCTGGAGCAGGCCCTGGCGCGTGTCGAGCCGGAGATCGCCGTCCGACGTGGCCGCGTCGTGGCACCGAACGCAGACGGCCAGGATGGGCTGGACGTCGCGGACGAAGTCGACCGGCGGCTCGGGCGCCGCCGCGGCCGGGGCTCGCGCCGAGGCCGCCGCCCCACCGATCATCAGCGCGACGAGGGCCACGCCGGCCGGCCCCCGGACGAAGGTGTTGCCCATGCCCATGGTGTGAAGATTACCGCGTGCTGAACCTAATAGGGCTTTGCCGTCGGCCTGTCAACCCGATCCGGTCGGGCCATCTGGCGGATGGGCCCTGACTTAGTGACACCGATCGCGGCGGGCTTGACAGCCGACCGTAATTAATTAAACATTTGATTGAACCAGATGGTCGGTGCGGGCGCAGGGAGAAACGCAGTGAGCCGAGGTTCGCCGGCCGCGGGCCGGGTGGCGGCGGTGGGGCGGCGGCGGCCCGGGCCGCGCCGCGGCGCCTCCCAGCCGGCCGGCACGCGCGGGGACCTCCTGCGCGCGGGCGCGGAAGTCTTCGCGGAGCGGGGCTTCGACGGGGCCACCGCGGAGAGGATCGCCGAGCGGGCCGGCGCCACCAAGGCCATGATCAACTACCACTTCCGCAGCAAGCAGGGCCTGTACGAGGCGATCCTGCTCTCGACCTTCACGGAGCTGGCCGGCCGCCTCGACGCCGTGCGCGCGAAGGGCGGCGCCGCTCCCGATCAGCTGCGGGCGTTCGTGGACGTGTTCGCGGGCGAGGCCGCGCTTCACCCCACCTTCCCGCCCATGATGGTCCGCGAGGTGCTGTCCGGCGGCACGCACCTCCCGGAGCAGGCCTTGCTGCGCGTCGTCGGCGTGATGGGCGTGGTGCGGAGCATCGTCGAGCAGGGGGTGAAGGAGGGAAGCTTCCGCCCCGTCGATCCCCTGCTCACCCACCTGTCGGTCGTGGGCATGCTGCTGTTCTTCTTCGCCGCCGAGCCCTTCCGGCGGAAGGCGGCGCCGCGCATCGGACTCAAGGGCGGCCCGCCGTCCGCCGCCGCCTTCGTCGCCCACGTGCAGGAGCTGATGGTGCGCGGGCTCGCCACGGCCGCACCCCACAGGAGGCGCTGAGATGTCTCGCGTGCCGATCGTCCTCGCCGTCGTCTTCGCCGCCGCCTGCGGCAACGAGAAGGATGCGGACGTGATCGCCGCCTCCGGCCACGTGGAGGCCACCGAGGTGCGCGTCTCCGCCAAGGTGCCGGGCCAGGTGGAGGCGATCCCCGTCCAGGAAGGCGACCGCGTCGCCACCGGCCAGGAGATCGCGCGGATCGACACCACGGACGCGCGCCTGGCCCTCGACGGCGCGCTCGCCGAGCGCGCCCAGGCCGACGCGGAACGCCGGCTGCGGGTGGCGGGCTCGCGCAAGGAGGACGTCGCCGAGGGCGAGGCGCAGGTGGAGCGGGCGCGAGCGGACGTGCGCGGCGCCCAGGGGGATCTCGAGCGGATGGAGAGGCTCCTGGCCAGCGGCTCGGGCACCGACAAGTCGCGCGACGACGCCCGCACGCGCCGGGACGTGGCGGCGGCCAGCCTGGACGCCGCCCAGGAGCGTCTGCGGAAGCTGCGCGCGGGCGCGCGGAGGGAGGAGATCGAGGCCGCGACCGCGCGCGTCGCCGCGGCCGACGCGCGGATCGCCCAGCTCCGGCAGCAGATCGCGGACGCCGTGGTGACGAGCCCCGTGGACGGCGTGCTGACGGAGAAGCTCGTCGAGAAGGGCGAGCTCCTGACGCGGGGCGCGGGGTTGGCCGTGGTCACGGAGCTGGCGCGGCCGTGGCTCACCGTCTACGTGTCCGAGCCGGACCTCGGCCTCATCCGCCTGGGCCAGGCGGCGGAGGTCATCACCGACTCCGGCGACTCGCGGACGGGACGCGTGACGTTCGTCTCGCCGCAGGCGGAGTTCACCCCCAAGAACGTGCAGACCCCGGACGAGCGGGCGAGGCTCGTCTACAAGGTCAAGATCGGCCTGGACAACGCCGACGGCCTGTTCAAGCCCGGCATGCCCGCGGAGGCGCGCCTGCGGCCGGCCCCCTCCGCCGAGTCGGTCCGGTGACGCCGGGCGGCGCGATCGTCGTCCTCGAGTCGGTCGCACATCGCTACGGGACGGTCGTGGCCGTGGACGGCGTCTCCCTCGAGATCGGCCGCGGCGAGATGTTCGGCCTCATCGGCCCGGACGGAGCGGGCAAGACCACGGCCCTGCGCATGACGCTCGGCCTGCTCGCCGTCCACGCCGGACGGGTCCGCACCTGCGGCCTCGACCCGCGGAAGGAGCGCCGCCGCCTCTCGGGCCGGGTCGGCTACCTCTCGCAGCGCTTCTCGCTCTACGGCGATCTCACCGTGGACGAGAACGTCGCGTTCTTCGCCGAGATCCACGGCGTGGCAGGCGGGCAGGGGCGGCGGGACCAGCTTCTCGACCTCGTGCGGCTCACCCCCTTCCGCGGCCGGCTCGCGGACAAGCTCTCCGGAGGCATGAGGCAGAAGCTGGCGCTGGCCTGCACGCTCGTCCACACCCCCGAGCTGCTCGTGCTCGACGAGCCGACCACGGGCGTGGACCCGGTCTCGCGGCGCGACTTCTGGCGGCTCCTGGCCTCGCTGCAGCGCGACGGGCTCACCGTCCTGCTCACCACTCCGTACCTCGACGAGGCGGAGCGCTGCTCGCGGGTGGCGCTCATGGAGCGCGGGCGCCTGCTCGTGACCGCGGCGCCGGACGCGCTGCGCGCCTCCGCGGGCGCCGCGCTCGAGGTGCTGGCGCGCCCCTACCGCGAGGCCGCGGCCTGGCTGGGCCGCCAGCCGGAGATCGAGGACGTGGAAGCCTTCGGCGAGCGGCTGCACGCCGGACTGGCCGAGCACGCCCGCGACGAGGCCACGGTCGCACTGCTCGCGGCCGGGCTGCGCGCGGCCGGGCTCGAGGTCGAGTCGGTCCGCCTGACGACCGCGTCGCTCGAGGACGTCTTCATCCAGCAGATCCGGGCCGCGGAGGCGGCCCCCGCCGGAGGTCGGCCATGACGCCCTTCGCCATCGGGTCGTGCCTGGGCGCGGCGCTGGCTGCGTCCGCTCCGCTGGCCGCGCAGGCGCCGCCGGAAGCCGCGGCACCGCCGGTCCTGCGCCTCTCGCTCGGCGAGGCGCTCGCGCGGGCACGCGCGTCGGCGCCCGCGGTCGAGCGGGCGCGCGCCCTGGAGGAAGCCGCGCAGGCGGACGCCGACGTCAGCCGCGCGGCGAAACGGCCGCAGATCGAGCTGTCGGCGGGATACACGCGCCAGTCCGACGTCCCCGAGCTGACCCTGGCGCTCCCGGGAGCGCCGCCGCGCACGATCTTCCCGAACATTCCCGACAATTATCGGACCCGGCTCGGCGGGGTGTTGCCCCTCTACACCGGCGGCCGGGTGGGCGCGCTCACCCGCGCGGCCGAGGCCGAGGCGGCGGCGGCGGGCGGCGACGTCGCCTCGGCGGAGGCCGACCTCCTCCTGGAGACGACGAGCGCGTATTGGGCCCTGGTGACCTCACGCGCCAGCGAGCGGGTGCTCGCGGAGTCGCTCGCCGCCTACGAGGCGCACCTCGCGGACGCGCGGAACCGCCGCGACGCCGGGCTCGCCGCCAGGAACGAGGTGCTCGCCGTCCAGGTGGAGCGCGACCGCGCGGAGCTGGCCCGGCTGCGCGCGGCCAACGCCGCGGAGATCGCCGAAGCGGACCTGCGCCGCCTCGTCGGCGCGCCGCCGGAGGCGCGCGTCGAGCCGACGGATCCGCTGGCCGAGCCGGCCGCCGTGGCCGGGTCGCGGCCGGAGCCCCCGGACCCGGGACCGGCCGGCA
>DATKEG010000245.1:0-15451 GCA_035544515.1 Vicinamibacteria bacterium | reverse complement strand
AAGCGACGCGCGAGACGCTCGCCGTCGCGGCGAAGACGCGCACGCGTCCCGTGGCCGCCACCGCCGGGCCCCAGGGGCCCCGCGGGCCGGCCGCTCGCGACGCCGCACGCCGCGTGGAGCCGGAGGACACCGGCGCGGCCGCGCTGCCCGGCGACGAGTTCGTGTTCCCCGAGACGTACGGAAAGACGCGCGTACGGCTGTTGATGCAGTCCCCCGGACGGCTCTTCGTCCACTGGGACCTCAGCCCGGGCGTGATCGATGAGCTCAGGGCGCAGATCGGCCAGCGGGCCGCCTCGCTCGCCCGGCTCGCCATCCGCATCACCACCCCCGGCGCGGCGCGGCCGTTGATCGTGCTCCTGCCGCGGGACGCGCGCAGCTGGTACGTGGACGTTCCGGGGCGGCGGCGGGAGTACCGCGCGGAGATCGGCTTGATGCTTCCGTCGGGCGAGTTCCGGTCGGTGGCCTCGAGCAACGTGATGCGCACGCCGCGCACCGCGCCTTCGCCGGTCCCGGCGGCGCGCCGCGTGACCGTCCGCGGGGGAGAGGCGCCCGAGCCCGGCGCGATGGGAGAGCTCCCCCCCGACGAGGCGACGGAAGAGGAAGGGTGGGGGGAGACCGCTTCCGAGGAGGGCGGGCCCGCCGAAGCGGAGGCCGCCGCACCGGGCGGGTCCAGCGAGCTCTCGGCCCGCGGCGGACGCTCCCGCGCGCGTCCGGTCCCTCCCGGGCGCGCGGGCGCGCCGGGTGGCTCGAGCGACCGCGCGCGCGCCGGCTCCTCGAGCGACCTGCGGCCGCGCCGTTAGCCAGGGCAGCGAGGAGCCTCCGGCGCGCGAAGCGGAGGGCACGAGCGGCCGCACCGCCGGGTACTGGTGCCCCGTCCTGCACGCGCACCTTCCCTACGTCCGCCACCCCGAGCACCGGGAGTTCCTCGAGGAGTGCTGGCTGTTCGAGGCGATCACCGAGGCGTACGTCCCCCTCCTGGCCATGCTCGACCGCCTCCGCGCGGACGGCGTCTTCTTCCGGCTCACCCTCACGCTCACGCCCACGCTCCTGGCCATGCTCCGCGACCCGCTGCTCGTCGGCCGTTACGAGCGACACCTCGACCGCCTGGTCGCCGTGGCCGAAGGCGAGGCCGAGCGCACGCGGCGCCACGCCCCGCGCTTCGCGCACGTGGCGCGCTTCCATCGCGACATGTTCGCGCGCACGCGCCGGCAGTTCCGCGACGAGTACGGCGCGGACCTCGTGGCGGCCTTCGTGCGCCATGCGCGCGAGGGAAGCCTCGAGATCCTCACCTCCGCGGCCACGCACGCCGTGCTGCCCCTGCTCGAGGCGGTGCCCGAGGCGGTGCGCGCGCAGGTGCGCCTGGGAGCCGAGCACTCGCGGCGCCATCTCGGACGGCAGCCCCTCGGCTTCTGGCTGCCCGAGTGCGCCTACGCGCCGGGCCAGGAGGCGCACCTGGCCGGGGCCGGCGTGCGTTTCAGCTTCCTCGAGGAGCACGGCGTCGCGCACGCCCATCCGCGGCCGACCCACGGGGCGCTGGCCCCGATCCTCTCGCCGGGCGGCGTGGTGTTCTTCGGCCGCGACCGCGAGTCGTCGCACCAGGTGTGGAGCGCCGAGGTCGGTTATCCGGGCGACCCGCTCTACCGCGAGTTCTACAAGGACGCCGCCTGGGACGTGCCGGTGCGGGACCTCGGGGAGCTGGCCCCGGGAGGCACGCGCCGCGGGATCGGGCTGAAGTACCACCGCGTCACCGGCCCGGTCGACCTCTCGCAAAAGGAGACCTACGTACCGGAGGAGGCGGCGGCGCGGGCGCGCGCGCACGCGGCCCACTTCGTGGAGGCGCGGCTGGCGCAGGTCCGGCGCCACCGCCCCGCCATGGATCGCCCGCCGCTCGTGGTCAGCCCCTACGACGCGGAGCTGTTCGGGCACTGGTGGTTCGAGGGACCGCTGTTCCTGGAGGAGGTCTTCCGGCGGCTGGCCGCGGAAGGCGCGGTGCGGGCCGTGACGCCCCTCGAATACCTCGATCGCCACCCCGACTGCGAGGTGGCCCAGCCGCCGCCATCGACCTGGGGCGCGCGCGGCTACGCCGAGGTGTGGCTCAACCCCGCCAACGACTGGATCTATCCGCACCTCGACGTGGCCGGCGAGCGCATGGTGGAGCTGGCCCGGCGGTTCACGAATCCGCCGGTCCTCCAGCGTCGCGCGCTGAACCAGGCCGCCCGCGAGCTGCTGCTGGCCCAGGCCTCCGACTGGCCGTTCATCATGACGATGGGGACGACGGTCGAGTACGCGCGCAAGCGGGTCCGCGACCACGTCGGTCGCTTCACGTTCCTCTACCGCGGGCTGGCCGGCGCCGGTGTCGACGAAGCGGCGTTGCGCGAGATGGAAGAACGCGACGCAGTCTTTCCGGAAGCAGACTTCCGTGTCTATCGCTGAAGGACTGGTTGAGCCCGTTGGTTCGGGCGTGAGCCCACGCGGCCCCGTCTCGTTGTATAGATAGCGGCCCCGCGTGGGGGAGCACATGGCATCGCGAATGCGCAGGGCGGCCGTGGCGGGGAGCTGGTACCCCGGGGACCGGGCCACGCTGGCGGCCGAGGTGGACGGCTATCTGGCGGCGGCCCCCACCGGGCCGAACGGACGGGTGGTCGCCCTCGTCAGCCCCCACGCCGGTCTCCGGTACGCGGGGGCGGTGGCGGGGCAGGCCTACTCCCTGCTGCGCGGCCGACGCGCGCTCAGCGTGGTGCTCGTCGGGCCCTCGCACCGCGTGGCCTTCGAAGGCGTGAGCGTCTACGCTCAGGGCGCGTTCGAGACGCCGCTGGGGATCGCGCGGGTCGCGGAGGACCTCGCCGAGGCGATCGCGCGCGCGCACCCGAGCATCACCACCGACTCCTGGCCGCACCGGGAGGAGCATTCGCTCGAGATGCAGCTGCCCTTCCTGCAGCGCGCGGTGCCCGACGCGCGGATCGTCCCCGTGCTGCTGGGCACGCAGACCCGCTCCACCGTGGACGTGCTGGCCGCCGCGCTCGCGGCCGCGCTGGCGGGGAGGGATGTGGTGCTCGTCGCCTCGACGGACTTGAGCCACTACCACTCCGCGGCGCGGGCCGGCGAGCTCGACGCGCGCGTCACCGAGTGCGTGGCGCGGCTCGACCCGGACCTCTTGATGGAGCGCCTCGAGTCCTTCCCCGGTCACGCGTGCGGGGGCGGAGCGCTGGTCGCGGTGATGAAGGCCGCGCGCGCCCTGGGGGCGGACCGGGGCCAGGTGCTGCGCTACGCGACCAGCGCGGACGTGTCCGGGGGCGACCCCGCGCGCGTGGTGGGATACCTCGCAGGGGCGCTCACCGCCGCGGCGCCGGCCTGAGGTAGCGCTCGAACCAGCCCGCGGCCAGGAGCGCCACGCGCTCCAGCGTGCCGGGCTCTTCGAACAGGTGGCTCGCCCCGGGCACGATCTCCAGCCGCTTCTCGCACGGCAGGCGGGCCAGCGCGTCGCGGTTCATGGCGATCACCGCGTGATCGCGCTCGCCCACGACGAGGAGCGTCGGCGCGCGCACGCCGGCGAGGGCTTCTCCCGCGAGGTCGGGTCGCCCGCCGCGCGAGACGACGGCGTGCACGGCCGCGGGACGCTCGGAGGCGGCCACGAGCGCCGCCCCGCCGCCCGTGCTCGCGCCGAACAGGCCCACCGGCAGGTCCCGGGTCTCGCTGTCGGCGGCCAGCCATTCGATGGCGGTGCCCAGCCGTCCCGCGAGCAAGGGGATGTCGAAACGGAGGTGGCCGGTGGCGGCCTCCGCCCTCTCCTCCTCGCGCGTGAGCAGGTCCATGAGCAGCGTCCCCACCCCGGCCTCGCGCAGCACGCGGGCGACGTACCGGTTGCGCGGGCTGTGGCGGCTGCTGCCCGAGCCGTGCGCGAAGAGCACGACACCTCGCGCCGCGGCGGGCAGCGTGAGGTCTCCCGCGAGGGCGACCCCGGCGACCTGCAGCCGGACGGCCCGGTCCGTCTCCGTCGTGTGCCTCATGGCGACCGTCCCCCCCCCAGTCTAGAACGCGGGAGGCCGGCAGGTGGCCCGGTACACGGAGGACCCGGTCTGGACGTGTCCGGTCGACGTCATCTAGAGGCGCCAGCCGCCGGCGACGTCGAGCACCTGGCCGGTCACGAAGTCGGCGGCGGGGGAGGCGAAGAACAGCACCGCGCGCACCACGTCTTCGGGCGAGCCGGGGCGGCCGACGGGGATGCGGTCGGCCGACTGGTCGATCGCGTGGGCGCTCTCGTCGCCGTCGGCCAGGACGCCCGGGCTCACCACGTTCACCGTGATGCCGCAGCGCGCTTCCTCCAGGGCCAGCGCCTTCGAGAAGGCGACCACCGCCGACTTCGCCGCGGAGTACGCCGCGACCTTGGCCTGGCCGAAGGTCCGCTCGGCGCCCACCGACCCGAGGTTCACGATGCGGCCCCAGTGGTGCTTGCGCATGTGCGGCAGCACGAGGCGCGACATGTGGTACACGGAGTCGAGGTTGGAGGCGAGCATGGCCCGCCATTCCGCCGGCTCGGTCTCCGCCACCGGCTTCCAGGCGAAGGAGCCCACCGTGTTGACGAGCACGTCGACGCGGCCAAAGGCGCGCACGGTCTCCTCGACCAGCCCCTGCGCCTCGCCGTAGTCCGTGACGTCCGCGCGACAGACCAGGGCGTGGCCTCCGCGCTTCTGGATGTCCTCGCCCAGCGCCTCGGCCCGGCGCGCCTCGGCCCGGCAGTTGATGACCACGCGCGCCCGGCTCTCGGCCGCCGCGCGCGCGAGGTGGGCGCCCAGGCCGCGGCCGCTGCCCGTGATCAGGACGACCTTGTCGCGGACGGCGTCGCGCGCGTCGCCGTTGGGCGGGCGGTTCATGGGCGGACTCGGGGGGTCCCGCTCACTTGCCCGTGACCCGCGCCATCTCGGTGGTGGTGGTGATCCCGCGGAACACCTTCTCCACCGCGGCCTCGCGCAGCGTGCGCATGCCCTCCTCGCGCGCCGCCTTGAAGATGTCGGGCGAGCCGCTCTGCGCGGTCACCAGCGCGCGAACCTTGTCCGTGATGGGCAGCACCTCGTACACGCCCACGCGCCCGCTGTAACCGGTGGTGCGGCAGTGCAGGCAGCCCCGCCCGCGCTTGAAGCGGTACTGCTGCAGCTTCTCGAGCGGCATCCGGAGGAGGGCGGCCTCTTCCGCGGTGGGCACGTATTCTTCCACGCAATGGTCGCAGATCTCGCGCACCAGGCGCTGGGCCAGCACGCCGATGAGGGTGGAGGTGATGAGGAAGTGGGGGATGCCCAGGTCGAGCAGCCGCGTGATGGAGGAGGCGGAGTCGTTGGTGTGCAGCGTGGAGAGCACCAGGTGGCCGGTGCGGGCGGCCTGCACCGCGTGCTCCGCCGTCTCCGTATCGCGGATCTCGCCCACCATGATGATGTCGGGGTCCTGCCGGAGCACGGTGCGCAGCGCGCTGGCGAACGTGACGTCGATCTGCGGCCGCACCGCCACCTGGTTGAAGTCCTCGAAGACCATCTCGATCGGGTCCTCGATGGTGACGATGTTCACCTCCGGCTTGGAGAGGTGCTTGAGCACGGAGTAGAGCGTGGTGGTCTTGCCGCTGCCGGTGGGACCGGTGACCAGGATGATGCCGTTGGGACGGGAGATGAAGTCGTAGATCCGCGGCAGGTCGCGCGTGGGCAGGCCGAGCTGGTCGAGGCCCTTGAGCAGCACGTCCGGGTCGAAGATGCGCAGCACGGCCTTCTCGCCGAACGCGGTGGGCATGGTGGACACGCGCAGCTCGATCTCGCGGCCCCCCTGCTCGCGTTTGATGCGCCCGTCCTGCGGCCGGCGCTTCTCCGCCAGGTTGAGCCCGGACAGGAGCTTGATGCGGGAGATGACCGCCTGGTAGACGATCTTGGGAATGAGGTGCACGTCGTGCAGGATGCCGTCGATGCGCAGGCGTACCAGCGTCAGCTCGCGCTTGGGCTCGAAGTGGATGTCGGAGGCGCGCTGCTCGAAGGCGTAGCCCAGGATGTGGTCGAGGGCCTTGACCACGGGGGCGGCCGCGGGGTCGAGCTCCTTCGTCTCCCCGGAGAGGAACTCCTGGTTGGCGAGGTCCATTCCGGACAGGCGGCTGGCCGTGAGCTGCTTCTCGGCCGTCTTCAGGCTGGTGTGCAGGTCGTAGAAGCCCTTGTTGATGGCCTCCACGTCGCCGCGCGTGGCCACCACGCGCGCGACCTCGAGCCCGGTGACGCGCTTGATGTCGTCGGCGGGGAAGGGCGCGAACGGGTCGTGCACGGCCACCGTGATGGTGTCGGCGGTCTTGGAGATGGCGACCAGGCCGTGTTTGCGCGCGAACGGGCCCGCGATGCCCTTGGTCACCACGTCGAGGTCGAGGTCGAGCGGGTTGATCTTGACGTAGGGGAGCCCGCTCTCGGCGGCCAGCGCCTGCGCGATCTGGATGTCGTTGGCGAAGCCGAGCTGGAGGACCGACTGCTCGGCGGTGACGGAGTTGAGGCGCGCGGTCCGGCGCACGCGGTCCACCTGCTCCGGCGTGAGCACGCCGTGCGCGACGAGCAGGGCCAGGAGGTCGGTCGTCGTTTCGCCCGCGGCGGCGGTGGCGTCGCTCGCTCTTCGCGGCGGGGGCGTGCCCATGGCTGCGGAGGATTATGGGAACCCCGGAGGGAGAGGTCAACCGCCGGACCGGCCCGTTTGCCAGAACGCGAGACGAAACCTAGCATCGGTGCATGGGCGTGCGCGGGATCAGCGTGATCGGCGTTCCCCTGGACCTCGGGGCGGGCCGGCGCGGCGTCGACATGGGGCCGTCCGCGTTCCGGCAGGCGCATCTCCACGACGCGCTGCGCGAGCTCGGCTACGACGTGCGGGACGCGGGCGACGTGCCGGTCTCGATCCAGGAGACGCAGGAGCCGGGCGATCCCCGGCGCAAGTACCTGCGCGAGATCCGCGACACCTGCGAGCGGCTGCGCGACCGCGTGGTGGAGCTGCTCGGCGCCGGCCGGCTCCCCCTGGTGCTCGGCGGCGACCACTCGATCGCCATGGGCACGATCGCGGGCGTCTCCAGGTTCCACCGCGACCGGCAGCGGAAGATCGGGCTCATCTGGTTCGACGCCCACGGCGACATGAACACGCCCGAGACCTCGCCCAGCGGCAACATCCACGGCATGCCGCTCGCGGTCGCCCTGGGCTTCGGCGAGCCGAGCCTGGTCGGCCTGGGCGGGACGGCGCCCATGGTGGAGGGCGCGCGGGCGGCGGTGGTCGGCCTGCGCGACGTGGACCCGGCCGAGCGCGAGACGATCCGGCAGTCGGGCATCGGGGCCTTCACCATGCGCGACATCGACGAACGGGGGATGCGCGCGGTCATGGAGGAGGCCATCAAGCGGGCGACCAGCGGCACGGCGGGGATCCACGTCAGCTTCGACCTCGACGGCGTCGACCCCGAGCACGCCCCCGGTGTCGGCACGCCCTCGCCGGGCGGCATGTCCTACCGCGAGGCGCACCTGGCCATGGAGATGCTGGCGGACACGGAGCAGGTCCTGTCGGCCGAGTTCGTGGAGGTCAACCCCGTCCTCGACCACCGCAACCGCACGGCCAAGCTCGGCGTGGGCCTCCTGGCCTCCCTGCTGGGCAAGAAGATCCTCTGACGACGGGCTCAACGGAACCAACGCAGAGAACGCAGAGGGACGCAGAGACCGCAGAGGATCAGGGAGGGAATCGTTTTTCCTCCTTTCTCCGCGCTCTCTGCGGATCTCTGCGCTCTCTGCGTTTCATCCGTTGGGGGCCGTCCGGCGGGTCACGGGTCACGGGCGGGCGGCGTTGACACTCATCGGTCGCGTCCGCTAACATTCGTTCCTTGTCCCCCAGGCGCGTGGCTCAGTGGTAGAGCGCTTCCTTGACACGGAAGAGGTCGGTGGTTCAATTCCACCCGCGCCTACCACGACGACGGCGACCCGGGCAAAGGTGAACTGTTCCGCGATGCTGAACTCCTACTAGATGTCGTCGTCTCCGACCCCGCCGGAACCTCCCGACAGCAGCGGCCCTTCAGGCGAGACCAAGCCGGCCGATTCACCCCTCGAGATCTACAGGCACTCGTCCGCGCACCTGCTGGCCGCGGCGGTCACCGAGCTGTTCCCCGAGGCGCAATACGGCATCGGTCCGCCCACCGACGACGGGTTCTTCTACGACTTCCTGGTGACCAGGCCGTTCACGCCCGACGACCTGGCGGCCATCGAGAAGAAGATGGCCCACATCGTCAAGCAGAACCGGCGCATCGAGAGGAAGCTCCTGCCCAAGCCGGAGGCGGTGGACCTGTTCACGAAGCGCGGCCAGCACCTCAAGGTCGAGCTGATCCGCGAGAAGTCGGGCGACCCCGTGCAGTGCTACACCATGGGCGAGTTCATCGACTTCTGCCTCGGCCCCCACCTCGAGTCCACCGGCAAGATCCAGGCCTTCAAGCTCAAGCCGGAGCCGGCCGCGGCCTACTGGAAGGGCAAGGAGGGCAACCCGTCGATGCAGCGCATCTACGGGTACGCGTTCTTCACCCGGGAAGAGCTGGAGCGGCACCTCCACCGCCTGGAGGAGGCGAAGCGGCGCGACCATCGCAAGCTCGGCCGCGAGCTCGACCTCTTCTCCATCGCGGACGAGACGGGCGCGGGGCTCATCCTCTGGCACCCCAAGGGCGGCTTCATCCGCAAGCAGGTCGAGGACTACTGGCGCGACGAGCACCTCGCGGGCGGCTACGACCTCGTCTACAGCCCCCACATCGCCAAGCTCGACCTCTGGAAGACGAGCGGGCACACCGAGTACTACCGCGCCAACATGTACTCGCCGATCGAGATCGAGGACGTGGAGTACCAGCTCAAGCCCATGAACTGCCCGTTCCACATCACGATCTACAAGTCGGGCCTGCGCAGCTACCGCGAGCTGCCGCTGCGCTTCGCGGAGCTCGGCACCGTGTACCGGTTCGAGCGGTCGGGCGTGCTCCACGGCCTGATGCGCGTGCGCGGGTTCACCCAGGACGACGCGCACATCTTCTGCACGCCCGGCCAGCTCGACGCGGAGGTCACCCGCGTGCTGGACTTCGTGACCAACGTGCTGAGGACCTTCGGCTTCGACCGGTACGACATCTACCTCTCGACGAAGCCGGACAAGGCCAGCGGGACCGACGAACAGTGGAGCGTGGCGACCACGGCCCTGCGCAAGGCCCTGGAGGCGCGGGAGCTGCCGTACCAGGTGGACCCGGGCGAAGGCGTCTTCTACGGGCCGAAGATCGACATCAAGATCAAGGATGCCCTCGACCGCGCGTGGCAGTGCTCCACCATCCAGGTGGACTTCCACAACCCGAACCGCTTCGCCCTGGAATACATCGCCGAGGACGGCAAGGCGCACCAGCCGGTCATGGTCCACCGCGCGCTCCTGGGCAGCCTGGAGCGCTTCTTCGGCGTGCTCATCGAGCATTACGCGGGTGCCTTCCCGCTCTGGCTGGCGCCCGTGCAGGCGGTGGTGATCCCCGTGGCCGAACGCCACCAGGAGTACGGGCACCGCGTGGCCGATTGTCTGCGCGCGGCCAAGGTGCGCGTGAACGTGGACGACCGCAGCGAGAAGATGGGCTACAAGATCCGCGAAGCCCAGGTGCAGAAGGTCCCCTACATGCTGGTGGTGGGGGACAAGGAGGTGGAGGCGGGCAACGTGTCCGTGCGCCACCGCCAGCAGGGCGACCTGGGTCCCCGGCGCGTGGACGAGCTGGCGGCGCACGTCGCCCGCCTCGCCGCCGAACGCGCCATTCTCGAAGAAGCCCCGGCTCCGCCGCCGGCGGGAGGTGTCTCATAGATCAGAGGTCGGTCCGCATCAACGATCGGATCCGCGCGCGCGAGGTCCGCGTCATCGACGAAGACGGCACGCAGCTCGGCATCATGCCCCCGGCGCAGGCCCTGATGATCGCCGAGGAGAAGGGACTGGACCTGGTGGAGATCGCGGCCACGGCCACGCCGCCCGTGTGCCGCATCATGAACTCGGGGAAGTTCTTCTACCAGCAGGCCAAGCGCGAGTCCGAGGCGCGAAAGCACCAGAAGCACATCCAGGTCAAGGAAGTGAAGTTCCGGCCCAAGATCGACGAACACGACTTCCAGTTCAAGAAGCGCAACGTGGAGCGGTTCCTCAACGACGGCAACAAGGTGAAGTCGACGGTCATCTTCCGCGGCCGCGAGATGGTGCACAGCGAGATCGGACGCCGCATCCTGAACCGACTGGCCTCCGAGCTGACCGAGGCCGCCAACATCGAGGTGCCCCCGCGCCAGGAGGGCATGACCATGGTGCAGATCCTCTCGCCCAGGAAGGAAGTCCCCAAGAAGGAGGCCGCGGCCACGCGCCAGAAGGCCAGGAAGAAGAAGGAGGGCGGGGTGGAGAAGAAGCCGCGCGCCCGCAAGGCGGAGCCGGTGGCCCCCGGCAAGGAAGAGGAATGAGGAAGCCAAAAGCGAAGCTGAAGCTGAAGAGCAAGCGCGGCGCGCGCAAACGGTTCAAGCTGACCGCGACCGGCAAGATCAAGCGCGGCCAGGCCATGAAGCGGCACATCCTGACCAAGAAGGCGAAGGGCCGCAAGCGCCGGCTGCGCAAGAGCACGCTGGTGTCGGACGCGGACGCGGCCAACGTCCGGCGGATGCTGCTGGGTTAGACTAGTCGTTTCTCGGGGGCGTCGTCGCACGCCCCGGGCCGCGTCGCCGCCTGGAAGCGCGACGGGCCGGCCAGCGGGCCGCGCCATCGAAAGAAGCCGACATGCCGAGAGTCAAGCGTGGCAACAAGCGCCGGGGCAAGCGCAAGAAGCTCCTGGGGCTGGCCAAGGGATACTTCCTCAACAAGAGCAAGCTCTACCGCGCGGCCAAGGAGGCGGTCGACCGCGCGGGCAACTTCGCCTACGTGGGCCGGCGGCGCAAGAAGCGGGACTTCCGGCGGCTGTGGATCATCCGCATCAACGCCGCCGCGCGCGCGCACGACATGTCCTACAGCCAGCTCATCGCCGGCCTGAAGCGGGCGGGCGTGGGCCTCGACCGCAAGTCGCTGGCCGACATCGCGGTCGGCGATCCCGCCGGCTTCAAGGCGCTGGTCGAGTCGGCGCGGGCCGCGGCCGTGGCGGCCCCGCCCCCGGCCGCGCCGCCCGCCGGCGCCACCGCCTAGGCGGGCGCGGCCGGACGATGGCCGGCGAGGGCGACACGCTCCGGGACCGGGTCCGCGCGATCCGCGCCGAGTTCGAGACGGCGCTCGTCGCGGCCGGGGACGTGTCCACCCTGCAGGCCGTCCACGACCGGTTCCTGGGCCGCAAGTCGGGCGCGGTTGGCGAGCTGATGAAGTCGCTCGGCCGGCTGCCGCCGGAGGAGCGGCGCGAGGCCGGGCAGGAGCTCAACGCGCTACGCGACGAGCTCGAATCGCGCCACGAAGCGGCCCGCGGGGAGGCGGAGGATCGCCTGCGCGCCGAGCGGCTGCGCGAGCAGAGAGTGGACGTCACCCTGCCCGGCCGGCTGCCGGCGCGGGGGCGCCGCCATCCGCTGACCAGCACCCGCGAGGACCTCGAGGACATCTTCGTCTCCATGGGTTACGAGGTCTACGACGGTCCCGAAGTGGACGACGACTACCACTGCTTCGAAGCGCTCAACATGCCGCCCGACCATCCGGCGCGCGACATGCAGGCGACCTTCTACCTGAAGGATCCGCCGGGCCTGGTGCTGCGCACGCACACCTCCCCGGCCCAGGTCCGCTACATGCTCTCGAACCCGCACCCGCCCCACGTGCGGATCATCTGCCCGGGCAAGGTCTTCCGCCGCGACGACGACCTCACGCACTCGCCGATGTTCCACCAGGTGGAGGCGCTGGTGGTGGGCCCCGGCATCAGCGTCGGTGACCTCAAGGGCACGGTGCAGGCGTTCCTGCACGCCCTGTTCGGCCCGCAGTACCCCGTGCGCTTCCGCCCCTCGTATTTCCCCTACACGGAGCCGTCGATCGAGGTGGACCTCGGCTGCATCGTGTGCTCGGGCCGGGGGTGCCGCGTCTGCAAGGGGACGGGCTGGCTGGAGATCATGGGCTCGGGGATGGTGCACCCGGCGGTGTTCGAGGCGGTCAACCGGCGGCTGGGCCGGGTCGCCTACGATCCGGAGCAGGTGACCGGCTTCGCCTTCGGCCTCGGCATCGACCGCGTGGCCATGATGCGCCACGGCATCGGCGACATCCGCCTCTTCTACGCGAACGACCTGCGCCTGCTGGAGCAGTTCCCCTCGTGAAGATCCCGCTCTCCTGGCTCAAGGAGTTCGTGGACGTCCCCGTGGAGGCGGCACGCCTGGGCGAGGACCTGACGCTCGTGGGCCTGGCCCTCGAGGGAATCGAGAGGCACGGCGCGGACGCCGTCCTGGACCTCGACGTCACGACCAACCGCGTCGACTGCATGAACGTCCACGGCGTGGCGCGCGAGGCGTCCGTGATCTACGCCTTGCCCCTGCGTTCCCTCGACCTCACCTTCGCGGAGGCGGGAACGCCCGCGCGGCAGGCGCTCGAGGTGGAGATCGAGGCCCCCGACCTCTGCCCGCGGTTCTGCGCGCGCGTGCTCGACGTGCGGCTGGGGCCTTCGCCGGCCTGGCTGCGCGACCGTCTGGAGCTCGTGGGCGTGCGGCCGATCAACAACGTGGTGGACGTGACGAACTACGTGATGATGGAGATGGGCCAGCCGTCCCACGCCTTCGACCTCGCGCGCATCCCCGGGGGGAAGCTGGTCGCGCGCTGGGCGCGCGAAGGAGAGCGGCTGACCACGCTCGACGGCGCCGAACGTGTCCTCACTTCACGCCACGGTGTCGTCGCCTCTCCGGAGGGCGCCCTGGCCCTGGCCGGGGTCATGGGCGGCGCCGCGAGCGAGGTCTCGGAGGCCACGCGTACGGTCGCGCTCGAGGCGGCGTATTGGGACCCGCTCTCCATCCGCCGCGGCGCGAAGGCCCTGGGCATGCACACCGAGGCGTCGCACCGGTTCGAGCGCGGCGCCGATCCCGAGGGGACCGCCGCCGCGACCGCGCGCATCGCGCACCTGCTGGGCCGGATCGGCGCGGGCACCGCGCGCCCCGGCCTGATCGACCGCCTGGCCGCGCCGCCGGCGCTCCGGCAGATCGCGCTGCGGCCGTCCCGCACCGACGCCGTGCTCGGCACCACGGTGCCGAGGGACCGCGCCCGCGCCATCTTGACCGGCCTCGGCTTCCGGCCCGGGGCGGAATCCGGAGAGGCCACGTCCTTCACCGTCCCTTCCTGGCGCGGCGACGTGTCGCGCGAGATCGACCTCGTGGAGGAGGTGGGACGCCATCACGGGCTCGGCAACATCCCGCCGACGGTCCCTCCCGCCCGGGGGGCCGAGGGCCTGCGCCCGCGGCAGGTGCGGGAGCGGCGCCTGCGCGACCTGCTGGTCGGCGCGGGCCTGACCGAGGTCGTCACGCACGCGTTCGTCTCCGACGCGCTGGCCGCGGGCAGCCCACCGCGGGTCGCCGTCGAGAACCCGCTCTCCGAGGAGCAGGGCGTGCTGCGCAGCTCGCTCGTGGTCCCGGGGCTGCTCTCCACCCTGCGCACGAACCTGCGACAGGGCCGTCGCGACGTCGCCGTCTTCGAGACCGGCCGCGTCTTCTCGCCCCGGGAGGGCGCGCCGGGGGAGGAGCCGCGGCTCGGCCTCCTGCTCGCCGGCGAGCTCGGCGCCGGGCACTGGTCGGCGCGCGGGCGCGTGGTCGACTTCTTCGACGTCAAGGCGCTCGTCGAGCTCGTCGCGGAGCGCCTGGGCCCGGGCGCGTTCACGCTGGCCA
Source organism: Vicinamibacteria bacterium (assembly GCA_035544515.1). Lineage (GTDB taxonomy): Bacteria > Acidobacteriota > Vicinamibacteria > Fen-336 > Fen-336 > DATKEG01. The sequence continues at coordinate 1,628 of DATKEG010000245.1, read as the reverse complement.
CGGACGGCCTGCCGGCGCTCCTGCATCCGGGCAAGGCCGCGCGCGTCGCGGACGGCGGCACGCTTTCCGGCTGGCTCGGCGCGCTGCACCCGGACGTGCTGCGCGCCTGGGACCTGCGCGGCGAGGTCTACGTCGCCGAGCTGCCGCTCGACCCCTTTCTGGAGGCCCCGTCCGCGCCGCCCCGCTACCGTCCCCTGGCCAAGGCCCCGGCCGTGCTCCGGGACCTGTCCGTCGTCTGCGACCGATCGCTCACGGTCGCCGCGCTGGAGGCGCGGGTGAGGTCGGCCGCGGGAGAGCACCTGCGCTCCCTGCGGGTGGTGGACCTCTACGAAGGCCCGCCGGTGCCGGCGGGGCGGGTCGGCGTGACCCTCGCCCTGGCGTTCCAGGACCCGGAGCGCACGCTCACGGGCGAGGAGGTACAGGGGGCCTTGGACCGGGTGGTGGGCGACCTGCGCGCCGCGGGCGCCGAGATCCGCGGAGAGTGAGGACCGGCATGGACGACGGGTTCGAGCTGCTCGAAGAGAAGGTGCGCAAGGCGGCCGAGACCGTGAAGCGGCTGCGCGAGGAGAACGGGGCCCTCGAGCGCGAACGGAAGGACCTGCGGCACCGGCTGGAGGAGGCCGGCAAGGGAGCTCCCGCGAAGGCGGCGGGCTTGCCCGCCGACGCGCGTCGCCTCGACGCCCTGGCCCAGGAGGTCAAGCAGCTGCAGGAGGAGCGCGAGCAGATCAAGAAGCACGTCGCCGACCTGCTGGACGTCCTGGATGGGCTGGAGTCGGTATAATCGGCCGCATGGCCGACCCGCCCAACCTCGTCCACGTCGAGATCTTCGGCCTCACCTACACCGTGCGCGCGGGCGCCGACACGGGTTACGTCGAGAAGCTGGCCGCGTACGTGGACGAGAAGATGCGCGAGGTCAGCCGGGGAACCGGGGCGGTGGACTCCGTGCGCGTAGCCGTCCTGGCCGCCCTGAACATCGCGGACGAGTGCTTCCGGCAGAAGGAGGCGTTGGGCAAGGCCGGGAGCAGCGCGCGACTGAAGGCGAACCGGCTGGCCAAGGAGCTCTCGGCCGCGCTGGGCGAGTAGATCGTCCTCGCTTGTCAGCCCCCGCGACCCCGGTTATCATCACCGACGGTCCCCTGTGTTGTTCGTGATGGAAAAGGAAGCCTCGAACCAACGTCCTTAATCCGGGGTCCCGGCAGTCGCATCGCGGTGTGCATGCCTCCGCGTCGAGGAAGCCTGAAGCGGTGCGCAGGGTCCCCACCTTGTGACCAGGTTCAGGTCACCGTCCACACGGCAAAGGCGGGGGGCCTTTCATCATTCCGGAATGTGGCCCGCTCTGCTGCGCGCCTTCCCGTCGCTGATCGCGACGCGGCGGATGAACCGCCGCGCCCGCGAAGGGAAAGCGCTCCGCTGTGCGGGCCAGACTCTCGACTAGCACCTTGCCGGCATCCCTAGCGGGCGCGACGCCGGACACGCCGATCTCGGCGGTGGGCGAGCGCGCGTTGCTGCGCCATCTCCGCGCACGCATCCCCCGCGGCGCCGGCGTGGTGGTCGGGGTGGGGGACGACGCGGCGGCGGTGGAGACGGGTTCCCTCACCCTCGTGACCACGGACTGCCTGGTGGAGCGC
>DATKEG010000244.1:0-6266 GCA_035544515.1 Vicinamibacteria bacterium | reverse complement strand
AGAGCCTGCGGCGAGGACGGCGGCGCCAAGTGCGCCCCGACGACCGAAATGCCACGCCAGCAACGCGACCGGGCCCCAGTAGAACGGATAGACACGCAATTCAGTGCCGCTGACATAGTCGAGGGCACCGATGGTGCCAATTCCGAGGACGCCAGCGGCGCCGACGAGAATGCGCCTCACATGCGGTCTTGGGCTGACGTCGATCATATTTGTACTAGATGCTTGTAGAGTAGCAGTTCCCCGTCTTGCGTCCGTTCGAATAGACAGTATCATCGGGCACTGGATCGTCGGCTACTCGGAATTCGCCGCCGACGGTTGGCCGATCGGATGTGTTCAAAGGTTCGTCGTCGACCTCGAGGATGTCTTCGGACTGGACGTGCCACCGCTGTTCCGCGGTGGCGGCTTCTCATCCTCCGGCGGGCTCAGGCCCAGGGCGGTGAGGATGCGCTTCACCGTGATCTCGTCGCTGACATGCGCGACGACCTTCAGCTTCCCCCCGCACTGGCGGCAGACGAGCGGGTCGGCGTGGTACACCTTGCTGATGAGCCTCGTCCAGCTCGGCGGACAGCGCCGCTCGGTGGTTGGCTCGGTCGGGGCGTCCGACGCCTCCGTCTCCCGCCGGGAGGCCCGGACGCGGCTCGCGTAGGCCGTTCAGGGCAGGTTCGGCGAGATCGCCGTCAAGGCGTGTGCCTGACCTGCAGGTCGTAGGTACCGGCCGTGAAGCCGTGCACCATCACATGGGCCTGGCTGACGCCCGGCGGCACCGTGAGCGAGCAGGTCTCGGCCGGACCGATCAGGTAGGGGCGGCAGTCCCAGCGCCGGGGGTTGACCGAGGGCGGGGAACCGAACCGCACGTAGAGGTCCGGGTCGCCCGTGGCGCTCGCGCCTCCCATGGTGGCCTCGAACAACGTGCCCGCGGACACCGCGAAGGGCCCGTGGGTCTTCCTCGCGTCCCGGGCCACCGACTGGCCGTTGAACGACTGCGTCTGCTCCTGGCCGGGTGAAGGGCTGACCGGCGGATCCCCGGCGCAGTCGGCCGCGTCCACGAGCGTGGGGTCGATCGTGAAGCCGGAGGCGGCGCCGTACACGCAGGCGGACCCGTTCCGGTCCTTGTCCGTGAGGACGAGGCTCCAGTCGCCCTGGCCGTTGCACTGCGGGTAGTGCATGACCGAGAACGCGTCGTAGCTGGTGAGCGGCCGCCAGTCGCGGTCCTCGAAGCAGGCGCCCGAGTCCGGACGCGTGTGCTCGTGCCGGAAGCCGATGGCGTGGCCGAGCTCGTGCCGCAGCACGCCGAGGGGCTGGAGGGTGCCGTCCGAGGGCAGGGCGAACGTGCTGTCCTCGATGAGCACGTTGCGCGCGGCGCGCGGCTCGTTGGGGAAGAAGGCGCGGGCGAGGTACTCCCCGTCCACGTTGACGGGGCGGACGTCGAACACGACCGCGTCGTTGGCGGCGGTGCAGTTGTCGTCCTGCGCGGCGTCGTGGACGAAGTCCACGGCGGCGGCCTTCTCCCACTCGCGGGTCGCGTCCTCCATGTCCCGGACCACCCGGTCGTAGCGCGGGCCGAAGCTCCGGCTCACGCAGTAGCTGAGCCGGGCCTTCTGCTGCTGGCTCCACTTCGCGTCCATGCCGCTCACCTGGTGGATGATGAGCCTGGCCTGCTGCACCGGCTTGACGTTCTGGTCGTAGAACTCGCGCAACTGCTTCTCGTCGAGGATGGGCGTGTCGCCGTTGACGATGTATTTCCCGCCCTCGAACGGCTCCTTGTACACCGTCGCCTGGAAGTCCTCGAAGCTCAGGCACGCGCGCGCGCGCCGGTCGCGCTCCGCCGCCCTCTGCAGCGCCGCCTCGGCCTTCTCGACGTTCTCCGGGGTGGCCTCGACCTTCTCCACCGCGGCCGTGGGAGGGGTGGTGGGAAGGGCGGTGGCCGCGGGACTGGGTGCGGGGGCCTCGGCGGGCGTGCAACCGACGGAGGCGACGACGAGCACGGCGCCGGCGATGCTCGCGCCGATGCGCCTGCGGTGGCATGTCATGGCTTCTCCTCCTGTTCCTGCTTTCCGGGTGGCGGTGGCGGGCCGCTCGCGCACGGCCCGGCCACGAGGTTGACGAGGTCCACGCCCTCGACCAGGGCCGAGGCGCGCGCGTAGGCCCGGGCGGCGGCCGCGGCGTCCTCGTATTCGGCGCACAACCGGGTCTCGCCTTCGAGGCCGATGCGGGCGCTCTCGAGCCTGACGCTCACGCCCCGGGCGCGGTCCGCTTCGACGAGCGCGCGCACCTTCCCGAGCGCCTCGCGGGCCTCCCGGGGCACGCCCTTGCCGCGCGAAAGCGCGTACACGGCGAAGGTCGGCGACGCGCTGGGGACCGCGGCGGGGGGTGGAGCGCTCGCCGTCGGCGCCTCGGGCGCTGGCGTCGGCGTGGGGCGCGGCGTGGGAGTCGGTGGCGTCCTCACCTCCGGGGCTCGACAGGCGGAGCCGAACGGGGCGGCCCACAACAGGGCCGCCAGAGACAGGGCGACGGGCTCTCGAACCGACGCCATGGCCGTTTGTGTGTCCCTGAGGTGGCGGACTATAGCACGGGAAACGGCTATTTCACTGCGCGCCCGTCAGCTAGCCGGCCCGGAACCCGTCCGGAGGACCACCCGCGGCAGGCGGGCGCGGGGTCACGACTGCGGCTTGTAGTACAGCACCAGCCCCGCGCCCACGGCCGCGAGCACGAAGCCGACGTAGAGCATCGGGTTGGGCGCCGCCTTCGGGGGGTGCACGGCCAGCGAGACGAGCACGTTCACGAGCGGGGCGCCGCCGAAGACGAGCGGCATGACGTAGACGGGGCTCGCGCCGGCGCGGAACGCGTAGATGATGCAGACGGCCCCGAGCGCGCCCAGCGCGCCGGCGGCGGTGGCGAGGGCGGTGGCGTGGGGCGCGAAGCCCTTGAGCTGCCCCTGCTGCATCAGGGCGAAGAGCGGGACCAGCACGCCGATCAGGAAGTACGCGACGCCCACGCACAGGAGCGCCCGCAGCGGGTTGCCCAGCGCCACCTGCCCGCGGTGCAGCACCACGCCGTAGAGTCCCCACGACAGCACCGCGCCCAGCACGAACGCCAGCCATCCCATCCGGGCCTCCTCAGCCGAGTTCCAGCGCCTTGATGTTCACGCGGTCCCGCAGGTACAGCTTCGTGCCCACGAGCGTCGGGACCGACCAGGAGCGGTTGGTCAGGACCTCGGCCTTCGACTGGAGGTTCAGGCCCTTCGCGTCGGGGCGCGCGAGGGCCAGCACCCCGTCCTCGTCGAGCAGGACGAGCTTGCCGTCCGCGTAGATGGACGACGCGCGAGAGAGGCCGCGCTCCTGCCAGGCCGCCTCGCCCGTCCGCACGTTCACCGCGGTGAAGATGGCCGGCCCGAAGTCGCCGCTGGCGCCAAAGACGAGGTCGCCCAGCCGGATCGCGTTGCCGATGTGCAGGCGCAGGCGCCGGCTGAACCACAGCTCCCGGACCGCGGTCTTCCCCGCCGCCTGCTTCAGCTCGAGCACGCGGCTGCCGCCGCTGTAGGCCGAGGACATGAAGAGCAGGTTGCCCTCGCCCCAGACCGGCATGCTGATGTTCAGGCCGTAGTCGGTCTTGTGCGGGTGGTTCCAGTACGTGGCGCCGTTGGCCGGGTCCAGGCCGGCGATGCCGTCCGCGTGGAAGACGACGAGCTGGGTCTGGCCGTCCACGTCGATCAGGAGCGGCGAGGACGGGCCCGGGTCGAAGCCGCCGTTCTTCCAGGCCACGCGGCCCGTCTTCTGGTCGAACGCCACCACCGCCTGCCCCGCGCCGCCCACGGTCAGGATGACGTTGGCGCCGTAAGCGATGGGGCTGCACGAGTAGCCGCGGCCCAGCTTCTTGCCGCCCATCCCCGCCCAGAGGTCGTGCGCCCAGACGACGCGCCCGGTCTTCTTGTCGAGCGCGTGCAGCTTCCCGGTGACGCCCGGCGCGAAGACGAGGTCGCCCGCCACCAGCGGCGTCGAGTGCGGGCCCGGCCCGTACTCCATGCCCATGCCGGGCAGGATCGGCGCGTCGTAGGTGTGCTCCCACAGCGTCTTCCCCGTCGCGGCGTCGAGGGCGATCACGATCTCGGGATCGCCGGTGGCGCCGGTGACCTTGCCGACCATGCTGGAGAGGAAGCCCTTCATCGGCCGGTACATCGTGAAGAGCGTCCCGCCGTCGGTCACGATCGCGGAGTACCCGTCGCCGAGCGGCCGGCTCCACAGCTCCCGCGGGCCGCCGTCGGGCCACGCCGCGGCCAGACCGGTGGACGGCGCCTTGAAGTCGCGGGTGGGACCGCCCCACTGCGACCAGCCGGCCACGGGTCCCGGCGCCGTGGCGGCCAGGGCCAGGAGCGTCGCCGCACCGATTGCCTGCCTCATGGCGTCTCTCCTATTCGATGCGCCATTGCGCCAGCGTCTCGTGGTCCTTCACCAACAGTGTCGTCCCGACGAGCGCCGGGTGGGCCCAGGTCGCGCTGTCCGCCACGGTGTAGGTGGCGATGGGCGCGAACGCCCTGGCGTCCTTCTTCGCCACGATCAGCTCGCCGTCGTTCGTGAGCAGCAGCAGCGCGGCGCGCGCGGCGAGCACGGCGGCGTTTTCGCCCTGCCGGCCCTCGCTCACCCACAGCGTCTTGCCGGTGGCCGCGTCCACGGCGAAGAACTGGCCCTTGTTCTTGTGCGAGAAGCCGAAGAGCCGCCCGCCGTCGAGCACGGGCGAGCTCATGTAGAGCGAGACCTCGTCGTTGTGCCAGACGGGCTCCGCGGCCCACGTGCCGCCCGTGCGCGCGATCCGCGCGGCCCGCAGCCCCTGGCCGAGGCCGGAGTAGACGACGACGTCGCCGCTCACGACCGGCGTGACCGCGTTCTGCTCGTACGGCGTGGTGAAGGGCAGGGACCAGAGCAGCTCGCCCTTGCTCAGCGACAACCCGACGAGCTGCTTCTGGGTCTGCGTGACGACCTGGCGCACGCCGCCGACGTCCGCCACCACGGGCGAGGCGTAGGCGGGCCCGTCGCCCTTCCAGGCCCAGCGGACGTCGCCCCTCTCCGCGCCGAACGCGGTGAGGGCGCCGTCGTTCGCGCCGCCGACGTGCGCGACGAGCAGGCCATCGGCGACCACCGGCGACATCGCCGTGCCGTAGATGGGGGCGTTGTCGCGGTACTGGCCCCTGAAGTCCTTGCGCCAGAGGAGACGCCCGGTGGCCGCGTCCAAGGCGGACAGGATCCCGCCGATGCCCAGCGTGTAGAGGCGGCCGCCGTGGACCACCGGTGTGGACTTCGGCCCCTTGCCGTGCCCCGCGGCGGCCGAGTTCACGGTGTAGGGCGCCGGGTAGGACTCGCGCCAGACCGCCTGGCCCGTGGCCAGGTCGAGGCTCGCCGCGACCTCGTTCTCGCCCTCTCGGGCGAAGGTGAAGACGCGCGGCCCGGAAACGACGGGTGAGGAGTAGCCGATGCCGATCGGCACCTTCCACGCCGGTGTCAGCGCGCGCGGCCAGGCCAGCGCGACCTTTCCGGGCACGAGCCCGTCCCGGCCCGGTCCCCGCCACTGCGGCCACTCCTGGGCGGCCGCGGCGGTGGCCAGGACGGCGAAGACGGCGAGGGGCGCTCCGACTCGACGCAGGGTGCCGCGCGGGATCAGGTGCACGGCGCAGGATACGACGGCGGCCGCCCCGCCGGCGCCCGCCGGCCTGAAAAAAGTCGTGACGGCCGCCACGCGTCCGGTAAACCGTCAGCCGCCCGCCGGCGTCATAGCCTGAAACGCCGCACCTCGGCCATGGAGATTCAAATGATTGCACGCCCGGTCCCGCACCGCTCCGGCCTGGTCCTCGCGCTCGGCCTGGCGCTCGCCGTCCTCCCCTCCCCTCCCGCGCAGGCCGCCGAGCGAGGCGACTGGTGCCGCGACGAGGGCTCGAACGACAAGCCGAGCCACTGCGAGGTCCGCGAGGTCACGGTCTCCGCCAGCCCCGACACCATCGCCGTGGACGCCGCCCCCAACGGCGGCATCGACGTCACGGGCTGGAGCCGCGCGGAGGTCCGCGTCCTGGCCAAGGTCACGGCTCGCGGCGACTCCGACGAGGACGCGCGCACGCTCGCCTCGCAGGTGCGGATCGAGACCACCGGCGGCACCATCCGCGCCGAGGGCCCGTCCACCCGCTCGCGCCGCTCCTGGTGGGTCAGCTACCGGCTGTCGGTGCCCGAAGGCGTGCGGCTCTCCCTCAAGACGGTCAACGGCGGCGTCTCCCTGCGCGACGT
>DATKEG010000243.1:0-19748 GCA_035544515.1 Vicinamibacteria bacterium | reverse complement strand
CGTCCAGGGCTCGCCGTCGCCGTCCGTGGCCGAGTCGAGCAGGGCGAGCGCGGCCTCGTCGCTGCCGATGGACCAGGCGCGCAGGAACGCGAACGCGCGCGTGCGGATGGCCGCGGTGAAGCCCCTGGTGTCGCGCGTGACGTCGGGGGGCTCTTCCGGACGCGGCGGCCGCAGGTCCGGCCCGGGCGCGGGGAACGGCACATAGCCCGGGTCGCGCATCCGCTCCCACTCGTCGAGCAGGCTCGAGTCCACCTGGCGGAGCATGTCGCGCAGGTACAGCTCCATCTCGACCACGGTGTCGCTCTTGACCGTGTCCGGCACGGTCTGGGTCAGCACCTTGTAGACGCCGTGGAGGTGGCGCAGCAGCAGGCCCTCGGCCCGCTCGAGGTCGTACTCCTGCACGTAGTCGGAGAAGGACCGGAAGCCCTCGAACATCTCGCGCGCGATGGACTTCGGCCGGACGTTCTCCTCGCCCACCCAGGGGTGGCGCTCTGCGAAGTGGTTGAACGCGGTGTACACGAGGTCACGCAACGGCTTGGGGTGCTCGAGCTTCTCCAATTCCTCCATGCGCTGGTCGTAGTCGAGGCCCTCGGCCTTCATCTCCGCGACCCTCCGGCCCTTGAGCTTGTCGAGCTGCCGGCGCAGGATCAGGTCCGGGTCCTCGAGGATGCTCTCGACCAGGGTGAGCAGGTCGAGGGCGTGCGTCTCCGAGTCCGGGTCGAGGAGGGGGATGGCCTCGATCAGGAAGAGCGAGAGCGCCTGGTTCATCGAGAAGTCTTCCTGCAGCTCCACGTCGACGCGGACGCGGGAGCCGTCCTCCGTGCGCGGAACGATCTCCACGATGCCGCGCTCCACCAGGGCCCGGAAGAGCTGCCAGCCCCGGCGGAAGTGCGCCTTCTTCGCCCGGTCGGTCTCGTGGCTGTCGCGCACGAGGGCCTGCATGGCGCGGCAGCCGTCGCCCCGGCGGGAGAGGACGTTGAGGAGCATGCCGTGCGATACCTCGAAGCGAGAGGTGAGGCGCTCGGGCGGAGCGGCGATCAGCCGCTTGAACGTCTGCAGGTCCCAGTGGGCGAAGTTGTGCTCGGGTGCCTTGCGCTTGACGACCCTCCTGCCCTCCTTCGCCTTCTCGTCGAGCTTCAGGTTCTCGATGAAGTGCTCGGGGGCCTGCGCCACCACGAACCCCACGTCGTCGAACCCCTTGCGCCCGGCCCGCCCCGCGATCTGGTGGAAGTCGCGCGCGGAGAGGACCGCGGTCTTCTGGCCGTCGAACTTGCACAGACGCGTGAAGAGCACGGTGCGGATGGGCACGTTGATGCCCACCCCGAGCGTGTCCGTGCCGCAGATGACCTTGAGCAGCCCGCGCTGGGCGAGCTGCTCGACCAGCACGCGGTACTTGGGGAGGAGGCCGGCGTGGTGCACGCCGATGGCCTGCTTCAGCCACTTGCGCACGTCCGGGCCGTGCGGGCTCGTGAAGCGGAAGCCGGCGATGGCCTCCGCCACCGCGTTCTTCTCCTCGCGGGTGCAGAGGTTGAGGCTGGTGAAGTCCTGGGCGCTGTCCGCGGCGTCCCTCTGCGTGAAGCTGACGACGTAGACCGGCGCCTTGCCCTCGGCCACGAGCTTCTCCAGCGTCTGCGCCACCGGGATCTGGGAATAGGCGTACTCCAGGGGCACCGGCCGCTCCACGGACCTGACGGTGGCCGTGGGCTGGCCATTGAGGCGGGTGAGGGCGTCCTGGAAGAACGTCATGTCGCCCAGGGTGGCCGACATGAGGAGGAACCGGGCCCGGGGCAGCGCGAGCAGCGGCACCTGCCAGGCCACGCCGCGGTCGCGGTCGGCGTACCAGTGGAACTCGTCCATGACCACGTCGTCCACGAGGGCGTCCGCGCCCTCGCGCAGGGCGATGTTGGCCAGCACCTCGGCGGTGCAGCACAGGACGGGCGCCTCGCGATTGACGGTGGCGTCGCCGGTGGAGAGGCCCACGTTCTCCGGCCCCAGCTCGCGGCAGAGCGCCATCCACTTCTCGTTGACCAGCGCCTTGATCGGGGACGTGTAGACGGAGCGCCGCCCTTCCGCGAGCGAGGCGACGTGCAGGGCGGCCGCGACCAGCGTCTTTCCCGAGCCCGTGGGCGTGTTGAGGATGACGTTCTTGCCCTCGAACAGCTCGAGGATCGCCTCCTCCTGCGCGGGGTAGAGCCGGAGGCCCTTGCCGGCGACGTAGTCGAGGAAGCGCCCGAGGAGGTCGCCGCCGCCCGCTTCGCGGCCCGGCACGACGTCGTAGAGCGGGCGGGCGCTCACGGCCCGCTAGCGTGCGGCGCCCCGTACGCCGAGGCGCCGCCTGCGTCTTCGTGCCCCGAGGGCCGATGCCGCGTCCGGGTGACCGCCTTGACCAGCTCGCGCAGCCAGAGCACCGAGCTGGCCACCGCGGCGCAACGCAGCCAGTCGCCGGCGCTCAGGGCGGCGGTGGAGAACACCTGCCGGAGGAAGGGCGTGTGGATCACCGCCACGTGCAGGGCGAGGGAGAGGCCGATTCCGGCCCACAACCAGCGGTTCGCGAAGAGGCCCGAGAAGGCGCTCGTCTCGTCCGAGCGCGCGTTGAAGACGTTGAAGAGCTGGAACATCACGAGCGTGGTGAAGGCCATGGTCTGCGCGTAGCGCAGGTCGCCCGTTCCTTCGATGAGCCCCCCGGGCAGCGATGCGTCGAGGACGAGCAGCGTCCCCGCCGCCATGACCGCGCCCACGAAGGCGATGCCCGACCACATCCGGCGGGTGATGACGCCCTCGCCTTTCGGACGAGGCGGCCTGGCCATCAGGTCCGGCTCGGGGGGATCGACCCCGAGGGCGAGCGCGGGCGCCCCGTCCGTCACCAGGTTGATCCAGAGGAGCTGCGTGGCCAGGAGCGGCAGAACCACCGTGCCGTCGTGCCCGTGCAGGCCGAGCAGCCTCCCCAGGACCACGCCGAAGAACATGGTCATCACCTCGCCGATGTTCGAGGAGAGCAGGTAGCGGAGGAACTTCCGTATGTTCGAGAAGATGGCGCGGCCCTCCTCGACCGCGCCGACGATGGAGGCGAAGTTGTCGTCGGCCAGGACCATGTCGGCGGCTTCCTTGGAGACGTCGGTGCCCGTGATCCCCATGGCCACGCCGATGTCCGCGGTCTTGAGCGCGGGGGCGTCGTTGACGCCGTCGCCGGTCATGGCCACCACCGCCCCCTGGCGCTGCAGGGCCTTCACGATGCGCAGCTTGTGCCCGGGATTGACGCGGGCGTAGACCGACACCTCCCGGACCATGCGGTCCAGCGCGTCCTCGTCCGCCCCCTCGATCTCGGCGCCCGTGACGGCGCGCGCGTCGCCGGCGATGCCCAGGTCCGCGGCGATGACGCCGGCGGTCCTCGGATGATCGCCCGTGATCATCATCGGGCGTATGCCTGCCGCCCTCGCCCGCGCCACGGCCGGCCCGGCCTCGTCGCGTGGCGGGTCGATCATGCCCACCAGCCCCGCGAACACGAGGTCGTGCTCCACGCGCTCGTCCGCGTCCCGCCGGTCCAGGGCGTCGGCGGGCAGCGCGTGATAGGCCACGCCGAGCGTGCGCAGGGCGTGGCCGGCGAGCTCTTCGTTGACGCGCAGGATCTCCGCGCGCCGCGCCTCGTCCAGAGGCCGGGTGTCTTCGCCCACCAGCTCCTGCGTGCAGCGCGGGAGCACCACGTCCGGCGCGCCCTTGGTGAAGACGAGCAGGCGCTCCGGACGCTCCGCGTCGCGGTGGACCGTGCTCATGAGCTTCCGCTCCGACGAGAACGGGACCTCCCCCACGCGCCGGAAGCGCGCCTCCAGCGCCTCCGGGCTCAGCCCGGCCTTCCGCGCGGCCACCACCAGGGCGCCCTCGGTGGGGTCGCCATGGACCTTCCAGCGCCCGCCGTCCTCCTGGAGCACGGCGTTGTTGGCGCGGTCGGCGGCCGCCAGCGTGCGTTCCAGCTCCACGCGCAGGCCGCTGTCGACCGCGCCTCCGCCCTCCCGGGCCACCTCCCCGTGAGGCGCATACCCCACGCCTCCGATGCTCACGCGGCCGCTGGCGGTCGCCACCACGCGCACGGTCATCTCGTTCCTGGTCAGGGTGCCGGTCTTGTCGGAGGCGATGACGTCGGCCGACCCGAGCGTCTCCACCGCCCGGAGGTGGCGGACGATCGCGTTCCGGCGCGCCATGCGCTGGACGCCGATGGAGAGGACGGCGGTCACGATCGCGGGCAGGCCTTCCGGCACGGCGGCCACCGCCAGGGCCACGCCGAGGATCAGCACGTCGAAGAGGGCGGCCAGGCCGCTCACTTCCGTGACGAGGAGGATGGTGGCGATCATCCCGGCGGCGATGACCACCACGGCGACCCCCAGCGTCTTGCCGACGCGGTCGAGCTCCTTCTGGAGCGGCGTCGTCTCCCTGGGCACGTCCCTCAGCATCCCGGCGATGAGTCCCATCTCGGTCTGCATCCCGGTGGCGACGACCACCGCGCGTCCACGCCCGTAGGTGGCCGCGGTGCCGCTGAAGACCATGCTGGCGCGGTCGCCCAGACCCGCGTCGGCCGAGACCGGGGCCACGTTCTTGGAGACGGGGACGCTCTCCCCCGTGAGCGCCGCCTCCGCCATATGCAAGGCCGTGGACTGGATCAGGCGGGCGTCGGCCGGGATCGTGTCGCCCTCTTCCACGAGGAGGATGTCGCCGGGCACGACCTCGACGGCCGCGATGCTGCACGGCTCGCCGTCCCGGACCACGCGGGCCTGCGCCGCTGCCATCTGGCGCAAGGCGGCCACGGCGGACTCGGCCCGCGCCGCCTGGACATAGCCCATGATCGCGTTGAGGAGCACCACCGCGAAGATGGCGATGGCCTCGTAAGGGAGCGCCGACTCGCGCTCGTGCAGCCACAGCGCAGCCGAGATGCCCGTGGCCACGAGGAGGAGGACGACGAGGACGTCCTGGAACTGCGCGAGGAACTTCCTCCAGGCGGGCACCGGCGTGTCGGCGGTGAGATCGTTCGGTCCGTACCGGCCGAGACGCGCGCGCGCCTCGTCCGCGCTCAAGCCGCGGCGCGCGTCCGTGCCGAGGGCGGCCAGCACCTCCTCGAAGGGCTGCTGATGGGCAGGCGCCTGCCCCGGCGTGGCGGCCGAGTCGCTCATGTCCGCTCGATCTTATTTCAGCGGGCGGGCGCCTACCGACGTGCCGCGGCCCCGTACGACTGGTGATCCGCGCCGAAGGCGCGCGCTACGAAGCTCATTCGAGCATCCCGGTCGCCGCCCCGGGCGACGCCGTCCGCGCCGGCCGCGCCTGCTCGCCCCAGTAGTCTCTCTGCTTCCGGAACGGCAGGAGGGCGAGGGCCGCCAGGCCGTTGTCCCCGGGTCGGGCGTAACCCGGCACTCCGATCGCGATGTCGCGCTGGCGGATGCCCAGGACGAGCGAGCGGTGCAGCCTGTCCCACCAGGGGAAGACCACCGAGTAGTTCGAGTTTGTCTCTCCCTTGACCTGCGAGTGGTGGATGCCGTGCATGCGGGGGGTGACCAGCAGCCGGTTGAGCGCGCGCTCGACCGCGAGCGGCAGCCGGGCGTTGCTGTGATGGAAGAGCGTGTTGGCCTGGAATACCACCTCGTACGCGACGTAGGCCGCCGCCGGGGGACCGATCAGGAGCACTTGAACCGCCCGGAAGCCCGCGGAGAGGGCGACCTCGCCGAAATGGAACCGCAGGGCCGTGCTGACGTCGAGGTCGGGATCCACGTGGTGCACGTTGTGGAACCGCCAGAGCAACGGCCACCGGTGGTTCGCCCGATGCCAGTAGTAGAAGCTCAGGTCCAGGAGCAGGAACGCCGCGACCCAGCCCGCGACCCGCGGCAGCCGCGCCGCCGCGATGAGCCCGAACCGCTCGGCCGCCGTCCAGCCGAGGAGGGTCACCGCCACCGGACGGACCGCCAGGCCGGCCGTGGCCATGGCCGATGCCGAGAGGACCCCGTTGACCCAGAGGCGCGGCGGAAGGGCTCGCGTCCGAGCGCGCAGCGGCCGCCGGCGCTCCAGGAGGAACAGCCCGGATGCGAACGCCACGAGGGAGACGACGGCGACGGCCGCGGGCCGCGCGAGGGCGAACGCCGTCCCGGGATCGCTCATGCGAGGGTTCCACTCTACCAGGAAAGGCGCCGCCCCCCGCCGTCGGGTAACATCGCGGGCGTTCACGGGACGCGAGGTGGCGATGATGGCGCGGATGATGCCGTACATCCTGGTCGGCATCGGGTCCTCCCTCGGAGGCATCGCGAGACTCATCGTGGGCCGGTGGGCCGGCGCGATCGTGGAGGGCCGCTTTCCAATGGGGACCTTCCTGATCAACGTGAGCGGCTCCTTCGTGCTCGGCGTGCTGGGCGCGCTGCTGGTCCAGCGGGCGGTCCCCCACGCCGACGCGCTGCGGCTGGCCATCGGCGTGGGCTTCTGCGGCGGTTTCACCACCTTCTCGACTTTCGAGTACGAGACGAGCGCCCTGCTCGAGGACGGGGCGTGGCTCGTCGCGGCCGTGAACGTGGTCGCGAGCGTCTTCGCCGGCCTGATGGCCGTGCGCCTGGGCGCCGTGGTCGGGAAGTCCTGGCTGTAGCGAGGCGGCGGTGAAGATCGAAGCGGAACAGGTGCTGTGCCGGGTCCACCTGTCGAACCTCACCCGCCACGGCGCCCTGCCGCTCTACGAGTGGATCGTGGAGACCGCCCGGCGCGAGGGCGCCCAGGGCGCCACCGTGCTGAAGGGCGTCATGGGCCTGCGTGGCGATGGCTCGCTGATCGAGGACAAACCCTGGGGGCTCGGGCACGAGGTCCCGGTCATCGTCGAAGTGGTGGACGGCCCCCGTCACGTGGAGAGGCTCCTGGCTCGCCTCGAGCCCGCCATGAAGGACGGGACGATCACGCTCGAACGCGCGCACGTCGTGCTCTACCGCGGGGGGCACGCTCGACCAGAGCCCGGGGATGCCACGCCGCGGTGCGACGTCATCGGCACCAGGGAAGCCCGCACCGCATGGAGGGTGAACACGATGAAGATCCCCGAAGACGGCGTCCTGCTGCGGGTCTTCATCGGAGAGAGCGATCGCGAGGAGGGCACGGGGCGTCCGCTCTACGAGGCGATCGTGCACCGGGCTCGCGAGGCGCACCTGGCCGGAGCCACGGTCCTGAAGGGCCCCCTCGGCTTCGGAAGGCACTCGCGCGTGCACTCCGCGAAGCTCCTGGAGATGTCCACGGACCTGCCCGTCGTCATCGAGATCGTGGACGCGGAGGAGAAGGTACGCGCGTTCCTCCCGGTCGTGGACGAGCTGGTGAACGAAGGCCTGGTCACCCTCGAGGCGGTGCGGGTGCTCAAATACGTCCCGGAGGCGGACGGCCGCGGAGCAAGACGGCCGTCCGGCCGTGACCGGCCCTAGATCGACAGCCGTCGCAGGCGGAGCGCGTTGCCGATGACCGACACCGAGCTGAAGGTCATGGCCGCGCTGGCGATGATCGGGCTGAGCAGGACGCCGAAGAAGGGATAAAGGACGCCCGCCGCGATCGGCACGCCGAGGACGTTGTAGACGAAGGCGAAGAACAGGTTCTGGCGGATGTTGCGCATGGTCGCGCGGCTCAGGCGCCGGGCGCGCACGATCCCACGCAGGTCGCCCTTCACGAGCGTCACGTCCGCGCTCTCCATGGCCACGTCGGTCCCGGTGCCCATGGCGATGCCCACGTCGGCCTGGGCCAGCGCCGGCGCGTCGTTGACGCCGTCGCCGGCCACGGCCACGATCCGGCCGTCCGCCTGAAGGCGCTTGACCGCTTCGACCTTCTCCCGGGGCAGGACCTCGGCCTGCACCTCGGTGATCCCGAGCTCCCGTGCCACGGCCTCCGCCGTAGTCTGGCTGTCGCCCGTGAGCATCACCAGGCGAACGTCCTCGGCGCGCAGCGCCGCCAGCGCCTCGGGTGTCGACTCCTTGACCGGGTCCGCCACCGCGAGCAACCCCGCGGCCCGGCCGTCGATGGCGAGGAAGGTGACGGTCTGGCCCTGGGCGCGGAGCGCCTCGGCGCGCTCGCCCGCGGAGGCGGCGTCGATCCCCAGTTCGTCCAGGAGGGCGTGGTTGCCGAGCGCGATGCGTTGGCCGCCGACCGCACCGCTGACGCCCCGGCCGGTGTGGCTCTGGAAGTCCGCGACCGCCTCCAGGCCGACTCCCTTCTCCTGTGCCCCGGCGACGATGGCGGCGGCCAGCGGGTGCTCGCTGCCTCGCTCCAGGCTGGCGGCCAGGCGCAGGAGCGCCGTCTCGTCCTGTCCCGCGAGCGGCTGCACCGAGACGAGCCGCGGCCGGCCCAGGGTCAAGGTCCCCGTCTTGTCCACGACCAGCGTGTCCACCTTCTCGAAACGCTCGAGCGCCGCCGCGTTGCGGATCAGCACGCCGCTGGTCGCTCCGCGCCCGGTGCCGACCATGATGGAGACGGGCGTGGCCAGGCCCAGCGCGCAGGGGCAGGCGATGATCAGCACCGCGACGGCGTTGACCAGGGCATGGGCCAGGCGCGGCTCCGGACCCACGGTGGCCCAGATGGCGAAGGTGAGGACCGCCACCAGGACGACGGCGGGGACGAAATACGCGGCGACGCGGTCGGCGAGTCTCTGGATCGGGGCGCGGCTGCGCTGGGCCTCGCCGACCAGACGCACGATGCTGGCCAGGAGGGTGTCGGCCCCGACCCGCGTGGCGTCCATGACCAGCGAGCCCGTGCCGTTCACCGTGCCGCCCGTGACCTTGGCGTCCGGCGTCTTCTCCACGGGCATGGACTCGCCGGTGACCATGGATTCGTCCACGGAGCTCCGGCCCTCGACCACGAGGCCGTCCACCGGAACCTTCTCGCCCGGGCGGACGCGCAGGCGATCGCCCACCTTCACGTCCTCCAGCGGGACGTCCGCCTCGGTTCCGTCCGGCCGGACCAGGCGCGCCGTCCGGGGCGTGAGCCCGAGCAAGGCCTTGATCGCGCTCGTCGTGCGGCTGCGCGCGCGCAGCTCCAGCACCTGTCCGAGCAGGACGAGGGTGGTGATGACGGCGGCCGCCTCGAAATAGACGGCGGCGCTGCCCCCATGCCCGCGGAACGCCGCGGGCAGGATGGCGGGCCACACCGTGGCCACCACGCTGTACGCGTAGGCGGCCCCGATGCCCATGGCGATGAGGGTGAACATGTTCAGGTTGCGATTGACCAGCGAGGCCCAGCCGCGCTGGAAGAACGGCCAGCCTCCCCAGAGCACGACGGGAGTCGCCAGCGCGAGCTGTGCCCAGGTCGCGAGCGGGCTGGCGAGCCACGCGCGCAGGTCGTGCAGGGGCAGCATCTCGCCCATGGCGAGGAACAGCACGGGCCCGCTCAGCCCCAGGCTGATCCAGAAGCGGCGCGTCATGTCCTCCAGCTCGGGGTTGCGCTCCTCGCCCAGGGAGGCCACGCGCGGCTCGAGGGCCATCCCGCAGATGGGGCAGGCCCCCGGGCCGGGCCGCACGATCTCGGGATGCATGGGGCAGGTGTATTCGGCAGGCGTGGCCGGGGCGGCCGATGGTTTCGCCGGGCCGGCCGCAGGCGCGCGGCCCCCCAGGTACCGCTCCGGGTCCGCCTCGAACTTCGCCCGGCAGCTCGCCGCGCAGAAGTAGAAGGTCTCGTCGCGGTAGCGCAGTCGATGCCCGGCCGTCGCCGGATCCACCGTCATGCCGCAGACGAGGTCGCGCACGGGTCACTCCCTTCCTGTGTCCGGGCCGACGCGGCCGGGACGAGGGTCCTTACAGGTTTCCATACTAAGATCGAGGGCTCCCGGCCTCGCGCGCGGCGGAAGCGCCCGGCCAGTGTATCTCCGCCCACGAGGAACGTGACCGACCGATTCCTGATCGAGCTGCTGTTGATCGGGATGCTCATCCTGATCAACGGCTTCTTCGCCGGCGCGGAGATCGCGATCGTCAGCGCGCGCCGCGCGCGCATCCAGGCCCGCGCGAGCGCGGGCGAGCGCAACGCGCGCGCGCTCCTGGAGCTGAAAGCCGACCCCGACCGCTTTCTGGCCACGGTGCAGATCGGAGTGACGGTCGTCGGTACCCTGGCCTCGGCCGTCGGCGGGGTGTCGGCCATCCGCCGCGTGGAACCGCTCGTGGCCTCGCTGCCGTTCGCCTGGGCGCAGGCCGTGGCGGAGCCCGTGGCGGTGGCGGCGGTGGTCGGCACCATCGCCTACCTGTCCCTGGTCGTCGGCGAGCTGGTCCCGAAGTCGCTGGCCGTGCGGCACGCGGACGCGATCGCCCTGGCGCTGGCCCGGCCCATCCTGGCCCTGCGGAACTGGAGCCGGCCGGTCGTGTCCGTCCTCACCGCCTCCTCGCGGGTGTTCCTCAGGCTCCTCCGCCAGAAGAACCTCGTGGACCGGCCGTTCCACACCCTCGACGACCTGCGCATGATGGTCAGCGAGGCCGAGGCGCAGGGGATCGTCCACGGCGACCTCGTGAGCGGGGCCGTCGAGTTCCAGGACCGGGAGGTGCGCGAGGTGATGACGCCCCACACCCGCATCGTGGCCATCCCCCTCTCGGCCACCCTGGACGACGCCATGCGCCGCATTCGCGAGTCGGGCCATACCCGGTTTCCCGTCTATCGCGAAGGGCTCGACGACGTGCAGGGCTTCGTCTACGCGCGCGACGTCTACGAGGCCGCCTTGCGCGGCACGCCGCTGGACCTGGCCAGCATCGCCCGGCCCGCCTTCATCGTTCCCTGGAACAAGAGGGCGACCGCGTTGCTGTCGGAGATGCGCGCCGCGCGCGTCCACATGGCGCTCGTCGTCGACGAGCGCGGATCCACGCTCGGGCTGGTCACCATGGAGGACCTGCTCGAGGTCATCGTGGGCGAGATACACGACGAGCACAAGGCCCCCATCGAGTCCGTGCGGGCGCTGCCGGACGGGTCCGTGGAAGCCGACGGTGGATGTTCGCTGCGCGAGTTGAACGAGCAGTTCGGGTTCCAGCTGCCGCAGTCCGACGAGTACCTCACCGTGGCGGGGCTCGTCTTCGACCGGTTGGGCGCCATCCCGCGCGGCGGCGAGATCGTGCACGTTCCGCCGCACCGCATCCACGTGCTGGCCATGGATGGACGCCGGATCGCGCGCGTCCGGGTGGAGAGAGGGGAGTCTCCGGTGGCCGCGCCCGAGGCCGCGCGCTGATTGCTCGCGGCGGTCGCCCTCGTGGCGGGGGTCTCGCGAAGCACGACGACCGTCGAGGCTCAGACGGTCAATAGGACCGGCGCAGGACGGGGGTCTCGGCGGACGGCTCGTCCGGTTCGGGCGGCCTCTGGTCGATGAGGACCTCCAGGATCGCCGCCACGAGCGGCGTGTTGGCGACCAGCCGCGCGCTCCACTGGACGGTGATGACCCCACCCAGCCAGCGAGCGCGCTCCCGGACCAGCCAGACCTTGAACTCGTGGACGCCGCGGCAGTTCTCGGACGCGAGGAGGCGGGGCTCCGCGTCTCCGCTCCAGAGCAGCGCGCAGATCCGCGCCTCGTGCCGCTCGCCCGCGTGGCCCGGATCGACGGCGAGGATCACCGCAACGAGCGTACCGCGGTCGCGCGGGCAGGGCAAACCGGCGTGCCGCCGCGACGTCGCCGCAGGATCGATCAGTGGTACCGGAGAGCCGAACCGACCGCCGCAGCCCATTCGGCCGGGCCTGCGCCGACCCGCATGCGGAAAGAGGTGTGCCGCCCCGGCCGGTCCAGCAACACCCGCCAGCCCAGATGCTCCGTCAAGCCCGGCGGCGACGTCACGGTCACCGTGAATCCCGCCTGCACCAGCGAAACGAGGGCCGTGGTGATCTCCTCGTGATCGGCCGGAAGCATGCCGATCATGAACCAGACGCCGGTGTCGCCGTTCTCGATTGCGCGGTGTGGGCTCGGCTTCATCGGCGAGCCGACGTGGCCCAGGCCTCCCGCTCCCCAACGGCCGCGCCTACCGTGACCGTCGTGACGCCCCCTGCCAGGAATGCCGAGGCGCCGGCGGTCTCCGCGCGCTCGACCGGAAGCAGGTTCATGACCAGTGGATCCGATGTCCCAAGCCGGGATCCCGTGGGGGAGCCCGATTTCAGTGTGCGCTCTTTGAGGGCCAAGTCAAGGGTCAGAGACCCCATTCGCAGCACGCGGCCGTCCCGGCACTGACCGATCGTGCCCGACGAACGGCTCGAGGTGTGTTGAGCGGGTAGGATCTGGCGACCCTGGAGGGATTCGAACCCTCGATCTTCACCTTGAAAGGGTGACGTGCTGGGCCTCTGCACCACAGGGTCGTGGTCGGCCACAGGATAACACTACCGTGGGTGGGTCGCCCGGCGAACCGACTGTGACGGCGGACCTACCAGGAGAAGGAAGCGCCCACGCCCACGCCGCCGCCCTGCGCGTCGCTCAGGGGATGCAGCGTGAAGACCTTCTTGTGCGCGGCCGGCAGACCGTTGGCGCGCATGACCGCGCGGCCGGTGACGTAGCCGACCGCGGCACCGGCGAGCACGTCCGAGAGGTGGTGCTTGTCGTTCGTGATCCGCGACAGTCCGATCAGGCCGGCGGCGGCGTAGGAGGGCACGCCCGCCCTCCAGCCGTAATGGGCCTGGGCCACCGCCGCCCAGGCCACCGTCGACGAGGTATGGCCGGAAGGGAACGAAAGCGTGTTGGAGCCGTCCGGGCGCGTGCGCCCCGCCATCCGCTTCAGCGCGTGCGTGTAGACCGCGCTCACGGCCACGGCCTGCGTGGCGTCGTAGCTGAAGGCCCGGAATCGGCCGCTGTGACTCAACCGGCCGGCGGCGAAGAGGCCGAGCGTGGCGGGCAGCATGAAGCCGGCGCCTCCGGCCGTGGACGCGGCGCGGGAGACGCCCGGAGCGTACCCGAGGAGGTGCGACCGCGTGCCGGTGTCGGCAAACCGCGCGGTGCCCGCGGCGAGCGTTCCCACGAGCAGCGGCGCCAGGCTGTCCCTGGCGAACACGGCCGTGAAGCTGCGACCCAGGTTGTTCGGGAGCTGGCCCAGCGTGCGCCGGCCGTCGTGCTCGAGGTCCTCCGGCGGGAGGAAACGGGCGAGGTCGGCGACCGCGGGCGGAGCCTCGCTCGGGGGCTGTGCGTCTGCGGGTGTGGTCGAAGGGCCGGCCAGGAGGAGGAGCGAGACGAGGACAGGCGTCATGGATTCGGTATTGTACGCGGGGCTTGCTCCGCGGAACAGGATCTAGCGCACATACCGTAACGCCCTCGGAACCGCTCACGAGCAGCCGATCCACCCCGCCGTCCAGCTATGCCGAGCCCGCTTCCGAACCCGTCCCGAGCCCGCCGACGGCCGAGCAGCCAGAGCAGCCAGAGCAGCCTGGCCGTGCTCTATCGCGAGCAGAAGCAATACGACACGCTGCGGCGCGAGCTCGCGGCGATCGCGGAGCCGCCGGCCCCGGACGCCACGACCCGATAGGCCTCAGGCCGCCTTCCGGTACGCGGTCTCGCGCCTCCGGCGCGGCACCGCGGTCGGACGAGGCCGGTCCGCCGGGGCGCCGGCGAACACTCTCACCGCCCAGAGCACGGCTGCGCTGCCCAGCACCACGGCCACGGCCGCCACCCATTCGAGCACAGTCACGGTCGATCCCTCCACGCCGCCAGCATAGGGGAGGACCAGGACGAGGCAGGTCCGACTTTCGCTCTATTTTCGCTTGGGTCAGGCGGCGGCGCGCGAGCCGGCGCGCTGGTGCATGAGTAGGGCCACCACCTCGCCACAGTACAAGATGATGGATACGGAGATCTCCAGCCAGAGCGAGAGGACGAGGATGCCGGTCAGCGTGCCGTAGATGCCCGCGTACCGGGCCACGTTGCGGATGTAGAACGCGAACGCCTCCTTGGCCGCTTCCCACAACACCGTGGCCAGCACCGCGCCCACCGCGGCGTGGCCGCTGTCGGCCACGCGACGGGGCACGAACCGGTAGACGACGAAGAAGAACGTGAACGTGATGGCCCAGGGCAGCACCATGCGCACGAGGAAGTGAAGGCCCTGGAACTCGCCCGCGGCCTGGAAACGCTTGATGAGCCCCTCGGACGTGGCCGCGAGCAGGCTCATCGCGATGGTCAGGAGCAGGGCCATCCCGGCGAGCAGCACCATGGAGAGCGCCACCAGGTTGTGCTTGGCGAAGCTGCGCCCGGGCACCCCGAAGACCAGCTCCAGCGCGGAGAAGAGCGAGGCGAAGATGCGCCGCGAGGTCCAGGCGAGGAGGACGAGGCCGGGCCACTGGAAGCGGTTGGCGTTCTCGACGAACGAGCGGAGCGCGTCGATGGACGCGCGGTCGAGGTGCACGACCGCGCCCCGGACGAGCAGCATGCTGCCCTCGAACGCGGCGTCGAACGAGCCGAGCACGGCCATGCCCAGCGAGATGAGGAAGATCAGGAGGGGGACGAGCGAGAGCAGGGTGTAGTAGGCGACCGCCGCGGCGCGGTCCGGCCCGTGGTGGTCCTGGAAGCGCATGAAGGCGCGCCAGCCCAGGTGGAGCGCGCTGCGCAGGGCCCGCAGGAACCTCACGCCCGCTTGGGCGGGCGAAGGGGTCGCATCTCCACCCGGCTCAGGTGGGCCGCGCCGCGTGTCTGCAGGAGGTCGAGGACGGCGGCGGCCACGTCCTCGGGTTGCAGCATCCAGGACGCTTCCCGTTCCGGGCGGTCGGTCCGGTCGCCGCCGAAGCCGGTGGCCACTGATCCGGGCGCGACGACGGTCACCTTGATGCCCTGATGCCGCACCTCCAGCATCAGGCAGCGGGAGAAGTGGTCGAGGGCGGCCTTGCTGGCGGAGTAGGCGGCCAGGTTCGCGGTGGCGTTCGCGCCGGCGAGCGACGAGATCATGAAGATCTCGCCGCCCTGGCGGGCCAGGTGGGGCAGCGCCGCCCGCGTCAGGCGGAAGGGGGCGGTCACGTTCGTGGCGAAGATCCCATCCCACGCCTCGTCCGAGGTCTCGGCCACGGGCGCAAAGCCGCCGATACCGGCGTTGTTGACCAGGACCTGCAACGAACCGTGGGCCTGCACCGCGCGCGCGACCGCTTCGTCGCAGGCTTCGCGGCGCGTCAGGTCGGCCGCGTGCGCCACGGCATGGCCGCCGCGCCGCTCGATCTCGGCCACCAGCGCGTCGATCTCGCCCTTCGTGCGCGAGACGGCCGTGACACGCGCCCCGGCGGCGGCCAGGGCCAGGGAGACGGCGCGGCCGATGCCGCGCCCCGCTCCCGTCACCAGCGCCGAGGCTCCCCGGATCTCCACCTCCCGAGTATAGGAGCCCGCGGCAAGGGCCGGCAAGGATGCGCGAGCGTTATCATGTCCCACGGAGCCTCCGGCCCGACCGGGGACCGGGCCATGGAATTCAAGGACTACTACAAGACCCTGGGCGTGTCCCGTACCGCGACCGACAAGGAGATCAAGGCCGCGTACCGGAGGCTCGCCCGCAAGCACCACCCCGACGTGAACAAGGGCGACCCCAGGGCGGAGGCGCGCTTCAAGGAGATCAACGAGGCCAACGCCGTGCTCTCCGATCCCGTGAAGCGCCGGAGGTACGACACGCTCGGCCCGGACTGGGCCGCGCACGCACGGCCGGGCCCGCGGGCGGGCGCGTCCGCGCGCGGGGGGCAGGTGCACGTGGACTTCGGGGAGGACCTGGGCGGGTTCTCGGAGTTCTTCCGCACGATCTTCGGCGGCGGGTTCGGCGGCGGCGGCGCCGGCGGCGCCGGCGAAGGGTTCCCGGGAGGCGGCCGCGGCGGCTTCCGCGAGGTGGACCTCGAGGAGATGCTCGGCCGCGCGAGCGCCGCCGGCCAGGACGTCGAGACGCCCGTGGAGCTGACTCTCGACGAGATCCTGCGCGGCACCTCGCGCACGATCCAGGTGGGCGAGGGCGGCGCGGCGCGCCGGGTGGAGGTGAAGATCCCGGCGGGCGTGCGCGAGGGGGCGCGCGTGCGCGTGGGCGGCGAAGGCGCCCCGGGCCGGCAGGGCGGCCCGCGTGGCGATCTCTACCTCCGCGTGCGGACCCTGCCGCATGCGCAACTGCAGCGGGCCGGCGACGACCTCAAGACGGCCGTCACGGTGCCCCTCACCATCGCGGTCCTCGGCGGCGAAGGCACCGTGCCCACCCTCGAGGGGCCGGTGGGCATCAAGATCCCGCCCGGGTCGCGGTCCGGCCGCGTCTTCCGCCTCCGCGGCCACGGCCTGCCGCAGCTCGCCGACGGAAAGAAGGGCCAGCGGGGAGACCTCCTGGCCGAGCTGGCCGTGGACCTGCCCCAGGACCTCACCCCACGCGAGCGCGAGCTGTTCGAAGAGCTGCGGCGCGGCGGCCGGTGAGCGTCCTCACAACCTTGCGGTGTCCGGTAACGTCCTGTATATTCACAGGCCGCATGAGGGAGGGGATAGTAATGAAAAGGGGCGGGGCAGTCATCCTGGCGGCAGGCATCGCGCTGGCGGGAGTCGGGGGGCCTGCGCAGGCCCAGACGGAGAAGTCCAAGCGGCCGACGGTGGCCGTGATGGACTTCGATTTCGGCACGGTCCACCACCACTGGTGGGGCAATTACGACATCGGCAAGGGCATGGCCGACCAGGTGGTGGACGCGCTCCTGGAGGACGGCGCCTTCCGCGTCGTCGAGCGCAAGAGGCTCGACACAGTCCTCGCGGAGCAGGACTTCGCGGCGAGCGACCGCGCCGATCCGAGCGCGGCCAAGCTCTCCAAGCTGGGCAAGGTGCTCGGCATCCGCTACATCATCGCCGGCTCCATCACCAAGTTCGGCGGCGAGGAGAAGAGCTACGGCGGCGGCGGGCTCATCGGGGGCAAGTTGGGTGGTCTCGGCCTCAAGAAGGCGAAGACCGAGGTCTCGCTCACCGCGCGCATGATCGACACCACGACCGGAGAGATCCTGCTCTCGGCCAAGGGCGAGGGCGTCTCCAAGAAGGGCGGCGGCCTGAAGGTGGGCGCGGGCGCCCTCGGCGCCGGCGGCGCCGGCTTCAGCATGGGCTCCAGCGACTACAAGGCGAGCGCGATCGGCGAGGCCCAGGATGCCGCGACGGTCGACCTCATCGCGAAGATCGTCGCCAAGAAGGACCGGCTCGAGTAGCACGGGCCGTCACCTTCGGACGTCGGGGGTCGCCGCCAACACCGGCGACCCCCTTTTTTTCCGGAGTGCGGCGCCCTCCGCTCCGCGCTGGACGTCGACATCCCGGTAGATGACACCGCCATTGCTCACCGTCGCCAACCAGCTCACGCTGTTGCGCATGGGGCTCGCGCCGCTGCTCGTGGTGCTCGTCCTGTCCGGCGAGCGGGTGTGGGCGCTCGCCGTGTTCCTGGTGGCCGGCCTCACCGACCTGCTCGACGGGCTCATCGCGCGGCTGGGGCGGCAGCAGACGACGCTGGGCGCCATGCTCGACCCGGTGGCGGACAAGATCCTGCTCAGCTCGTCGTTCGTGGCGCTCACCTGGACGACCAGCCTCGAGGTCACGATCCCGGCCTGGCTGACCGTGACCACCCTCTCCCGGGACGCGATCATCCTGGCCAGTGTCGCCATCATCAACCTCACCGTGGAGCGGCGCATCTTCTATCCCTCGCTGCTGGGCAAGCTCTGCACCGGCAGCCAGCTCGTCACCGTGGCCCTCGTCCTGCTCGTCAACGCGATCGGCTGGGACTTCACCGCCCTGCCGCTCGTCTACTGGGTCACGCTCGCGCTGACGGTCGCCTCCGCCCTGCACTACGTGTACCTCGCCTCCGCCCGGCGGGGCGGCCCGCCGCCGTGACGAGCGCGTTTTTCCGCCGGCCGGCCACGCGGCTGGCCCTGGTGGCCGTCCTCCTCGGCCTCTTTCTCTGGGCGCTCTACGCCCTGAGCGATCCGCTGACGCCGTTCGCGGTGGCGCTTGCCCTGGCCTACTTCGTGAACCCGCTCGCCAACGGCATGGAGCGCGCCTTCGCGCGCGGCCTGGCCCGCGGGCCGGCCTGGCTGCGGAGCCGCGTGGACCCTCGGATGCTGGCCGTCGCGATCCTGACCCTGGTCGTGCTCGCGGCCTTCGCGGTCATCGTCCTCGTCGTGGTGCCCCAGGTCTACGCGCAGGTCTCGGAGACGGTGGCCAAGCTGCCCGATTACGTCGACCGTCTGCGCGCGCGTCTCGAGCCGGCGTACGAGCGGCTGCACCTGCGCTACCCCGTGCAGGTGGACCTGGCCCAGGAGCGCCTGCAGGCCACGTTGCGCACGGCGCTGCCCGGCCTGCTCAGCCCGGTCACGCACGCCCTGGGCCGCGCCTTCTCGAGCGTGCTGTCGTTCGTTCTGACCCTGCTCAACCTCGTGATCATTCCGGTGTTCACCGTCTACCTGCTCTACGACATGAACCACATCCGCGAGGGGACGAAGGAGCTGGTCCCGCACCGCTACCGGCCGTACGTGTTCTCGCGCCTGGGGGAGCTGGACCGGCTGCTCTCGGCCTTCGCGCGCGGCCAGATCACGGTCGCCCTCATCCTGGGCTCGTTCTACGCGATCGCGCTGACCCTCTGCGGCGTGCCCATGGGGCTGCTGGTGGGGTTCGTGATCGGGCTGTTCAACCTGGTGCCCTTCATGTCCGTGATCATCGGGCTGCCCCTGGGCCTGCTGTTGTCGTGGCTGGACGACCAGAGCCTGGCCCGCCTCGTCGCGGTGGCGGCCGTGTTCGCCTTCGGCCAGTTCGTGGAGGGCAACTTCGTCACGCCGCGCGTGGTGGGCTCGAGCCTGGGGCTGCACTCCATCGTGATCATGCTGGCGGTGCTGGTGGGGGGCAGCCTCTTCGGCTTCGTGGGCATGCTCCTGGCGGTGCCGGTGACCGCCGGCCTTTCCGTCTTCTGGGCCGACCTGCGCGCCTGGTACGGGCGCAGCGAGTTCTTCCGCGGCCGGCCCGTCGGACCCGCGCCTCTGTGAATCCTCAGGAGGTCCCGGGCGCGGCGATGCCGGCTAGCGCCCACCCCAGAGCGAAACCAGGTCGATCTCCACGGCCGTGAACGGCTCGGCCCGCAAGGCCTCGTCGTTGCGGTACGTGCGCACGGCCGACCATTGCCCGGCGTCGAGGCGCAGGACCTCCACGGTGCGCTCGAGCGGGTCCACGAGCCAGGCATGGCCCACACCCACTCGCGCGTAGACCGGAAGCTTGCGGACACGGTCATGGCGCTCGTTGTGCGGAGACAGGACCTCGCAGATCCAGTCCGGCGCGAGCGCGAAATAGGCCTCGTCGGGCATGTCCGGCAGCCGCTCCCGGCGCCAGCCCGCGATGTCGGGGACGAGCACGTCCTCTCCGAAGTGCAGCTCCGGCTCGTCGAGAATCCACCACCCCCCCGGCCCACCGCGCCCCTGCTGGAATGGGCCGTTGAGCTGCGCTCCCAGCACGGAAGCGGCCACGGCATGGCGGGGCCTGGGCCGCGGGCTCGCGAACAGCTCGCCGTCCACGATCTCGGCCACCATCGTGTCCGGGACGCGCTCGATGTCCGCATACACGGCACGGCGCTTGGTGTCGGTCGGCGCGGCCATCGGGCGAAGGTTAGCACGGGCGGCGGCGCCGGGTTGACGCCGCGCGGCGGAGGGCCTAGAAAGCTCACATGAGACGATGCCGCCTGGTCGGCGTCGTGTGCGTCGGGGCAGCGATGGCCAGCTTGGACGTGCGCGGGCAGGGCTTTCCTCCGGCGGACCTCGTGATCCGGGGCGCGCACGTGTGGACCGTGGACGACGCGCGCCCGGAGGCGCGCGCGCTGGCGGTGCGCGGCGAG
>DATKEG010000242.1:0-4075 GCA_035544515.1 Vicinamibacteria bacterium | reverse complement strand
GCTGTTCGTGAGTCACACCCGTCCGGAGAGCATCCTGGGCGCCCTCACTCCCCTGCACACGGGCGCGGCCACGGCGGCGCTCGGCTTCGTGAACGCGGGCGGCACCCTCAGCATCGCCGGCATGCTCTTCGTCAACGGCGCCTCGTGGGCCCACGTGGTGGCCGCCTGCGCTCGCCTGCTGGACGAGCCGCGCCAAGCGTGGCTGTCGGCGGAGGAGACCGCCGCGCTCGACGGCCGCGCCACTCCCCACGGCTGCATCATCGATTGAGCCGGGGGGCCTCGAAGGCCCCCCGCGCGTAGCAGCCCGGCCATCAGGGCCCGGCCGAGTCCCTTGCCCTGCCAGCCATCCTCCACCACCGCGAGCTCGGCCACCGTGGGATCGTCGCCCGACGGCTCGTAACGGCCCACGGCGATGAGCGCCTCCGCGGGGGCGGGTGCTCGATCACGAGCGCGAAGCACCGCTCGTAATCGACGTTGGCGAGAAAGTGCGCCCAGTCCGGCGGCAGCCGCTGCATGACGCTGAAGAACCGCTGGTAGCGCGTATCGCGGCTCAGGCGGCCGGATGACGAGCCGCGGCTCGTCGACCTCTACGGCCGGGCTGGTGCCGGTCCTCTCGATGAGAGGGAGGGGCCCCTCGCCTTCACGAGGAGCCCCTCCCGACAGAGGCGCCGCCTACTTCGGCGGCGGGGGAACGAGGCAGATCGTGCCCGCGGAGTTACCGGAGGCGTCGACGGCGGTCACGTTGGCGTCGCTGTCGAGCTTGATGTGCCACTGCACCGCACCCGCCATCGGCTGGATGGAGGGCGTCGCACCCGGCGCCTCGGTGATCTTCACCGTGGTGCCGCTCGCGAAGGGGCCGAAGGGCGGGACCGGATTGCCGCTGGTCCCTTGCACGAAGATCTGCGGAGCCGCATCGATACTGTCCGTCGCCATCAGCACGTAGAAGCCGTCCTCGTTCTGGCCTGAGCCGCGCCCGGGCCTGGTGGCCCCGGCCCGCGGAATCTTCCCGCCGGGGTTCGGGCCTTCCGCACAACTCACCACCGGCGGCGTCGTGTCCTGCCACGTCTTTTCCACCGTGTCGCAGCCCGTGGCGCCGGTGGGATCCGAGAAGCAGCCCCGGATCGCGTCGGTCCCGAGGCCCGCCGGCCCCTGCGCCGCGGCGTAGGTGAACGTGGCCTGGCCCGCTGCATCAGTCGTGGCCGAGGTGCTCTGGCCCGCGTTCGGACCGGAGACGATGTCGAACGCCACGCTCACGCCGGCCACGCCGCCGTCGGCGCCGGCCGCCACCGCTCCCGTCACGGTGTGCGTGGCGCCGTCGACCAGCTCGTTCGTCGCCTGGTCGGGCGTGAGGTCGATCGTGGCCACGGTCACGTTGACGCACTCCTCGACCGAGCCCGTGCCGCCGCCGTCGCTGCCCGAGGCGGTCACGCAGAGACCATGGATGCCGGGCGCCAGACCGTTCACGGCGACGTTGTCATAGGTGACCGAGACGGGGCCGTCGGCAGGCAGCGGCTGGCTCGCGTTGGCCGAGATGTCCACGGGCGCGCCGCCGTCGACACGCAGCGACAGGGCCGTGAGCTGAGAGGCGATGACGCCCGGGATGATGTCCGGCAAGAGCGAGGGATCGGGCACCGCGGTGCACGTGCCACCCGTGAGATCGGCGATGCGCTGCAGCGAGCCCCGACCGCTCGGGTTGGCCGTGCAGGAGTTGCCCACGCCGATCGCGAAGGTGTGGAAGGTCACGCCGGTCACCCCCGCCAGCGCCGAGTCAACCGTGCCGCCGACGTTGGCATCGCCGTCGGACATGAAGACGACGATCTTCGTCGACATGCTGCTGGCGGCCGCGATTTCCAGGGACGCGTCGATGCCCTCGGCGAAGTTGGTGCCTGGGCCCACGCTGCGAAGCCCGAACAGGTTCAGCGTATTGGTGTTCCGGGCGGACTTCAACACTTCCTCGACGTCGCGCTGGCCGTTGCCGTTGACATCCGTGGCGGGGCCGGTGACGAGCTGGTTGCCGCTCGCGGGGCTGACGTCGCCCGCGAGGCCCAGGGTGCCGAAGGCGGCCACGCCCACCTGACCGACGGTGCCGCTCGCGACCGCCTGCTGGTTCAGGTTCAGCGCGGCCGCGACCTCGCAGTCGAGGACGCTGTCGTTGCTGCTGTCCAGGTTCGGATTACCGCACGGGCCCCCGGAAAAGATGGTGCTTCCCGACAGGTCCAGCGTGTAGACGATCAGCGTGTCGGCAATCGGGACACCGGCGCCGACGGCGGCGCTGCCGTCCACCACCACGTCGCCGGGCGGAGAGACTCTCAGCTCACCGTCGGAGGGGCTCTGAATGTCCACGGTGATCGAGGTGCCGCCGGGAAGATTGCCGTCCGCCGCCATCGCCATGCCGGGAGCGAGC
Organism: Vicinamibacteria bacterium; assembly: GCA_035544515.1. Classification (GTDB taxonomy): domain Bacteria; phylum Acidobacteriota; class Vicinamibacteria; order Fen-336; family Fen-336; genus DATKEG01. The sequence goes on along the minus strand of DATKEG010000242.1, from coordinate 1,671 downwards.
GCCACGAGAGCGGCGAGGGCCGCTCCGAGAAAGCGGGTCGTAGTTCTCATACCATCTCCTTTCCTTGTGTGAGGGTTCACTGCTGCCGCTTGGCCCAGGTGGACAGCACCCACTCGATCTCGCGGCGGACGGAGACATCGGGATCCGCCGAGAGAACGGCCATGACCGGCGCGGCGTCCTGGCGCAACAGCCCGCCGAGCCCGCGCACCGCGACACGGCGCACCCGGGGGTCGGGGTCCGAGCCGGCGAGGCTGCGCAGGGCCGGCACGGCGGCGGCGCCGCCGAGCCGGCCCAGAGCCCGCGCGGCGTGCAGACGCACGAAGCCGTCGTGATCGGTGAGAGCGGAGGTGACCGCAGGCGCGCTGTCCGCAGCGCCGGCGAGGCCGAGCACCGCCGCGGCCTGCGAGCGGACGAGCGGGCTCGGGTCGGTGCCGAGACTTTCGGTCAGCGCCGCCAGCGCCTCCTCGTCGCCCTCGCGCGCGCGCGCCTCGAGGCTCTGCACCCAGCCCACCCGCTGGCGCACCTCCGTCGAGGCCCCCGCGGAGCCGCTCGGGCCCGCCGGCACGGCATGGTGGCCAGGCGACGCCGGCGCCGGCGTCGCCGGGGCCGCGGTGGGATCAGTGCGGGAGCGGGCCGGCGGCGCCGCCCCTGTCGTGGCAGCGCTTCGGCGCCGATCCGCTCCCGCGGTGAAGACGAGCAGATGCGTCGGCGTGGGCGTCCCGCCATCGGAGCCGGCCGGCGAATAGGCGAGCGCGAAGGAGTGGCCGCGGACGAGCCGGGCGATGGCGTCGCCGATGGGCAGCCGCGCGAAGGACTGCGTGAGGCGGGCGTCGAGGCGCCCGAGGATCGTGACGCGCACGCCGGCGCGCTCGCCCACGAGCCGCAACACGTCGTCGAGGCGGGCATCGTGAACGTCCACCGTGACGAGCCCGTCCTTCACCACCACGTGGGGGGACGGCGGCGGCGGCGCCGCCGCCGCGGGAGCGGCGAGCGCGAGGATGGCGATGACGACGAGCCACCGGCTCCACAGCGACGGCGTCATGGCCCCCTTCGAGCGTGGGACGAGGAACGGCGCGCCGGACATGGCCACTGCTGATCGATGGCCCTCCGGAAGCGCCAAAAGTAAGGGCGCTTCGGGAGCCTGTCAAGAACGAATTGCGAGGGGACGCCTCAGGAGGGCGTGAGCACGCGGCCGGTGCCCGCCGCGCGCATCCGGCCGTCGTCCACGACGACGGCGCCGTTGACGATCACGTACGGAATGCCGGCGGGATAGCGGTGCGGCTCGGCGAACGTCGCGTCGTCCTTGACCGTGGCCGCGTCGAACACGGTGAGGTCGGCCGCGAACGCTTCGCGCACGAGGCCCCGGTCGCGCAGGCGCAGGCGCGCGGCGGGCATGCCCGTCATCTTGTGGACGGCCGTCTCCAGCGAGAACAGCCCCCGCTCGCGCGCGTACTCGCCGAGCACGCGCGGGAAGGTGCCGTACGCGCGCGGGTGCGGCTTGCCGGGCTTGTCGCCGTCGCCCTCGTAGAGGGGGATGGAGTCCGAGCCGATCATGAGCGCCGGATGGGCGAGCACCTTGGCCACGTTCTCGATCGACTGCGAGAAGCTCACCATGCCCACCGTGCACTCCTCCTCGACGAGCAGGCTCATCAGGGCTTCCGCGGGGGTGGC
>DATKEG010000241.1:0-12410 GCA_035544515.1 Vicinamibacteria bacterium | reverse complement strand
ATCGACGACCAGGTTTGGCACCTCGATGTCGGCTCATCGCATCCTGGAGCTGTAGCAGGTTCCAAGGGTTGGGCTGTTCGCCCATTAAAGCGGTACGTGAGCTGGGTTTAGAACGTCGCGAGACAGTTCGGTCCCTATCTGTTGTGGGCGCAGGAGACTTGAGAGGAGCTGTCCTTAGTACGAGAGGACCGGGATGGACGAACCTCTAGTGCACCAGTTGTCTTGCCAAAGGCACAGCTGGGTAGCTATGTTCGGCAGGGATAAACGCTGAAAGCATCTAAGCGTGAAACCCGCCTCGAGATGACGTCTCCCGCAGGATAACCTGCCTAAAGACCCCTCGTAGACTACGAGGTTGATAGGCCCGGTGTGCAAGAGCAGCAATGCTTTCAGCTAACGGGTACTAATCGGTCGTGAGGCTTGACCATTACGTTTACAGTGTTTCGCTGTGGCGGCATGTGCCTAGCATCAGCCACAAGCTGCGCGAGCGGCGGGATTCACTCCCGACGCGAGCGCAGGGGTCAGGGGGTGCGACGCAGCACCCCCTGCTCAATCAGGATTCTTCGGTTGTCGGAGCCACTTCTTCCTTTGACAAGTTCACCCCGGTGACCATGGCGGAGGGGTCACACCCGTTCCCATTCCGAACACGGTAGTTAAGCCCTCCAGCGCCGATGGTACTGTCAGGGCAACCTGGTGGGAGAGTAGGACGTTGCCGGGGTTTTCATTCTCGAAGCCTCGACGGGCATGGCGCTCGTCGGGGCTTTTTTCTTTTGTGCTAGACTCGTCTCTTTCCAAGGCTCAGGCGTGCCCGGCCGCCGTACGCGCGCGGGCGCCCTGACAACGCGGGAGACGGCGCATGTCCGGACATTCCAAGTGGGCTTCCATCAAGCACAAGAAGGGCGCCCTCGACGCCAAGCGGGGCAAGATCTTCACCAAGATCATTCGCGAGATGTCGATCGCGGCGCGCCTGGGTGGGGGTGATCCCACCTCCAACCCGCGCCTGCGCACGGCCGTGGACAAGGCCAAATCGGTGAACATGCCGGCCGACAACATCAAACGCGCCATCCAGAAGGGCACGGGCGAGCTCGAGGGGACGTCCTACGAGGAGATCACCCTCGAGGGATACGGCCCCGGCGGCGTGGCCATCCTGGTGGAAGGCACGACCGACAACCGCAACCGGACGGTCTCCGAGATCCGCCATCTCTTCACCAAGAACGGCGGCAACCTCGGCACCGCGGGCAGCGTGTCCTACATGTTCAAGCCGCGGGGCTTCATCGCCATCGCGCAGGACAAGGTCGAAGAGGAGCGCCTCATGGACCTGGCCCTGGAGGCCGGGGCCGACGACATCCAGGGCGGCGCGGACCTGTGGGAGGTCTACACGCCGCCGCAGGCCTACGAGGCCGTCCTCGTCGCGGTGAAGAAGGCGGGTCTCGAGCCCCTGGAGTCGCAGATCGCCAAATACGCCGAGAACAACATCGCCCTCGAGGGCGCGAAGGCCCAGCAGATGCTGAAGCTCATCGAGGCCCTCGAGGACAACGACGACGTCCAGAACGTGTGGGCCAACTTCGACATCTCCGACAAGGAGCTGGAAGCGGCCGCCGCCGCCGGCTAACCGCCAGGGCCAGAGGCCGGGGCGCGCGCCGGGACCCCCCAGGCCGTGGGGGCTGCTACACTCGGCCGGCTCGGCATGATCATCCTCGGCGTGGATCCGGGATCGTTCCGCACGGGCTATGGCGCCATCGAGACGGACGGCCGGCGTCATCAGCTCGTGGAGAAGGGCGTGCTGCTTTCGTCCGGGCGGTTGCCGCTCGCCGCACGCCTGCGCCACATCCACGCCGGCATGTCGGCGCTGATCGCCCGCCTCGGGCCCGGCGCCATGGCCGTGGAGGACGTCTTCCACGCGGCGAACACCCGCACCGCGCTCGTCCTGGGCCACGTGCGCGGCGTGATCCTGCTGGCGGGCGCGCAGGCGGGTCTCCCCATCCACGCGTTCCCCCCGGCCACGGTCAAGGTGCAGGTCACGGGATTCGGGCGGGCCGAGAAGGCCCAGGTGGCGCTGATGGTGGCGCGCCTGCTCGGACTGCCCGGCGAGGCGGAGGCCGGGGACGCCGCGGATGCGCTCGCGGTCGCCGTCTGCCAGGCCCACCTGCAGGGCGCCCTGGCGGAGAGCCTGCGCGCGCGGCGGCGCGCGCGGTGAAGCGATGATCGCGCACCTGCGCGGCGAGATCCTGCGCAAGAGCGCCCAGGAGGTCGTGGTCGACGTGGCGGGCGTCGGCTACCGCGTCCTCATCCCCGTCTCCACGTTCTACCGCCTCGGCGCCGAAGGCGACACCGTCCGCCTCCTGGTGCACACGCACGTGCGCGAGGACGCGCTGTCGCTCTTCGGGTTCGCGAGCCCGGGCGAGCAGGCCCTGTTCGAGCGCCTGATCGAGGTCGCGGGGGTGGGCCCCCGGCTCGCGGTCAACATCCTCTCGGGCATCGAGGCGGCCGAGCTGGCGGAGGCGCTGCGCGCCTCCGACGTGGCGCGCCTCACCCGCATCCCCGGGGTGGGCAAGAAAACCGCGGAGCGGCTCGTGCTGGAGTTGAAGGACAAGATGCCGAAGCTCGCCTTCGCGCCCGAGCCGGGCGCGGCCGTGGCCGGAGGCGGCATCAAGGACGACCTCGTCTCCACCCTGGTGAACCTCGGCTACTCCCGCGCCGAGGCGGACAAGGGCGCGGAGCGCGCCGTGCGCGAGGACGGCGCCGGCCGTTTCGAGGACCTGCTGCGGCGCGCGCTGGGCGCCCTCTCCGGGCGGTGAGCGGTGGCTGAGGCACGCCTCGTCTCGGGTCGGCCCCTGGCCGACGACGCCGGCTTCGACCAGTCGCTGCGGCCGCGCCGCCTGGCCGAATACGTCGGCCAGCCGCAGGTGGTCAAGAACCTGCAGGTGGCGATCGAAGCGGCCCGCAGCCGCGGCGAGGCGCTCGACCACGTGCTCCTCTTCGGTCCTCCGGGCGTGGGCAAGACGAGCCTCGCGCACGTGGTCGCCGCCGAGCTCGACGTACCCATCAAGGCCACGGCCGGCCCCATCATCGAGCGGGCCGGCGACCTCGCCGCCATCCTTACCGCCCTCGAGCCGCGGGAAGTGCTGTTCATCGACGAGGTCCACCGCCTCGACGCCAAGGTCGAGGAGATCCTCTATCCCGCGCTCGAGGACTTCACCCTGGACCTGATGATCGGGAGCGGTCCCGGGGCGCGCTCGATGAAGATCCCCCTCAAGCCTTTCACCCTGGTGGCAGCCACCACCCGCGCCGGGCTCCTCACCGCACCCCTGCGCAGCCGCTTCGGCATCGTGCACCGCCTCGATTTCTACGGCCAGGCCGATCTGGAGTTCATCGTGACGCGCTCCGCGCGCATCCTGGGCGTGCCCATCGACGCGCCGGGCGCGCGAGAGATCGCCCGCCGCAGCCGGGGCACGCCTCGCATCGCGAACCGCCTGCTCCGCCGCGTGCGCGACTACGCGCAGGTGCGCGCGCAGGGAATCATCGACGCGGCCGTGGCCAACGACGGCCTGGCCCTGCTCGAGGTCGACGAGCACGGCTTCGACGAGGTGGACCGCAAGCTGCTGCTCACGATCATCGACAAGTTCGCCGGGGGCCCGGTAGGGGTCAATGCCATCGCCGCCGCCATCAGCGAGGAGCCCGACGCCATCGAGGACATGTACGAGCCCTACCTGCTGCAGATCGGATTCCTCGACCGCACTCCGCGCGGGCGCACGGCCACCCGCCGGGCATACGAACACTTCGGCCGCCTGGCGCCGGAAGGCGGGCCGGGGCAGAAGAACCTGTTCTAGTTCGCGCAGGCGATCAACAGGACCAGCGCGACCATGGCGGCGCGTTCGTCCCCTCCCTCAAGTCGAGATAGTCTGCGTAGGAATGGCCGTAGGGGACGTCGATGAGCTCCACCCGCTGCATGACCATCACGAGGTCCCGGGCGTCAGGAACGGGCAGGGGTTGGAGGAAGAGCGCGTTCACGAGCGAGAACACGCTGGCGTTGACGCCGATGCCGAAGGCGAGGGTCAACACCGCGACGGCCGCGTAGCCGGGCTCGCGGCGCAGGGTCCGGAGCGCCTGACGCACGTCGTCCTTCATGGCTCGCTCCGGGAGGCCGCGGCTCCATCACGCCGCCTTCCGCACAGCCTAACGGACCGCGGGCGCCCATGGCCAGCGATCATATGGCCCATGCCGCCGCCCGCGAACGCCGGCGGGTCGTAGCCCATGCGCCTCGACGATTTCGACTACCACCTGCCCCCGGAGCGGATCGCGCAGGAGCCCCTGCCGGAGCGTGACACGTCACGCCTGCTGGTCCTGGACCGCGCCGGGGGCGGCCTCCGCCACCACCGTTTCCGCGACCTGCCGGGCCTGCTCGCCCCCGGGGACCTGCTCGTGGTCAACCGGAGCCGCGTGTTCGCGGCACGCCTGCTCGGCACCCGCGCCGGGGGCGGGAAGGCGGAAGTGCTGCTCGTGCGCGCGCGACACGGCGACGTCTGGGAGGCGCTGTTGCGGCCGGCGCGGAAGCTGCCCCCGGGCGCGCGCGTGCGCGTGGATGAAGAGCTCGAGGTGGAGGTGCTCGAAGAGCCTGCGAGGGATGATGGCCGGCGGCTCGTTCGCATCCTGGCCCGCTCCGGGGACCCCTCGGCCGCCCTCGAGCGCCTCGGCCGCGTGCCGCTGCCCCCGTACATCCGGCGTCCGGACGTCCCCGCGGACCGCGCGCGCTACCAGACGGTGTACGCGAACGAGCGCGGCAGCGTCGCCGCGCCCACCGCGGGCCTCCACTTCACCGCCGCGCTGCTGGGCGCCCTCTCGAACCGGGGCGTGGAGCGGGCGGAGGTGGTCCTGCACGTGGGGCCCGGGACGTTCCGGCCGGTCAAGGTGTGGGACGTGCGCGAGCACGTGGTGGCTGCGGAGCCCTTCGTCCTGCCGCCGGAGACGGCGGCGGCGGTCGCGCGCACGCGGGCCCGCGGAGGCCGCGTGGTGGCGGTGGGCACCACTACCACGCGCGTACTGGAGGCCCGCGCCGACGACTCGGGCCATGTCGCGCCCGGAGCCGGCGAGACGTCCCTGGTCATCGTGCCCGGCTTCCGCTTCCGGGCCGTGGACGCGCTCGTGACCAACTTCCATCTGCCGCGCTCGTCGCTGCTCCTGCTGGCGTCCGCCTTCGCCGGGCGCGAGCGCGTCCTGGCCGCGTACGCGCAGGCCGTGCGCGAAGGCTACCGGTTCTATTCCTACGGCGACGCGATGCTGGTGGTCTAGACGGCCCGCGGCGCGCCCGCGTTGACAGCCGAGCCTGGCCGGGAATAGCTTTCCCGCATGCCCCCCCTGCTCGTGAAGCCCAAGGACGGCTGCCGCTTCGACGTCGTGAGCCTGGGCGAGGTCATGCTCCGTCTCGATCCGGGGCCCGGCCGCATCCATACCACGCGCACCTTCGAGGTGTGGGAAGGCGGGGGCGAATACAACGTGGCCCGCGGCCTCAAGCGCTGCTTCGGCCTGGATGCGGCCGTGGTCACGGCGCTCGTGGACAATGCGGTGGGCCGGCTGGTGCAGGACCTCATCTTCCAGGGCGGCGTGGACCAGTCCCACCTGGTCTGGGTCAAGGACGACGGCGTGGGCCGCACCTCGCGCAACGGGCTGAACTTCGTGGAGCGCGGCTTCGGCGTCCGCGCGGCCGTGGGCTGCTCCGACCGCGGCCACACCGCGGTGTCGCAGCTCGTGCCGGGCACCGTCGACTGGGAGCGGATCTTCGGCCGGGAGGGCGCCCGCTGGTTCCACACCGGAGGGATATTCGCCGCGCTCTCCGAGACGACGCCGGCGGTGGCCAAGGAAGCCATGCAGGCCGCGCGCCGACACGGCACGGTCGTGTCCTACGACCTCAACTACCGGCCGTCGCTCTGGAAGTCGATCGGGGGACAGAAGCGCGCGCAGGCGGTCAACCGGGAGCTGGCGCCCCTGGTGGACGTGATGCTGGGCAACGAGGAGGACTTCACGGCCGCCCTGGGCTTCGAGGTGCAGGGTGTCGACGAGCACCTCGCCGCGCTCGACCCCGCGAACTTCGCGCGCATGATCGAAACGGCGGTGACGGCGTTTCCCAACTTCAAGGCGGTGGGCACCACGCTGCGCCACGCCCGCACCGCCACTGTCAACGACTGGGGCGCCGTGCTCTGGCACGACGGGCGTCTCTACCAGGCCGCCACGCGCGAGAACCTGGAGATATTCGACCGCGTGGGCGGCGGCGACTCGTTCGCCTCGGGGCTCGCCTACGGGTTCCTCGCGGGCCGGGACCCGCAGTGGGCCGTCGAATGCGGCGCGGCGCACGGCGCGATCGCCATGACCACGCCGGGCGACACGACCATGGCCACCTTCGCGGAGGTGGAGCGGCTGATGAAGGGTGGAACGGCACGGGTGCAACGATGACCACGAGGGAGATGGTTCTGGGCCGCATCCGGGATCTGGGCCTGGTGCCCGTGGTGCGGGCGCAGTCGGCCGAGGAGGCCAGCCGGGCCATCGACGCCATCCGCGCCGGCGGCATCGACGTCCTCGAGGTCACCATGACCGTGCCCGACGCCGTGGGCCTGATCGCCCAGGTCGCGAAGCGGTTCGGCCAGGACGCGGTGATCGGCGCCGGCACCGTGCTCGACGCGGAGACGGCCCGCGCCTGCATCCTGGCCGGCGCGCAGTTCGTGGTCACGCCCACGCTGAGAGCGGAGACGATCGCCTGCTGCCGGCGTTACGGCGTGCCCGTGCTCCCCGGGGCCCTCACGCCCACCGAGGTGCTCGCCGCCTGGGAGTCGGGGGCCGACATGGTCAAGGTCTTCCCCTGCAGCGCGGTGGGCGGCGCGAGCTACATCAAGGCGCTGAAGGCGCCCCTGCCGCAGGTGGAGCTCGTGCCGACGGGTGGGGTGAACCTCGAGACGGCCGCCGAGTTCATCAGGGCCGGCGCGTCCGCGCTGGGTCTCGGGTCCGATCTGGTCGACCTCACGGCGCTCAGGGAAGGCCGGGCGGCCGCCGTCACCGAGCGGGCCCGCAAGCTCGTCGCCATCGTCCAGACCGCGCGGAAGGGCTGACCTAACCTCGACCGGAGCAGGGGTTTACGCTCCGCGCGGCGCGAGTCCCCCTGCCTTGACAGGGGCGCCACGTGAAGGGCACAATTTTCGGCGAGTCGGGCATGGATCAGACCCTCGTCTTGAACGCCACGTACGAGCCACTGCGGATCGTGTCGTGGCAGAAGGCCATGACCCTTCTCTTCCAGGGGAAGGTCGAGGTCATCGCCGTATACGAACGGGAGATCCGCGGCGTTACGGTGCGGGTGAAGCTGCCGTCGGTACTCCGCCTGCTCCGTCACGTCCGGATGAAACGCCCCTTCGCCGACGTTCCGTTCTCGCGCGCCAACGTCTACGCGCGCGACGAGCACCGGTGCCAGTATTGCCACCGTCGCTGCCCGCCGTCTCAGCTCACCTTCGACCACGTGATCCCGGTGGCCCGCGGCGGTCACAAGGGCTGGGACAACATCGTGACCTGCTGCATCCCCTGCAACCGCAAGAAAGGCGACCACACACCGGAGGAGGTGGGGTACACACTCCTGCGCAAGCCACGGCGTCCCGCCGCGCTGCCCTCGCTCACCTTGAGCCTCGGCGTCCAGCGTGCGCCCGACAGCTGGCGCGATTACCTCTTCTGGGACCTGTCCTGGGAAAACGGCTGAGCGGGGCCTGAGACCGCGGGCATGTCGCTCAGCGGCAATCTCCGCACCATGGATCTCTCCGAGATCCTGCAGTGGATCTCGAGTGGCCACAAGACGGGTACGCTGCACCTCGAGCGCCGCTCGGTGCAGAAGAGGATCGTCTTCCGCAAGGGCGTCATCTACACCTCCTGGTCCAACGACCCGCGGGAGTCGCTGGGCCAGTTCCTGGTCCGCGACGGCTGGGTCAGCGAGGAGCAGCTCTTCCGCGCCCTGCTCCAGCAGGAGCACGAAGGGGCGCTCCTGGGCGCGATCCTCGTCTCCACCGGCATCCTGACCGAGGACACGCTCCGGCGGAGCCTGCGGGAGAAGGCGGAGGAGACGATCTACGACCTCTTCCTCTGGCCGGAGGGCCGGTTCGAGTTCAAGGAAGGCGAGCTGCCGACCCTCATCGAGATCAACATGGAGGTCACCGGCGTCATCATGGAGGGCATCCGGCGCGTGGACGAGTGGGCGCGCATGCGCGATGCGTTCGGCTCTCCGCTGTCGTCCTTCAAGGTGAAGGACGGGGGCGCCCGGCCGGGTGATCCGGCCGAAGCGCGCGCGCTCGATCTGGCGGCGGCGGGACGGAGCCTGGCCGAGATCGCCCTCGACATGCACCGGTCCGAGTTCGACGCCGCGTCGTTGCTCTTCGCCCTGCACGGGCGCGGGCTGGTCGAGGCCGCGCCCGCCGCGACCGAGGCGCTGGCCGACCCCGTGGGCACCATCCACGACCTGCTCGCGGCCGGAGGCAAGCGGCTCGAGGAGCGCCGGTACGAAGAAGCCATGGCCGCCTACGAGGAAGTGCTGGCCCTGGACCGGCTCAACCAGAACGCGAAGAAGGGCCTGATCGCGGTGGTCGAAGCGCGCGGGCGCGACCGTGCGCTGCGCAAGGTCCCGCTCGAGAAGGTGCCGGTGCTGTGCATGGACATGGCCGAGCTGACCCGCCAGGACTTCGACCCCCAGGAAGGCTTCGTCCTCTCCCGCGTCAACGGCGAATGGGACGTCCGCTCCATCCTCAAGCTCTGTCCCATGGGCGAGGAGGTCGCCCTCCTGATCGTCTCCCGGCTGCTGGAACGCAAGGTCATCCGCCTGCAGTAACGGCCAAACGGAACCAACGCAGAGAACGCAGAGATCCGCGGAGAGCGCAGAGAAGGGAAGAAAGGTCCCCCCAATTTCTCTCTGCGGTCTCTGCGTTGAAAGAGCCGTCGTTCAGAGCCGGCGGCCGAGGACGGGGGCGATCTGGCGCAGGTCGCGCATCAACGCTTCGAGCATGTCGGGCGTGATCGACTGCGGGCCGTCCGACAGCGCGCGGTTGGGATCGTGGTGCACCTCGATGATCAGGCCGTCCGCGCCCACCGCGGCCGCCGCCCGGGACAAGGGCGCCACCTTGTCGCGCCGGCCGGTCCCGTGGGAGGGGTCCACCAGGATGGGCAGGTGGGAGATGTCCTTGACTGCCGGCACGATGGCCAGGTCCAGCGTGTTGCGCGAGAAGTCCGAGAAGGTGCGCACGCCGCGCTCGCAGAGGATCACGTCGTAGTTCCCCTCGGAGAGGATGTATTCGGCCGACATCAGGAACTCCTCGAGCGTGGCGGACATGCCGCGCTTGAGGAGCACGGGCTTCCGCGCCCGCCCCGCCCGGCGCAGCAGCGAGAAGTTCTGCATGTTGCGCGCGCCGATCTGTATGGCGTCCGCGTAACGCTCCACCAGCTCGAGCCCTTCGACGTCCACCGCCTCCGTCACCACGGGCAGGCCGGTGGCCTCGCGCGCCTCGGCCAGGATCCGCAGGCCCTCCTCGCCCAGGCCCTGGAAGGAATAGGGGCTGGTGCGCGGCTTGAAGGCGCCGCCCCGCAGCAGGTGGGCACCGGCGGCCTTGACCGCGCGTGCGATGGTGAGCGCCTGCTCGCGCGACTCCACCGCGCAGGGCCCCGCCGCCACCACCAGCTCGGGGCCGCCCACGGGCACGCCGCCCACCCGGACCACCGTGGCCTCCGGCTTGACCTCGCGCGAGACGAGCTTGTACGCGTGGGAGACGGGGATCACCTCGAGCACGCCGGGCAGGCTCTCGAACACCGGCGCGTCGAGCGCGCCCTTGTTCCCCGTGATGCCGATGGCCGTGCGCTGCGCGCCGGGAATGGCGTGCGCCTTGAACCCCCGCGCCTCCACCGCTTCCACCACGCCGCGGATCTGCTCCGCGGTCGCGCCCTGCCTCATCACCACCAGCACGCCGCCACCTCCGGGGTCCGCTCGATTCTAGATTGAGATATGCTTCGCCACCGCATGCGCTCCCTGCTCCGGACCAAGACCGTGGCGGACATCCAGGCTACGGTCACCGAGCAGGCCGAGAGCGGGCAGGCGCTGAGGCGCACGCTCGGCACTTTCGACCTCGTCATGCTGGGCATCGGGGCCGTCATCGGCGCCGGCATCTTCACCAGCATCGGCACCGCCGCGGTGGGCGAGGTGAGGCCCGACGGCACGGTGGTGCGCTATGGCGCGGGACCCGCGCTCGTGGTCTCCTTCGTCCTGCTGGGCGCGGTCTGCGCCCTGGCCGGCCTCTGCTACGCCGAGCTGACCTCGCTCATCCCCATCTCCGGCAGCGCCTACACCTACGCCTACGCCACCCTGGGCGAGTTCGTGGCCTGGATCATCGGCTGGGACCTGGTGCTCGAGTACGCGGTGGGAAACGTGGCCGTGGCCATCGCCTGGGCCGGCTACTTCAGCTCGTTTCTGCGCGCCTTCGGCCTCGACATGCCCTTCTGGCTCTCCACCAGCTACCGCGACGTGCTCTTCTCCCACCCCGACCGGCTGGGGGAGCTGCCGCTGGTCTTCGGCCACCCCGTCGCCATCAACGTCCCCGGCATCGTGATCGTCGCCCTCATCACCTGGGTGCTGGTCATCGGCATCCGCGAGAGCGCGCGCCTGAACAACGCCATGGTGGTGCTCAAGCTGGCGGTGCTGGCCATGTTCGTGGGGGTGGGGGTGTTCTACCTGGAGCCCGCGAACTGGACGCCCTTCGCGCCCAATGGCTGGCCGGGCATCCACCAGGGCGCCGCCATCGTGTTCTTCGCCTACATCGGCTTCGACGCCGTCTCCACGGCCGCGGAGGAGACGAAAGACCCGCAGAAGAGCATGCCGCGCGGCATCCTCGGCTCGCTGGCCATCTGCACGGTGATCTACGCCGTGGTGGGCCTGGTGGCCACCGGGCTCGTGCCCTACACCCAGCTCAAGGGCTCCGACCCGCTGGCCCGCGCCTTCGAGATGGCCGGCATCGGCTGGGGGCAGGCCATCATCTCGCTCGGCGCCATCATCTCCATGACCGGCGTGCTGCTCGTGTTCCAGCTCGGCCAGCCCCGGATCTTCTTCTCCATGAGCCGGGACGGCCTCCTGCCGCCGTGGTTCCGCTCGGTCCACCCCAAGTACCGCACGCCGCACGTGACCACGATCCTGACCGGCCTGGTGGTCGCGCTCGGCGCGACCTACCTCGACGACGACGAGACCTACGACCTCACCAACATCGGCACGCTGTTCGCGTTCATGGTGGTGTGCGTGGGCGTGCTCGCGCTCCGCGTCAAGGACCCGCACCGCCCGCGGCCCTTCCGCGTGCCCTACGTATGGGTGGTGGCGCCGCTCGGGGCCCTGGCCTGCCTGTACGTGATGACGGGGCTGCCCGCGACCGCGTGGTACCGGTTCGGCATCTGGATGGCGGTCGGAGTGGTGCTGTATTTCGCCTACGGCTACCGGCACAGCCGGCTGGCCGGCCGCGCCCGCGGGACCTAGTCGGAAGCCCGGGTTCCCCCGCGCCGCGGGGACAGGGGTCAGGGCTGCAGGCCCGCGAGCAGGGCGCGCACGCGCTCCTTGTGCGCACCCTGCGCGCGCCGCAGGTACTCGCGCGCGTCCTTCTCCACCCGCGCGCGATCGTCGCGTTGGCCGCCCAGCCCCCACGCCGCGGCTCCCGCCTCGAGCGCGCGCAGCCGCGCGTCGTCCGCGTGCGGACCCTCGGGGTCCTCGCGCACGAAGGCCTCCCAGGCGTCGCGCAGCTCGCGCGCCTCGGCGGCGCTGCGCATGGTGCGACTCGAGAGCGACCGCAGGCGCGCGTCCACGCCCGCAGGCGGCGGAGCGACGCCCGCCCGCGGCACGGGGGCCGCCGTCACGGACTTGGCCGCCCGCCGCGGCGGCGCCGAGGCGTCGCTCACCAGCGCCGGCGCGTCTTCCTCCTCTTCGGCCTCCGCCACCTCGGTGCCCGGCGTCGGTGGCCACTCCTGTCCCGACGCGACCTGGCGACGGGCCTCCGGCAGGGAACGATCCGCGCCGCCCGCCGCACGCGCCGGGGCCGGCGCCGCCTCGCCGAAACGGCCCGCGGATGGAGTCCCGGCCGGGCCTGGCCGCACCTCTTCCCGTCGGCCCTTCGGTTCCGCCCGGCCTTCGGCGTCCGCGGCGCTCCGCTCACGCCGCGCCGTCCCCTCCGCGGAGAGGTCCTGCGCCGCGCGCGCTCCCACGGCAGGTGCGGCGGGTGCCGGAGCGGCCTGCGGGAAGGGCTCGCGCTCGCGCGGTCCGGGTGACGAGGTGGAGAGGGGCGCCGCCGGCCTGGAGACGGCCTCGCGCGCGCTCGGTGGGGGTGCGCGCCTCAGCGCCAGAGGCGCCAGCAAGGCGACGGCCAGTCCCGCGG
>DATKEG010000240.1:0-11626 GCA_035544515.1 Vicinamibacteria bacterium | reverse complement strand
CCACGTCCGCCAGGCCGGCGCAGCGCGTGGCGGCCGGCGGGGGCGCGGCCGCGGCCCCGCGCAGCCCCTCGGCCAGGGCGACGAGGGCGCCGGCGAGGTTCCCGCTGTCCACGGTGGACACGTACCGCGGCGGGAGGGGAGACAAGGTCACGGTGTCGTACCAGTTGAACAGGTGGCCCTGGAAGCGCTCCAGGCGCTCCATGGTGTCGATGGCCTCTTCGGTGCGGCGGACGAGCTCGCCGGTGCCGATGAAGCCAAGGTCGTGGGCCGCCAGCGTCGCGAGCAGGCCCATGCCGACGTTGGTGGGCGAGGTGCGGTGCGCCACGCGGGCGACGGGGACGTCCTGGACGGTGTCGGGAGGCAGGCCGTGGTCCTCGGCGCCGGCGAAGGTCTCGAAGTAGCGCCAGGTCCGGCGCGCGACCAGCCGCAGGAAGCGCCGGTCGTCGGCTCCCAGCTCGAACGTCGGCGGCGGCACGGGCCGGCTCAGCGCGCGCGCGACCAGCGGCGCGGCCGCCCACAAGGCCAGGAACGGGGCCGCGGCCAAAAGCGCCGACGGACGCGCGGCCGTGACCACGACCGCGGCGGCGAAGGCCAGCGCCGGGCTGGCCACCATCTCCGCGAGGAACACCCGGGAGCCGTTGCGCGCGGCCAGTCCGGCCGATCGGGCCGAGGTGGCCGCCGCCGTTTCCCACTCCAGGAGTCCCCGCTGCGTCACCACCAGGCGCACCAGGGTGAGGGTGATCGCGTGCAGCATCGCGGAGGCGTGATAGGCCAGGAAGGTCAGCTGCAGGGCCGCGCGCGCCAGCGCCGCCTTCGCCTCCTCGCCCTGCGCGCGCAGGAACACGCTCCAGGGCTGTTGCGGCCGCGGCCCGCCCAGCAGCCGCAGGAGGTGCAGGTAGACGGGCAGGGCCGAGGCCAGGGCGACGGCGGCCGACCAGGCCCCGGGCCGCCCGGGCAGGAGCGTCCAGGCCGCCAGGAGCAGGGCGACCGTGGCCGGCGGCAGGAGGCTGCGGCGCAGGTTGTCGAAGATCTTCCACCGCGCGATCAAGGGCAGGCGGTTGCGCTCGAAGCCGCGCCCGCGCGTGGGCACCACGGGGAGGAGCCAGAGCAGGATCTGCCAGTCGCCGCGCACCCACCGGTGCTGCCGGCGCGCGTGCGCGAGCACGCTCGAGGGGTAGTCGTCGACCACCTCGACGTCGGTGACGAGGGCGGTCCGCGCGTGGAGGCCCTCGAACAGGTCGTGCGAGAGGAGGGCGTTCTCGGGCACGCGGCCCTCCAGCGCGGCCAGGAAGGCGTCCACGTCGTAGAGGCCCTTGCCCGTGAAGATCCCCTCGCCGAAGAGGTCCTGGTAGGTGTCCGACACGGCGGTGGTGTAGGGATCCACGCCGGTGTGGCCGGCGTAGATGCGGGCGAAGAGCGAGCCCGCCGCGCTGGCCATGGTCACGCTGACCCGCGGCTGCAGGATGCCGTAGCCCTCGGTCACGCGGCCCTTGCGCGCGTCGAAGTAAGGCCGGTTGAGCGGGTGCGCGATGATGCCGACGAGCGTGCGGGCGGCCTCGCGCGGCAGCCGGGTGTCGGAGTCGAGCGTGATCACGTAACGCACACGAGGCAGCACCTCGAGGTCGCCGACCTGCACGTAGAAGCTCGTGGTGGTGGAGCCGCGCAGCAGCCGGTTGAACTCTTCGAGCTTGCCGCGCTTGCGCTCCCAGCCCATCCACACGCCCTCGCGCGGGTTGAAGCGGCGGGCGCGGTGGAAGAGGTAGAACCGCTCCCCCCGGCCCTCGCCCAGCCGCGCGTTCAGCCCCTCGATGCCCGCGCGCGCGGCGGCCAGCGTCGGCTCGTCCTCCGGCAGGTCGCGCGCGGGCGCGTCGGGGAAGTCGGAGAGGATGGCGAAGTGGATGCGCGGATCGAGGTTTCCGAGCGCGAGGACCTCGAGGTGGTCCACGAGCGCCTTCGCCTCCTCCACGCTGGTGAGCAGCGTCGGCACCACCACCATGGTGCGCGCGTCCTCGGGCACGCCGCCCGGGAACTCCAGCCGGGGCAGCCGCCGGGGCGGGGCCAGGCGCACGGCCAGGCGCTGGACGAGCGCGAGGGCCAGCTCGCTGGCGGGCAGGAGCAGCAGCAACGCGACCACGGCCTGGGTGGCGGCGGCGGCGCCCTGGTACCGCGCGTATTCCACGCCGAGGGCGACGAGGAGAGCCGTCGCGAGCGCGATCGCGCCGAGGTACATCCCGGTGGCGTGGCGGAACGCGAAGCGCCGGAAGCGCCGCCCCGCCCGCGGGCGGTAGGCGACGTCGGCCTCCAGGCCGCTCCGGCCCCTCCCGATCAGGTGATAGCCCACGTGCGCGGCCCGGGTGGCCGCGGAGTCCGACTCCATGGCCTGGCGGGCGCTCTCCACCGCGCGCAGCGCCACGCGCATCTGCGCCTCGCCCGTGGGCTCGGCCAGCTCCTCGACCGCGTGCCGGTAGCGGTCGCGGCTCAGGAAATCCATGCTGGCGTGGACGCCGGCGGGATCCCGCTGCAGCACGCGCTCCACCAGGCTCACGGCCTCGAAGTACTGCGTCCAGTCGAAGGTCGCGCCCAGGCGCAGGCTGGTGATGACGTTGGCCACCGACACCTGCGCCGCGGCCTGGCCCTGGTGCTCGCGGCGGATGGCCTCCTCCGCGGTGGTGCGCCGCGCCTCCAGGTACCCGTCCACCACGGCGCGGAGCCCGGACAGGCGCGTGCCGTACTCGCGCAGCCGCTGCATGAGCTGGACGACGAAGGCCGAGTGCAACAGGCCGGGCAGGGGCGGCAAGGCGCCCTCGCCGGCGCCGAGGACGCGCGCGAGGTACGCGTCCGCGTCCATGCGCGCCGTCCGCGCCAGCAGCACCTCCTCGGCCAGCCGCCGCAGGTTCTCGATGAGCGCCAGCTTGAGCACGGCCGGCCAGGCCCACAGCTCGCCGATGGTGAGCGGCGCCACGGTCTGGTAGGCGTTCATGAACCGGAGCAGCTTGGCGCGGTCGAGGCGGCTGTCGCTGTGGCGGACCAGCTCCACGGCCATGGCATACACGCGCGTGGTGCCGGCCTGCTCGCGCGAGGCGAGCCGGGGTAGCTCGCGGTGGAAGCTCGGCGGCAAGCTCTGGCGGACGTCGCGGATCTCCGAGGCGACGAGGTGGAAGTTGTCGAGGAGCCATTCCGTGGCCGGAGTGACGAAGGCGCCCTGGTGCACGTCCTCCGCCAGGAGGCGGTAGGCCCTGGTCAGGACGTTCGCGTTGTCGTCGAGGCGGCGGTAGGCCTGGCGCGGTCCTCGGCGCCGGCTGGGATCCAAGGTGAAGCGCGCGGCGAGGGCCTTGGCCCGCTCCTCCAGCCCCTCGATGCTGAGCAGCTCGTCACGGAACGGCCGCTCGGGCCGCGGCTTGACGCGGGCGAAGAGCCGGAGCGGCGCCCGTCGGGAGAATTCGACCAAAGCTCTTCATTGTATGCAACGGCGCGCCCGCCGAGGCGCGGCGGAGCGCAATCGGGAATCGGCGCCTGGCGCCACCGCGATCCTCCTGGCCATGGGCGTTGCCGTGGGCCGGAGCGCGGCCGTCTCCGACGCGAGGCTGCGACTGCGGACGCCGGGGCCTACCCAGGGCTGAGTCGCAGCGGCAGACCGGTCAACCCTCGACTCGCCTCTCGAGCGCCTCGATCCGGGCCTGCAAGGCGTCGACGCGCGCCCTCAGGTCCTGGATCTCCGCCCGCGAGGCGTACTCGAGCCGCGCGGCGACGAGCTCGTCCAGGCGCTTCTCGACGCGGCTCAGGCGCTCGTCCAGGCGATGCACGGACGCCACGAGGCCCTGGTGGTCCGACTCCAGGGCGCCGAGCTGTCGCTCCATCGCCTCGAGCCGCGCCTCGACCCGGACCAGCCCCGCCTTGATGGCCTGGTACTCGAACTCGAGGCGATCGAGCTTGGTGAGGACCGCGTCGTGGAGCGTGTGCATCTCGTCGCGGAGCCGCCGTTCGGAGCCTCCGACGGCGGCGCCCACGATCCGCTCGACATCCGGGACGATCACCTCGCGATGGAACCGGGCCAGGGCCGAGAGGGGGATCGAGGGATCGGACATGGGCTCATCCTATTCCTTTCCGTGTGCCGCGGATCGACGGACCCGCGGTCGCGCTTGCGCGCGGGGGCCGGAAGGGGAGAGCGACCAGCCGCGCCGATCCTAACCCCGCCCGATGCCGGCCGTGGTCCGCTTCGGCGCCGTCCGGACGTTTGGACCGGCCGCGCGAACCGGACCTCGCTCGCACGCATCCTGTGTTAGGGTGCCGGTTCTCCGTTCATGACTCGAAGCGCGCGGAACGCCGGCTGGACCGCACTGGGCGTGGCCCTGGCCGGCCTGGCCTGCCGCTCGGACTCCCAGGCCCAGGGTCCGCCGCCGACGCCCGTCCGGATCGAGGTCGCCCGCTCCGTGGCCGTGGACGACAGCAGCGAATACGTGGCCACGCTCCGGTCCCGCGGGTCGGCCGCGATCATGCCGCAGGTGGAAGGCCACATCACGCGGATCTTCGTGCGCGCGGGCGCCCGCGTCGCGGCGGGCGAGCCCCTGATGCAGCTCGACGCCGCCAAGCAGCAGGCCACCCTGAACAGCCAGGAGGATACGCGCACCGCCCGGGCGGCCGCCCTCGCCTACGCCCGCCAGCGCTACGAGCGGGTGCAGGGCCTGCACGCGTCCGGCATCGCCAGCCAGCAGGACCTGGACCAGGCCCGGACGGCGCTCGAGGCCGCCCAGGCCGACCTCGGCGCGGTCGAGGCACAGGTCCGCGAGCAACAGGCGCAGCTGCGCTACTACCGTGTGGCCGCGCCGGCCGCGGGCGTGGTGGGGGACATCCCCGTGCGCGTGGGCGACCGGGTGACGGTCTCCACCCTCCTCACCACCGTGGACAGCCCCGGGATCATGGAGGCCTACGTCTCGGTTCCGGTCGAGCGCGCCGCGCAGCTCCGGCGCGGCCTGCCCGTGCGCATCGTGGACGGCACCGGCGGCGTGGTGGCCGAGAGCCACCTGACGTTCGTCTCGCCCCAGGTGGACGACCAGACCCAGACCGTGCTCGTGAAGGCGGGCATCGCGGAGCCGGGCGCGCTTCGCCCCGCGCAGATCATCCGCGCCCGCGTGGTATGGGGCACCCGCGAGGGACCGGTGGTGCCCGTGCTGGCCGTCTCGCGCATCAGCGGCCAGCACTTCGCGTTCGTGGCCGAGGAGGAGAAGGGCGCCCTGGTCGCGCGGCAGCGCCCGGTGCGGGTGGGCGAGATCGTGGGCAACGACTACGTGGTGCTGGGGGGCATCGAGCCCGGCGACCGCGTCATCGTCTCGGGCACCCAGTTCCTGCGCGACGGCGCGCCCGTGAGCCCGCAGACGTAGGGTCGGGCCCATGTTCGTCGAGTTCTTCATCCGCCGCCCCATCTTCGCCACCGTCTGCGCCCTGCTCATCGTCCTGGCGGGAGCGGTGGCCATACCGACCCTCCCCATCGCCCAGTTTCCCGCGCTGGCCCCGCCCCAGATCACCGTGTTCAGCAACTACATCGGCGCCAGCGCGCAGGTGGTGGAGACGGCGGTCACCACCCCCCTGGAGCAGCAGATCAACGGCGCGGAAGGCCTGAAGTACCTGACCTCGAGCAGCGGCAACGACGGCACCAGCCAGATCGTGGCCACCTTCGATCTCACGCGCGACCCGGACCTGGCGGCGGTGGACATCCAGAACCGGGTCAACATCGCCATGGGACGGCTGCCGGCCGAGGTCAAGCAGACGGGCGTCACCGTGATCAAGAGCGCCAGCAACTTCGTGTTCGGCGCGGCCGTCTACGCCGAGGACGGCCGCTACGACACCGCGTTCATGAGCAACTACCTCGACGTCCACGTGCGCGACACGCTCAAGCGGGTCAAGGGCGTGGCCGACGTCTTCATCTTCGGCGAGCGCCGCTACGCCATGCGCCTCTGGCTCGACCCCGTGCGCGTGGCTTCCCGGGGCCTCACCGCCTCCGACGTGGTGGGCGCGCTGCGCGAGCAGAACGTGCAGGTGGCCGCGGGGCAGCTCGGCCAGCAGCCGGCCCCCGCCGGCCAGGCCTTCCAGATCAGCGTGCGCGCGGTGGGCCGGCTGAGCGAGCCGGGCGAGTTCGAGGACATCATCGTCAAGGCCTCGGGCGACACCATCGTGCGCCTGAAGGACGTCGGCCGCGTGGAGCTGGGCGCGGAGGACTACGCCTCGGTGCTCCAGTTCAACGGCGACGAGGCCGTGGGCTTCGGCATCACCCAGCTCTCGGACGCGAACGCGCTGGAGGTGGACCGCGCCGCGCGCGCGGAGCTGCAGCGCCTGGCCCAGCGCTTCCCTCCCGGGATGAAGTACCGCATCGCCTTCGACGCCACCGAGGTGGTCAGCGAGTCGATCGCCGAGGTGATCTTCACCCTGGCCGTGGCCATCCTTCTCGTCATCCTCGTCATCTTCGTCTTCCTGGAGGACTGGCGCAGCACGCTCATCCCCGCCGTGACCATCCCCGTGTCGCTCATCGGCGCCTTCGCCTTCGTGAAGCTGCTCGGCTTCTCCATCAACACCCTCACGCTCTTCGGCATCACCCTGGCCACCGGCCTGGTGGTGGACGACGCCATCGTGGTGATCGAGAACATCGCGCGGCACATCCGTGAGGGCCAGCGCGACGCCTTCCAGGCGGCGACCGCGGCCATGCGGGAGGTCACGGGCGCGGTGATCGCGACCTCGCTGGTGCTCATCGCGGTGTTCGTGCCGGTGGCCTTCTTCCCCGGGACCACGGGGATCCTCTTCCGGCAGTTCGCGCTCACCATCGCCTTCTCCATCGCCATCTCCGCTTTCAACGCCCTCACCCTCACCCCCGCGCTCTCCGCGCGGCTCCTGGGCCGCGAGCACGGCGCCAAGGGCCGGTTCTTCACCGGCTTCGACCGCGTGGTGGCCCGGACGACCGAGGGCTACCGCTCCGCCCTGCGCTGGACGCTCGGCCGGCGCCGCCTGACCCTGGCGCTGTTCGCGCTGGGCCTCGTCCTGAGCGCGGTCGTGTACCGCGCGGTCCCGCGCGCCTTCGTCCCCGAGGAGGACCAGGGCTGGGGGATGATCCTGGTACAGGCGCCGGAAGGCGCTTCCCTCGAATACACACGGAAGGTGGGGGAGCGGGCGCAAGCCATCCTGGCCCGGACACCCGAGGTGGACACGGTATTCGCCATCACGGGGTTCAGCTTCGCGGGCACCGCGCCCAACCGCGGGCTGATGTTCTTCGGGCTCAAACCCTACTCCCAGCGGCGCGGCGCGGAGCACTCGGCGCAGGCGGTGATCGGCCGCCTGCGCGGGGAGCTGGGGGGCATCACGGACGCCATGGTGATGCCGTTCCTGCCCCCGGCGGTGGAGGGACTGGGCACGTTCGGCGGCTTCCAGTACGTGGTGCAGGACCAGGGCGGGCACACCCTCGAGGAGCTGGCCACGGTCACCCAGGAGGTGGTGGCCCAGGGTAACGCGAACCCGGACCTCACGGGACTGTTCACCAGCTTCACCGCCAACGACCCCCAATACGTGGTGACCCTCGACCGCGAGAAGGCCAAGGCGGTGGGCGTCCCCCTGCAGCAGGTCACGGACACGCTGCAGACCTACATGGGCTCGGCCTACGTGAACGACTTCGACTTCAACAACCGCTCCTACCGCGTGTACGTGCAGGCCGACGGGCAATTCCGCTCGCATCCGAAGGACCTGCGGCAGTTCTACGTGCGCTCGGACGCCGGCCACATGATCGCGCTCGACAACCTGGTGCACGTCACGGAGTCCACGACCCCCGGCGTCATCTCGCACTACAACCTCTTCCGCTCGGCCGAGGTCAACGGCGCGGCGGCGCCGGGCCGCAGCTCCGGAGAGGCGATGGCGGCCATGGAGGCGCTGAGCGCGAAGGCGCTGCCCCAGGGGTTCAGCTACGAGTGGACGGGGCTGTCGCTGGAAGAGCAGCAGTCGGGGCAGACGGCCGTCCTCCTCTTCGGGCTGGGGACGCTCGTGGTGTACCTCACGCTGGCCGCGCAGTACGAGAGCTTCGTGCTGCCCTTCATCGTCCTCATGGCCGTGCCCATGGCCCTCCTCGGCGCCCTCGGCGCGCAGTGGCTGCGCGGCCTCCAGAACGACGTGTATTGCCAGATCGGGCTGGTGATGCTCGTCGGTCTGGCCAGCAAGAACGCCATCCTCATCGTGGAGTTCGCCGAGCAGCTCCGCGCGCGCGGGCTGTCGATCGTGGACGCGGCGGTGGAGGCGGCCCGCATCCGCCTGCGGCCGATCCTGATGACGTCGCTGGCCTTCATCCTGGGCGTGGTGCCGCTGGTGGTGGCCCACGGCGCGGGCCAGGCCGGACGCCACTCCGTGGGCACCACCGTCTTCGGCGGCATGCTCGCCGCGACCGTGCTGAACCTCTTCTTCATCCCCGTGCTGTACCTGGTGATCGAGGAGGCGCGCCAGAGGCGGAGGGGAAGATAGAGAACGCGGAGGCGCAACGTGCTATAGTCAGGGTGTCTCGTGCGGGCCCCCAGATCCCAGGCGACGCTCCTGCCCGCGATCTGCGTATGGGTCATGTGACCTCGGCCTTCCCGCGCCGGGCGATCGAGGTTTCCATGGCATCCTTGCTCAGTCCCATCGCGACCCTGCTCCAGCAATGGTTGGGCCTGACCGCGCCCTCCGGCACAACCTTGACTCCCGCTCACGGCTGGCTCCTTCCCGATCCAGGCGCGCTCGCGGGCTTGCGGCTCGCCCGCATCACCGTGCCCGTCGTCCGCGGGCCGCGCCGTTGAGCGGCGTGCCGTCCGGCGGCACCATGGCGTGGCCCGAGGCGTCGCCGGGCATCGCCTCCGCCTACAACCGCTTCCTGGTCGCGAACATCGCCTTCCGCCGCGTGCACCAGCTGCAATACGGCGCGCGCCCGCGCGTCGAAAGCGGCAACCACAAGGCGACGCGCGTGGCCCTGCTCGAAACGCTGGCGGACGCCATCTCCTGGACGTCCGAGTAGCTCCCCGGCCGGGCCCCACGCTCGATTAGGCGGCCGGCGACGGCCGTGTCATACTGGACGTCCTTCCGCGCTCGCTCATGAGCCGATAGGACGGCGGCTCTCCGGCGACCCCCGATGACGCATCCTCATTGTTTGCCGGCTCGAGGCACTTCCAACTTGTCCTTTTCCCACCTTTCGTTGCATCCCGACGTTCTGCGCGCCGTCTCCGACCTGGGCTTCGTGAGCCCCACGCCCATACAGGAGCGGGCGATCCCGCCCATCCTGGCCGGCCGCGACGTGCTCGGCCGCGCCATGACCGGCAGCGGCAAGACGGCCGCGTTCCTGCTCCCGATCCTCCAGCGCCTGCATGGCCAGCCGCGGGGCACGACCCGCGCGCTCGTCCTCACCCCGACGCGTGAGCTGGCGGCGCAGATCGCCGACGACTTCGCCGCCCTGGCCCGCCACACGTCGCTCACCGCGGCCGCGGTCTACGGCGGCATGGGCATGGGGCCGCAGGAGAAGGCCCTGCGCCGCGGCGTGGACCTGATCGTGGCCACTCCGGGCCGCCTGCTCGACCATTTCCGCCACGGCTACGCCGCGCTGCGCGGCCTCGAGGTCCTGGTCATCGACGAAGCCGACCGCATGCTGGACGTCGGGTTCCTGCCCGACATCCGCCGCGTGATGTCCCACGTGCCGAAGCGCCGGCAGACGCTGCTCTTCTCGGCCACGTTGCCCCCGGAGATCGTCGCCCTCGCGCGGGACATTCTGCGCGACCCGGAGTCGATCGCGGTGGGCCGCGAGGCCACCGCGCCCGCCGCGGGCGTCTCGCACACGGCGTATCCCGTGCGCGCGGAGCTGAAGGCGCCGCTCCTGGCCGCGCTGGTCAAGCGCGGCCAGATCCGCAGCGTGATCGCCTTCACCCGCACCAAGCACCGCGCCAACCGCCTGGCTGACTACCTCGTCCGCAACGGCGTGTCGGCGGGGCGCATCCACGGCAACCGCAGCCAGGCCCAGCGCACGCAGGCCCTGGCCGGGCTCAAGCAGGGCCGGTTCCCGGTGCTCGTGGCCACCGACATCGCGGCCCGCGGCATCGACGTGGAGGCGCTCTCGCATGTCGTGAACTTCGACGTGCCCAACTCTCCCGAGGACTACGTCCACCGCGTGGGCCGCACCGCCCGCGCCGAGATGACCGGGGACGCCTTCCTCTTCGTCTCGCCCGAGGAGGAGGCGCAGGTCGCGCGCATCGAGCGGGCCATCGGCAAGCGCATCCCGCGCACGCTCCTGGCCGGCTTCGACTACGAGAAGAAGGCGGCGGAGAAGCTCGAGGTCCCGCTCGGGCAACGGCTCTCGGCCATTCACGCCCAGCGCCGCCCCGCGGCCGCGCGCCGCAGCGCCGCGCCCCCGCCGCGCCGTCATCGGTCTGGCCGGCCGGGGCCCGACCGCCGGCGCTAGAAGTCGCGGCCGGCCCGAGACCGGGCCGCCCATCGCCACCGCCGGCCTCAGCGGAACCGCACGCCGGGACTACAATGCCCGGGGCGCCGGCGCCCTGCGGCGTGGAACCGCGTCCGGTGCGGCCGAGGTGGGGGAGCGTGAGCGAGAAGCGGCTTGCCGCCGTCCGCGTGGCGGCGCTCGGGGTGACGTTGGCGGCGGCCGCCGTGTCCGGCGGCGGGCAGGCGGCCCCCATGCCTCCCCTGCGCATCGGACTGGTCGGCCTCGACACCTCTCACGCCGTCCAGTTCACGAGCATCCTGAACGACCCGCGTCACCCCGAGCACGTGGCGGGCGCCCGCGTCGTCGCCGCCTTCAAGGGCGGAAGCCCGGACGTGGAGGCGAGCGCCACGCGCATCGAGAGGTTCACGACCGAGCTCACCACGAAGTGGGGCGTGGAGCTGGTGGACTCGATCGAGGCGCTGTGCCTCAGGGTGGATGCGGTGATGCTGACCAGCGTGGACGGCCGGCAGCACCTCGCGCAGGCGCGCCCCGTCTTCGCCGCCCGCAAGCGCGTGTTCATCGACAAGCCCCTGGCCGGCAGCTTCGCGGACGCCCGGGAGATCGCCCGCCTCTCGCGCGAGAGCGGCACGCCGTTCTTCAGCTCGTCGAGCCTGCGCTTCCAGCCCGAGCTGCGGGCCATCCGCAGCAGCCCGGAGCTGGGTGGGATCCTGGGCGCCTCCACGCACGGTCCCTGTCCCATCCACACCTACGTGCCCGACCTCTTCTGGTACGGGATCCACGCCGTGGAGATGCTGTACACGCTCATGGGTCCCGGCGTCGAGACGGTCACGCGCGTCCACGCGCCCGACGCCGACGTCGTGGTCGGCCGCTGGAAGGACGGGCGCGTGGGCGTGATGCGCGGCCAGCGCGCCGGCCCGCAGACCTACGGCGCGGTCGCCTACGGCCGCAACGCGATCCTGTCGTTCGGCGCGCCGCGGCCGGAGGCCCCCCGGGAGCCTTCGCGCTCGGCATACCCGGCGCTGCTCGAAGCCACGCTGGCGTTCTTCGGTGGCGGCGTTCCGCCGGTGCCGCCCGAGGAGACGCTCGAGATCATGGCCTTCATGGAGGCGGCCGACCGGAGCAAGGCCCGCCAGGGCGCTCCCGTCGCGTTATCGGAGGTCCTGGCACCGGGCGGGCCACCCG
>DATKEG010000239.1:0-17397 GCA_035544515.1 Vicinamibacteria bacterium | reverse complement strand
CGCGCGGGCGGCCGCGACGCCCTGAGGCGGCGGCCGTTCAGGGCCGGGGCTTCTGTTCCTTCTTCTCGAGGGTGTACCGCACCGTGAGCGTGGCCCGCGTGTCGTTCGGCCCCGCCTCGTATTTCCACCGTCGTACGGCGGACGTGCCGGCGCGTTGACGGCGCCCACTCCGGCGTGGAATCCTGCGCCGCCATGGCCAGGCACCCCCCCGAGCTGACGACGGTCGGCCGCTCCGAGCGGCGCGTGGACAGCGTCAAGCTCGCCACCGGCCGGGGCACCTTCGTCGACGACATCGCGCTGCCGGCGATGCTGCACGCGCGCATTCTCCATTCCCCGCACGCGCACGCCCGCATCGCGCGCATCGACGCCGCCCAGGCGCGCGCCATCGCCGGCGTGGCCTGCGTGCTCACGCACGCGGACGTGCCGCGCGTGCCGTACACCACCGCCGGGCAGGGCTGGCCCGAGCCCTCTCCCTACGACGCGGTCATGCTCGACCACAAGGTGCGCTTCGTGGGCGACCGGGTGGCCGTGGTCGCGGCGGAGGACCCCGAGCTCGCGCTGAAGGCCTGCGAGGCCATCAAGGTCGAATACGAGCCCCTGCCCGCCGTCTTCGATCCCGAACAGGCGCAGGCGCCCGGCGCGCCCGTGATCCACGACGAGCCCGACGCCACGGGCATCCGCGACGCCCTGCGCAACGTGGCCGCGCAGATCACGGCGCAGGTGGGCGACGTGGACGATGGCTTCCGCCAGGCGGAGCGCGTGTTCGAAGCCACCTACCGCGTCCCCTACGTGCAGCAGTCCTCGATCGAGCCCCACATCACGATCACCTGGCTCGACGAGGACAACCGCCTGGTGGTCCGTACGTCCACGCAGGTCCCCTTCCACGTCCGCCGGATCATCGCGCCGCTCCTGGGGATCCCCCTGCGCCGCATCCGCGTGATCAAGCCGCGCGTGGGCGGCGGGTTCGGCGGCAAGCAGGAGGTCCTGATCGAGGACCTCTGCGGGATGCTGACCCTGCGCACCGGGCGTCCCGTGCGCCTGGAGTACACGCGGGAAGAGGAGCTGACCGCCGCGCGCACGCGCCACCCGCAGATCCTGAAGGTCAAGAGCGGCGTCCGCGAGGGCCGCTTCACCGCGCTCCAGATCGAGGTCCTCGAGAACACCGGCGCCTACGGCACGCATGCCCTCACCGTCATGAGCGTCACCGGCAACCGCGCCCTCTCGCTCTACCGCTGCCCGAACCTCCGCTACGACGCCACCGCCGTGTACACGAACCTGGCGGTGGCGGGCGCCTTCCGCGGGTACGGCTGCCCGCAGGGATTCTTCGCCCTGGAGAGCCATGTGGACGAGGTGGCGGCGGCCCTCGGCGAGGATCCCCTGGAGTTCCGGCGCCGCAACCACGTCCACGAGGGCGACGAACAGCCCATCGCCGAGGTCCTGGGCGAGGGACGCCAGGGACACCGGCAGGTGATCCGTTCCTGCGGCCTGCCGCAGGCCATCCAGCTCGGCGCGAAGGCCATCGGCTGGGCGGAGAAGCGCCGCGCGCGCGCGGTCACGGGCCCTCTGCGCCGCGGCGTGGGCATGGCCATCGTCATGCAGGCCTCCGGCATCCCCGGCGTGGACATGGGCGCCGCTTCGATCAAGATGAACGAGGACGGCTCGTTCAACCTGCTCGTGGGCGCCACCGACATCGGCACGGGCTCGGACACCATGTTCTGCCAGGTAGCCGCGGAGACGCTCGGGGTGCCGGTGGAGAACATCGTCCCGTACTCCTCCGACACGGACCTGACGCCGTTCGATCCCGGCGCCTACGCCTCGTCCACCACCTACATCTCGGGCCGCGCGGTGGAGAAGGCGGCGCGCGAGGTGCGGAGGCAGATCCTGGAGGTCGGCGCGCGGCTGCTGGGGGAGGAGCCGAAGGACCTCGTCACCCACGGCGGCAGGGTGTGCGCGCGCGACGGCCGCTTCGTCACCTACGAGCAGGTCTGCCTGTCGTCGCTCTACCAGGAGAGCCAGTTCCAGATCATGGCCGGCGCCTCCCACATGTCCTACGACTCCCCGCCGCCCTTCGCGGCCGTGTTCGTCGAGGTCGAGGTGGACACCGACACCGGCCTCGTGCGGGTGCTCCGCGTGGTGGAGGCGGTGGACTGCGGGCAGGTGGTCAACCCGCACATGGCCGAGGGCCAGGTGGAGGGCGCGGCCGTGCAGTCCGTCGGCTACGGCCTCTACGAGCGCATGCCCTTCGACCCCGCCGGGCGCATGGAGTTCCGCTCCTTCCGCGACTACACGATCGCCACGGCCGTCGATACGCCGGAGCTGACCACGATCCTGGTCCCCACGCACGAGCCGACGGGCCCCTTCGGCGCCAAGGCCATCGCCGAGATCCCCGTCAACGGACCCGCGCCCGCGGTGGCCAACGCGGTCGCGCACGCCGTGGGCGCGCGCATCCGCGAGCTGCCCCTGACGCCCGAGCGCGTCTGGCGCGCGCTGCACGGGGCTTAGCGGCGGCGCGCGCAGCGCGGCGGCGCTGACCAAGCGGGAGCGATCCCCCCCGAGATGAAGGAAGCCGCTACCGGCCGTACAGCGACGCCATCTCCCTGAGCCGCTCCGCGTGCTCGTCCCGGAGCTGGCCCTCCCCGTAGCGCCAGGTCCAGTTGCCGGCGGGGCTCGCCGGCGTGTTGAAGCGGGCCTCGGAGCCGAGGCCGAGCACGTCCTGCAGCGGAACGATGGCGGTGCGGGCCACCGAGGCCTCGATGGCGCGGATGAAGTCCCAGTGGATCTCCCGTCCGTCGGAGTGCAGGTAGCGCAGGGCGCGCTCGCGCTCGGCGCGCGCATGCTCGGGGCTGGCCTCCACGCCCCCGCCGCCCGCGAACCAGCCCACGGTGGTGTCGTTGTCGTGAGTGCCCGTGTAGGCCACGGCCCGGGGCACGAAGTTGTGGGGCTTGAACGGGTCGTCGCCGTCCGCGCTCCCGAAGGCGAACTGGAGGACGCGCATGCCGGCCAGGGAGAACCGGTCGCGCAGGGCCACCACTTCCGGGGTGATCACGCCGAGGTCCTCGGCCACGAAGGGCAGCGAGCCGAGCGCGTCGCTTAGGGCGGAGAGCAGCCGCTCGCCGGGACCGGCCACCCAGCGGCCCTGCCGCGCGTCCCGCGCCTGCCCGGGCACCTCGTAAAACGCCTCCAGGCCGCGGAAGTGGTCGATGCGGACGACATCCACGATGCTCAGCGTCCAGCGCATGCGCTCCACGAACCAGGCGAAGCCGTCGAGAGACATGACCTCCCACCGGTAGAGCGGGTTGCCCCAGAGCTGGCCGGTGGCGCTGAAATAGTCCGGGGGCACGCCGGCCACCGTGCGCGGCCGGCCCGAGGCCTCGAGGTCGAAGAGGTGGCGGTGGCGCCAGACGTCCACGCTGTCGTGCGCCACGTAGAGGGGGACGTCGCCGATGAAGCGGACGCCGCGCTCGCGCGCGTACTCCTTCAGCTCCCCCCACTGCCGGAAGAAGTGGAACTGGATGGCCTGGTGGAGGCGCGCGCGCTCGCGGTCCGGCCGCTCGCCGCGCCACTCCGTCCAGCTGGCGCCGCCGTGCGCGTCCTTGAGCGCCATGAAGTCGGCGTAGGCGTCGAGCCAGTGCTGCGAAGCGCGGCGGAAGCGCTCGAACTCCTCGCGCCGGTCGCCCCCCGCGCGCAGGAACGCGGCCGCCGCCCTTTCCAGCAGCCCCGACTTCAGCGCCGTGAGGCGCGCGAAGTCCACGTGGTCGCGGGGCAGCTCGCGCAGCGGCGCCAGCTCGCTCCGCGCGAGCCAGCCCTCCGCGGCCAACGCCTCGAGGTCCACGAGCAGCGGGTTGCCGGCCTGGCTCGAGGGCGACTGGTAGGGCGAGGCGCCGCTACCGGCCGGGCCCAGCGGGAGCACCTGCCAGACCTTCTGGCCGGCGGCCGCCAGGAAGTCCACGAAGCCGCGCGCGGCGCTTCCCAGGTCGCCGATCCCGTACGGCGAGGGCAGCGCGGTGGGATGAAGGAGGATGCCGCTGGCGCGGCGCTCGAGCGGACCGGTGGTCACGGCGGTTCACGATGGTCGGCGCCGGCGGATCGAGCCGGGATCGGGCGCGGCACGCCACATTGTCTCATCGCTTCGGCCCGCCGACGCGCCGGATCGCGATGGTATGATCCGTTCGTAGCGAAGAACGAACGGTCCCGTGCCCGCGGTCACGCGCGCAACCGGCTTCCGCCCGGTCCGGATTCGCGCCCGCTCTTTCGCCGGGACCGTTTCCAGGCAGCGTTTCGCACCAGACTCATTCATCACCGCGCATCCGCGCGGCCGGGGAGGCGATGTACCGCGCGACGGTCCCAGGGCGAACGGGCACCCGGCCACCACCGGCGGCCGCGCGTGCGCCGCGCAGGCCGGCCAGGGCGAAGGGACCGGCCGTCCGCCCCTCCCGCGTCGTGATCGAGGCCGTGACGCCGGACGTGGACGGCGGGCGCTTTCCGGCCAAGCGCGTGGCCGGCGACGAGGTGACCGTGGAGGCGGACGTGTTCACCGACGGGCACGACCTCGTCGCCTGTGAGGTGCTCTACCGCCGGGAGAAGGACGCGAGCTGGAGCGGGGCGGCCATGGCTCCGCTGGACAACGACCGCTGGCAGGGCACGTTCCGCGTGGCCGAGGTCGGGCGGTACGTCTTCACGGTGCGCGGCTGGGTGGACGAGTTCGCCACCTGGCGTCGCGGGCTGGACAAGAAGGCGGCCGCGGGGCAGGACGTGTCGGTGGAGTTGCTCACGGGCAGCGCCCTCGTCCGGTCCGCGGCCGAGCGCGCCAGCGCAGAGGACGCGCGCTCGCTGGTCGCCGCCGCCGCCGCGCTCGCGGGCGACGAGCCGATCGATCGGCGCGTGGAGGAAGCCCGGGACGCGCGCCTGTCGGAAGCGGTCGCGCGCCATCCCGACCGCAGCGCGGCCGCGACCTACGAGCGCGAGCTCGCGATCGTGGTCGATGGTCCGCGCGCGCGCTTCAGCGCGTGGTACGAGCTGTTTCCCCGTTCCACGAACCACGAGGGTCGCCACGGCACGTTCGCGGACGTGGAGGCGCTCCTGCCCGACATCGCGGCGATGGGCTTCGACGTGCTCTACCTGCCGCCGATCCACCCCATCGGCCGCACCCACCGCAAGGGCCCCAACAACCGGCCGGAGGCCGGGCCGGGCGATCCGGGCAGCCCCTGGGCCATCGGCGCGAAGGACGGCGGGCACACCGCGGTTCACCCCGAGCTGGGCACGCTCGCCGACTTCCGGCGGCTGGTCGAAGCCGCCCGCGCGCAGGGCCTCGAGATCGCGCTCGACATCGCCTTCCAGGCCTCGCCCGACCATCCCTGGGTGCGCGAGCAGCCAACGTGGTTCCGCCGGCGGCCCGACGGCACGGTGCAATACGCGGAGAACCCGCCGAAGAAATACGAGGACATCTACCCCTTCGACTTCGACTCTCCCGGCTGGCGGCCGCTCTGGGAGGAGCTCAAGGGCGTTTTCGCCTTCTGGATCGGGCAGGGCGTGCGCACCTTCCGTGTGGACAACCCGCACACGAAGCCGTTCGCCTTCTGGGAGTGGCTGATCGGCGAGGTCAAGCGCGACCACCCGGACGTGATCTTCCTGTCCGAGGCGTTCACGCGGCCGAAGGTCATGTACCGGCTGGCCAAGCTCGGGTTCACGCAGTCGTACACCTACTTCGCCTGGCGCAACGAGCGGCGCGAGATCGAGGAGTACTTCTCCCTTCTGACGCGGCCGCCGGTCAGCGAGTTCTTCCGCCCGAACCTCTGGCCCAACACCCCGGACATCCTGACCGAATACCTGCAGGAGGGCGGCGCGGCCGCCTGCCGGACGCGGCTGGTCCTGGCCGCGACGCTGGGCGCGAGCTACGGCGTCTACGGGCCGGCCTTCGAGCTCGGCGAGAACCGCCCGCGCCTGGCCGGCGGCGAGGAGTACCTGGACTCGGAGAAGTACCAGATCCGGCGCTGGGACCGCGGCGACCCACACGGCCTGCGCGGGTTGATCGCGCGCATCAACGGCGTCCGCCGCGACCACCCGGCGCTGCAGTCGGACGGCGGGCTCCACTTCCACGGAGCCGACAACGAGCGGCTCATCTGCTACAGCAAGGCGACGGGGGACCTCTCCGACGTCGTCCTCACCGTGGTCAACCTGGATCCCTCCCGCCCGCAGTCGGGCTGGCTGGACCTCGACGAGGCGGAGCTCGGCCTCACGCCGGGCCAGCCGTTCGAAGTCCTCGACCTGCTCAGCGGGGCGCGTTACGCCTGGCAGGGCCGGGGCAACTACGTCCTGCTCGATCCCGCCTTCCACCCCGCGCACGTGTTCGAGGTGCGCCGGTAGCGCCCATGGCCGAGCGCGACGCCGCCTCCCTCCTCGGGAGCGACCCCCAGTGGTACAAGGACGCGATCATCTACGAGCTGCACGTGCGCGCCTTCGCGGACAGCGACGGCGACGGCATCGGCGACTTCCGGGGCCTGGCCGCCCGGATGGACTACCTGCAGGACCTGGGCGTGACCGCGGTCTGGCTCCTCCCCTTCTACCCCTCGCCGCTGAAGGACGACGGCTACGACATCGCGGACTACACGCAGGTCCATCCCACCTACGGCACCCTGAAGGACTTCCGGCTCTTCCTGCGCGAGGCGCACCGCCGCGGCCTGCGCGTGATCACGGAGCTGGTGCTGAACCACACCTCGGACGAGCACCCCTGGTTCCAGCGCGCCCGCCGCGCGAGAGCGGGCAGCCCGGAGCGCGACTTCTACGTCTGGAGCGACGACCCCGAGCGTTACAAGGAAGCCCGCATCATCTTCAAGGACTTCGAGCACTCGAACTGGGCCTGGGACCACCTGGCCAAGGCCTACTACTGGCACCGGTTCTACGCGCACCAGCCCGACCTCAACTGGGACAACCCCCGCGTGCGCCGCACCATGATGCGGACGGTGGACTACTGGCTGGGCGACATCGGCGTGGACGGCCTGCGGCTGGACGCCGTGCCCTACCTCTTCGAGCGCGAGGGCACGCACTGCGAGAACCTGCCCGACACGCACGCCGCGCTCAAGGAGCTGCGCCGCCACGTCGACGCCAAGTACAAGGACCGCATGCTGCTGGCGGAGGCCAACCAGTGGCCCGAGGACGCCGTGGCCTACTTCGGCGGGGGACGCGGCGACGAGTGCCACGCCGCCTTCCACTTCCCGATCATGCCGCGCCTGTTCATGAGCCTGCGCACGGAGGACCGCTACCCGGTCGTGGACATGATGGAGCAGACCCCGACCATCCCCGAGGACTGCCAGTGGGTGCTCTTCCTGCGCAACCACGACGAGCTGACGCTGGAGATGGTGACGGACGAGGAACGCGACTACATGTACCGCGTCTACGCCCAGGACTCCCGCGCCCGCATCAACCTCGGGATCCGGCGCCGCCTGGCCCCGCTGCTCCGGAACCGGCGGGCCAAGATCCAGCTCATGAACGGCCTGCTGCTCTCCCTGCCCGGCACGCCCGTCATCTACTACGGCGACGAGATCGGCATGGGCGACAACTTCTACCTGGGTGACCGCAACGGCGTGCGCACGCCCATGCAATGGAGCCCCGACCGCAACGCGGGGTTCTCCGCCGCCAACTCCCAGCAGCTCTACCTGCCCGTCATCATCGACCCGGAGTACCACTACGAGGCGATCAACGTGGAGGTGCAGCAGAACAACCCCGAGTCGCTCCTCTGGTGGATGAAGCGCCTGCTCGCCATGCGCAAGCGCTACCGGGCGTTCGGCCGCGGAAGCATCTCCTTCCTCTACCCCGACAACCCGCGCGTGCTGGCCTTCGTCCGCAGCTACGAGGAGGAGAACATACTCGTCGTGGCCAACCTCTCCCGCTTCGCGCAGCATGTGGAGCTGGACCTCAAGCCGTTCCGGGGCCACGTGCCGCGTGAGCTGTTCGGACGCTCCCGGTTCCCCCTGGTGGCGGAGGCGCCCTACTCGCTGTCGATGGGTCCACACTCCCTCTTCTGGTTCTCGCTGGAGCCCGAGCGCCACGCCATCGAAGCGGGCGCGGGCGCGCCCGCCGAGGTGGCCTCGCTCCACGCGTCCGGAAGGTGGGACGACGTGCTCTGGGACCGGCGCGGGCTGCCAGGCGTGCTCCCCCGCTACCTGGCGGGCCGCCGATGGTTCGGCGCGAAGGCGCGCACGGTCCACTCCGCGACCGTCGTGGAATCGCTGCCGCTCTCGCCGGCCGAGACGCTCTCTCTCGTCAACGTGGAGTACGCCGAGGGCGAGCCGGAGACCTACCTCCTTCCGCTGGCCGTCCGGCCCGCCCGCCCCGACGACGCGGCGGCCCCTCCCCCCCAGGCCGTGATCGCCACCGTGCAGGTGCGCGACCGCCGGCGGACGCACGTGCTCTACGAGGCGGTCTGGGATCGTGGCTTCGGCGAGCGCTTGCTGGCCTTCGTGCTGCGCCAGGGGACGCTGAAGGGACGCACCGGCGAGCTCGAAGCCTGGAGCGCGAAGGACGTCCGCCAGGAGCACGCCGACGGCGAGCCGCCGCCGCCGCCCGCGGTCCTGTCCGCCGAGCAGAGCAACACCTCGATCCGTTACGGCAACCGCTACATCCTGAAGCTGATCCGCCGGGTGGAGGACGGAATCAACCCCGACCTCGAGATCGGCCGCTTCCTGACCGAGCACGGTTACGCCAACAGCCCGCCCATCCTCGGGGCCATGGTCTACCGGCGCAGCCGCAGCCAGGCCATGACCGTGGCCATCCTCCAGAGTTTCGTACCGAACGAGGGCGACGCCTGGAGCTTCACCGCGCACCACCTGGCCGGCTACTTCGAGCAGGCCATGGCCGACCGGTCGGGACCACCCGAGGCGGCGGACACGGAGGGGCTGCTCTCCGCCGCCGGGCGCGGCGTCCCCCCGCGCGTGCAGGACATGATGGGCGGCTACCTTCCCTCGGCGCAGCTCATGGGCCGGCGGACGGCAGAGCTGCACCGGGTGCTCGCCTCGGACGCGGACGACCCCGCGTTCGCGCCCGAACCGTTCAGCATGCTGTACCAGCGCTCCCTGATCCAGTCCATGCGGAACCTCACGCGCCAGTCGCTGCAGCTCCTGCGCAGCCGGCTCAAGGACCTTCCCGACGACGCCCGCGAGGTCGCGCAGCGGGTGCTGGGCCTGGAGGCGGAGATCCTGCGCCGGTCGCGCGCGACCTTTGAGCGGCGGATCTCGGCCACGCGGACGCGGTTCCACGGGGACCTCCACCTGGGCCAGATGCTCCACACCGGGAAGGATTTCGTCATCATCGACTTCGAGGGGGAGCCCGCGCGCTCGCTCAGCGAGCGGCGGATCAAGCGCTCGCCGCTGCGCGACGTGGCCGGCATGATCCGCTCGTTCCAGTACGCCGGGCAGAGCGCGCTGCTCAAGCGGCTGGCGGGCGGGCAGGTCCGCCGCGAGGACGCGGCCGCGCTCGCGCCCTGGGTGCGCGCCTGGGAATCGTGGGCCGCGGCCGCCTTCCTGGGTTCCTACCTGGAGAGCGCGGCGGGCGCCGCCCACCTGCCGCCCACGGGCGAGGAGCTGGGGCGGATGCTCGACACGTACCTCATCGAGAAGGCACTCTACGAGCTCGGCTACGAGCTGAACAACCGGCCGGACTGGGTGCACATCCCGCTGCGCGGGATCCGGCAGCTCATGGGAGGGGAGTGACACGATGGCCGCCGCCGCCGGTTTCTCGCTGCTCACCGATCACGACCTGCACCTCTTCAACGAGGGCACGCACTACCGCCTCTACGAGAAGCTGGGCGCCCACCTGGTCACGGCGGACGGGGTCGCCGGCACCTACTTCGCGGTCTGGGCGCCGAACGCGCGCCAGGTCTTCGTGATGGGCGAGTGGAGCGGCTGGGACAAGTACCGCCATCCCCTCACGCACCGGGGGCGATCGGGCATCTGGGAAGGCTTCGTGCCCGGCATAGGCCGGGGCGCGGCGTACAAGTATCACGTCGAGTCGAACCATCACGCGTACCGCGTGGACAAGGCCGACCCCTTCGCCACGTTCGCGGAGGTGGCGCCGCGCACGGGCTCGCGCGTATGGGAGCTCGACCACCAGTGGCGTGACGCGGCCTGGCGGGAAGGTCGGAGGCGTCGCCAGGCGCTGGCGGCCCCGATCTCGATCTACGAGGTGCACCTCGGCTCGTGGCGGCGCGTGCCCGAGGAAGGAAACCGGTCCCTCACCTACCGGGAGATCGCGCCGCAGCTGGCCGAATACGCGGGGCGGATGGGCTTCACGCACGTGGAGCTGATGCCCATCGCCGAGCACCCGTTCTACGGGTCGTGGGGCTACCAGGTCACCGGCTTCTTCGCTCCCACCAGCCGCTACGGGACGCCGGACGACTTCGCCTTCCTGGTGGACACGCTCCACCAGGCGGGCCTGGGCGTGATCCTGGACTGGGTGCCGTCGCACTTCCCCACCGACGAGCACGGCCTGGCCTACTTCGACGGCACGCACCTCTACGAGCACGCGGACGCGCGTCAGGGCTTCCATCCGGACTGGAACAGCTACATCTTCAACTACGGCCGCAACGAGGTAGTGAGCTTCCTCCTGAGCAACGCCCTCTATTGGCTTCACCGCTTCCATATCGACGCCCTGCGCGTGGACGCGGTCGCGTCCATGCTCTACCTCGACTATTCCCGCCAGGAAGGCGCGTGGATCCCCAACGTGCACGGCGGCCGGGAGAACCTGGAGGCCGTCGCCTTCCTGCGCCGGTTCAACACCGAGGTTTTCCAGAGCCACCCGGAGGCCCAGACGATCGCCGAGGAGTCCACGGCCTGGCCAATGGTGTCGCGGCCGGTCTATCTCGGCGGCCTCGGCTTCGGGATGAAGTGGGACATGGGCTGGATGCACGACACGCTGGAGTACTTCGCCAGGGACCCCGTCCATCGCAAGTACCACCACGACAAGCTGACCTTCCGCATGATCTACGCCTTCTCCGAGAACTTCGTGCTGCCGCTCTCGCACGACGAGGTCGTCCACGGCAAGGGCTCGCTGGCCGGGAAGATGCCGGGCGACGATGGCCGGAAGCTCGCGAACCTGCGGCTGCTCTTCGGCTACATGTACGCGCAGCCGGCCAAGAAGCTCCTCTTCATGGGCGGCGAGCTGGGCCAGTGGCGGGAGTGGAACCACGACTCGAGCCTGGACTGGAACCTCGTCGAGAACCCGCGACACGCGGGCGTGCAGCGCTGGCTGGCGGACCTCAACCGCCTCTACCGGGACGAGCCGGCCCTGCACCAGCTCGACTGCGATCCGGCCGGCTTCGAGTGGATCGACTGCCAGGACAGCCAGAACGGCGTGCTGCTCCTGCTGCGCAAGGCCAAGGGCGGAGCGCCCCCCGTGGTGGTGGCGCTGAACTTCACACCCGTCACGCGTCACGGCTACCGCGTGGGCGTTCCGGGCGGCGGCTTCTGGTGGGAGGTGCTCAACAGCGACGCGGAGGACTACGGCGGGGCGGGTGAGGGGAACCTCGGCGGCCAGGCGGCCGCGCCCATCCCCGCCCACGGCCGGCCCTTCTCGCTGGAGCTGGTCCTCCCGGCCCTGTCCGCGGTGTTCCTGCGCCAGGGCCACGACCGGCCGTGAGCTCTCTCCCGCGGTACGTCTGCGTCCACGGACACTTCTACCAGCCTCCGCGGGAGAATCCCTGGCTGGAGGCCATCGAGCGGCAGGACTCCGCCGAGCCCTACCACGACTGGAACGAGCGCATCACCGCCGAGTGCTACGGGCCAAACGCGCTCTCCCGCATCATGGACGGCGACCGCATCGTCCGCATCGTCAACAACTACGCGCGCATCAGCTTCAACTGCGGCCCCACGCTCCTGAGCTGGATGGAGGCGCACGCGCCCGAGGTCTACCGCGCCATTCAGGACGCCGACCGGGAGAGCGCGGCGCTCTACGGCGGGCACGGCTCGGCCATGGCGCAGCCGTACAACCACATGATCATGCCCCTGGCCAACCGGCGCGACCAGGTGACGCAGCTGCGATGGGGCCTCCGCGACTTCCGGCGCCGCTTCCGGCGCGATCCGGAGGGCGTGTGGCTGCCGGAGACCGCGGTGGACGTTCCCACGCTGGAGGTGCTGGCGGAGCACGGCATCCGCTTCACGGTGCTGGCTCCCACCCAGGCGGCGCGGGTGCGGGCCAGGGGCGCCGCCGAGTGGGAGGAGCTCGACGGCGGCAGCGTCGATCCCACCCGGCCCTACGAGGTCCCGCTGCCCTCGGGCCGGACGATCGCCGTCTTCTTCTACGACGGGCCGATCTCGCGCGCGGTGGCCTTCGAGCGCCTGCTGGACCGGGGAGAGGACCTGGGGGCGCGGCTGCGGAGCGGGTTCTCCGCGGCGCGCGACTGGCCGCAGCTCGTCCACATCGCCACCGACGGCGAGACCTACGGACACCATCACCGCTTCGGCGACATGGCCCTGGCCTACGCGCTGCACGCCCTCGCGACCGGTGGAGAAATCGAGCTGACGAACTACGGCCAATACCTGGAGCGGCATCCACCCACGCACGAGGCCCAGATCCGCGAGGGCACGTCCTGGAGCTGCATCCACGGCCTGGAGCGCTGGCGGAGCGACTGCGGCTGCAGCAGCGGCCGCGAGGGCTGGCGCCAGACCTGGCGCGCTCCCCTGCGCGCCGCCCTGGACTGGCTGCGCGACGAGCTGAGGGAGCCGTTCGAGCGCCAGCTCTCGCCGCTCCTGCTCGATCCCTGGCGCGCGCGGGACGATTACGTGGACGTGGTGCTCGACCGCTCACCCGAGACCCGCGAGCGCTTCCTGGCCGCGCACGCGCGCGGCGAGCTGTCGGGGGCGGAGGCCGTGGGCGCCTGGACGCTGCTGGAGATGCAGCGCCACCTGATGCTCATGTACACCAGCTGCGGCTGGTTCTTCGACGACCTCTCGGGCATCGAGACGGTGCAGGTGATGCAGTACGCGGCCCGCGCGCTGCAGCTCGCCCGGGAGGCGCTCGGGCGCGACCTGGAGGAGGGATTCCTGGGCCGCCTGGAGGAGGCGCGGAGCAACGTCCCGGAGCACGGCGACGGCCGGGAGGTGTGGGCGAAGCTGGTCACGCCGGCCGCGGTGGACCTGCTGCGCGTGGGCGGCCACTACGCCATCAGCTCCCTCTTCCACAAGCAGGGCAGCCGCGCGCGCGTGTACTGCTACGGTGTGGAGCGCCTGGAGCACCGGGCCCTGCGCGCGGGCGAGGCTCGGCTGGCCACGGGCTGGACGAGCGTCTCCTCGGAGGTCACGGGCGAATCCGAGCTCGTGACCTACGGCGTGCTGCATTGGGGGGACCACAACGTCAACGGTGGGGTGCGCCTCTTCCGGGGGGAGGCCGCCTACCGGGAGATGGAGACGGAGGTGGCGGAGGCGTTCGGACAGGCCGACTTCCCCCAGGTGGTCCGGCTGCTCGACAAGCACTTCGGCACGTCCACCTACTCGCTGCGGACCCTCTTCGCGGACGAACGCCGGGCGGTGCTCGAGCAGGTGTTGCGCGCCAGCGTCGTCGACGCGGAGGGCGCCTACCGCCAGATCTACGAGCGGCGCGCGCCGCTGATGCGCTTCCTGACCAGCCTGGGCCTGCGCCTGCCCGCGGCCTTCCGCGCCGCCGCCGAGCTGGTGCTCAACGCCTACCTGCGCGAGGCGCTCGAGAACTTCGAGCCCGAGGCCCTGCGCGTGGCCGACCTCATCGAGCACGCGCGCCTGGAGGGCGTGCCGCTCGACGCCAAGGCGCACGGGTTCACGGCCAGCCGGACGATCCGCCGATTGTCCGACGCCTGCCGGGGTGGGCCGGCCGACCTGCCGGCGCTCATCCGGCTGGAGTCCACGGTGCGCCTGGGCCGCTCGCTCCCCTTCGCGCTCGACCTCTGGCACGCGCAGAACGCGTACCACACGGTGCGGGAGTCGTCTCTCGCGGAGATGCGCCAGCGCGCCGCCGCCGGAGACGAGCCGGCGCGAACCTGGGTGCGACACTTCCTGGCCCTCGGCGGCCTGCTCGGCTTCAAGCCGCCCGCGGACGCGTGAGGGGGGGAGGCGCTTGACCGACACGCTGGCGGCCATGCCGAAGACGGAGCTGCACCTCCACCTCGAGGGCACGATCTCGGCGGAGACCCTCTGGGCGATGGCGGCGCGCAACCAGGTCGCGCTGCCGGTCGGTTCCCTGGCCGAGCTGCGCGCGCTGTACCGGTTCGAGAGCTTCGACACGTTCCTGCACCTCTGGCTGGCCATGTGCCGGTGCCTCCGGCGCGAGGCCGACTACGAGCAGGTGGTGGACGCCTTCCTGGCGGACGCCGCCCGCGTGAGACTGCGCTACGCCGAGGCGCACTTCACTCCGTACAACCACGAGCGCTTCGGGCTGGGCGGCCGGCGCGCCCTGGAGGTGGTCACGCGCCGCCTGGAGCAGGCCGAAAGGAGCGGGGGCCCCGTGGTCCGGCTCATCCTCGACATCCCCAGCGAGTCGGTCGCGGAGAGCGGACCGTACACGGCCGCGCTCCTCGAGGAAGAGGCCAACCCGGCGGTGGTGGCCATCGGTCTGGGGGGGCCCGAGGAGGGCTTTCCCCGCACCCTGGCGCGGACCTACTTCGAGCGCGCGCGCCGGGCCGGCTACCCCGCCGTCGCCCACGCCGGAGAGACCGCCGGTCCGGAGCACGTGCGCCAGGCCGTGCTCGACCTCAAGGTCCGCCGCGTCCAGCACGGCGTGCGCGCGGTCGAGGACGAGGCCACGCTGCGCCTGCTGGCCGAGCGCGAGGTCTGCTGCGACGTGGCCCTCACCAGCAACACGTTCCTGACCGCGTATCGCGATCTCTCCGTCCACCCGCTGCGGAGACTGATCGCCGCCGGCGTTCCCGTGACGCTCTCCACCGACGACCCGCCGTTCTTCGGCACCGACCTCGTCGCGGAGTACCGCCGGGCGCGCGACGAGATGGGCTTCTCGGAGGCGGAGCTGTGGCAGCTCGACCTCAACGGTCTGCGCTACGGCCTGGCCGACGTGGGACTGCGGCGGCGCCTGTGGCGTGAGTTCGAAGCGGAGGGTCGCTCGCTGGGGCTGTCGGCGCCGCCGGGAGCGTGAGCGCGCCCCGGCGGCTGCGCGCTATACTCCGCCCTCATTCCCGCTGCCCACCGGGAGGACCCTTGAACGCTCGACTGCTCGTGGCCTGCGCCGCGCTGGGTGCGGCCGCGGCACCCGCCGCGGCCCAGACCTCGCCCTTCCTCCCCGACCCGGTCTTCCGCGATCTCGTCAACGAGATCTCGGGCGACCGCGCCTTCGAGCACGTGCGCCAGCTGAGCCGGTACCACCGCACGGGCGGCAGCCGCGACTTCTTCGCGGCGGCCGAATACCTCCGGCAGGCGGCGGAGGAGGCCGGGCTCGAGGACGTGAAGCTCGTCCGACAGAAGTGGGACGGCCCGAGCTGGTCGTGCCACTTCGGCGAGGCGTGGGTCCTCGACGCGCAGCCGTCGAAGCTGGCCGCCTACGGCGAGGTCGCGCTCTCCGTCGCGGACAACAGCAAGACGACACACGTGACGGCCGAGCTCGTGGACGTGGGCGCGGGCACGTCGGAGGCGGACTACGCGGGGAAGGACGTCAAGGGAAGGATCGTGCTCGCCTCGGGCTCGGCCACGACCGCGCACGCGGAAGCGGTCTTCAAGCGCGGCGCGCTCGGCGTCGTGTCCTGGCAGACGAACCGCCCCGAGCACTTCGACGCCCCCGACCAGGTGGCCTGGGGCCGCGTGGCGCACGAGGCGAAGGACGTGGCCGGCGTCAAGGACGGCACGCCCGGCACGTTCGCGATCATGATCTCGCCGCGCCGGGCGCGCCTTCTCCAGACGCAGATGGCGGCGTCCTCGCCCGTGCGCCTCAAGGTGGACATCGAGGCCTCGTTCGAGGACCCGCCCGTGCAGGCCTACGTCGAGGGCTGGATCCGGGGCCGCGAGCTCCC
Organism: Vicinamibacteria bacterium; assembly: GCA_035544515.1. Classification (GTDB taxonomy): domain Bacteria; phylum Acidobacteriota; class Vicinamibacteria; order Fen-336; family Fen-336; genus DATKEG01. The sequence continues at coordinate 1,421 of DATKEG010000239.1, read as the reverse complement.
CGACCAGCAGGTCGTGCTCACCGCGCACATCCAGGAGGAGAAGACCTCCGCCAACGACGACGGCAGCGGCTGCGCCAACCTGCTCGAGATCGGCCGCACGCTCGCCCGGCTCGTGCGGGAGGGCAGGCTGCCGCGCCCCCGGCGCGACATCCGCTTCTGGTGGGTGAACGAGTTCTCGAGCCAGGAGCAGCTCTTCCGGGAGAACCCCGCCGAGCCGCGGCGCATGCTCCTCAACATCAACCAGGACATGGTGGGCGCGCGCCAGAGCCTGGGCGGCCGCGTGGAGTACGCCTCGCGCCTGCCCTGGAGCCTGCCCCACGCGCTCGACGACGTGATGGAAAGCGTGCTCACGATGGTGCGCGACGGGAACACCTCGCTCCTCACCACGCGCGGGACGCGATCGCCCCAGCCCTTCACGCGCGAGATCACCGCGGTCAAGGGGTCGCGCGAGCCCTACCACGCGCGAATGGTCCCCTACTACGACCACACCGACCACCACGCCTTCACGCCCGCGCGCGTCGGGGTGCCCGGCACCAGCCTCACCAACTGGCCCGACGAGTTCATCCACTCCACGGGCGACGACCTCGAGCAGGTCGACGCCACGCAGCTCGAGCGCAACGCGGTGGTGGTGGCGGGGGTGGCCCTCTACTTCGCGTCACTCCGGGACGAGGACGCGCCGGCCCTGGCCGCCTACGTCGCGGCCCGGGGCCTCGCCCGCATCGCCGCGGACCTCGCCACGGCCGTGGCGCACCTGGCCGAGGCCGCGCCCGAGGCGCGGCCGGACGCCTTCCGGCTCGCCCGCAACCTCGTCCGCCGGACCCATGACAAGGAGAAGGGGGCACTCGCCTCCGTGCGCCGCCTCGCCCCGCGCGGGCGCGCGGCCGACTACGTCACGCAGGCGACGGTGCAGCTCGAGGAGGCGCTGCCGCGCGACCTGCGCGCCCTGGAGCGCGCCTGGACGGCGATGACGGGTGAGGGGGTGCCCAACGTGACGCCGGGCCCCGACGAGCAGAGAATGGCCGACCAGGTCTTCGTGCCCGTGGGCGACATCGGTGCCTCGCACGACGCGCTGGCGAAGGTGAAGCCGGCGGACGGGCTGCACGCGATGATGCGGTTCGAGGCGTACAACTTCGCGGACGGCCGGCGCACCGCCTGGGACGTCTACGAGGCGGTGGCCGCGGAGGCGCTGTCGGCCGGCGAGTGGTATTACGGGAAGGTGCGGCCGGCGGACGTGCTGGATGCGCTCGACAAGGCGGCGCAGGCGGGAGCGTTCACCGTGCGCAAGGCGCGTTAGCAGCCCGTGGTGGAAGTGCAGCGTCGCACCGAGGCGGGCGAGGCGCCCGGCTGGCAAGGCGCGACGACCGCGCATATCGGGGATCACTCTCGTCCAAATTACGGAAACGAAAAGAGCCTCCTGGGGT
>DATKEG010000238.1:0-5408 GCA_035544515.1 Vicinamibacteria bacterium | reverse complement strand
GCGCGCGCCGCCAGGTAGCCGCACATGCCGTGCACGCCGCCGCCGGGCGGCGTGGACGACGAGCAGATGTAGAGCCCGGGCACCGGCGTCGCGTAGGGCGTCCTCCGCCACGCCGGGCGGCCGAAGAGCTGGTCGAAGTCCTGGGCGCCGCCGCTGATGTCGCCGCCCACGTAGTTGGGGTTGTACGCCTCGAAGGCCGCGGGTCCCCGGCGATGGACGGCCAGGACCCGCGCGCGCACGCCCGAAGCGAACCGCTCGATCTGGGCCAGGATCGGCTCCGTCATGTCCTCCCGCGACCCGTGGGGCACGTGGCAATAGGCCCACAGTGTGTGCTTCCCCGCGGGCGCCCGCGTCGCGTCGAACAGGCTCTGCTGGGCGATGAGCACGAACGGGCGGGCCGGGTGCTCTCCCCGCCAGACCGCGGCCTCCCCCGCCGCGATCTCCTCGAGCGTCGCGCCCAGGTGGACCGTGCCCGCCTCGGCGCATTCCGGCGCCGCCCACGGCACCGGCCCGTCGAGCGCGACGTCGAGCTTGAACACGCCGGGCCCGTAACGGAACCGCTCGAGCCGCCGCCGGTAGGCGCCGCCGAGCCGGGAGCCCGCGACCGCGAGGAGCTGCCGCGGCGTCAGGTCCAGCAGCACGGCGCGCGCGGGCGGCAGGTCGTCGAGGGAAGCGACGCGCGCGCCGGTCAGGACCTCCCCCCCCCGGGCGCGAAGGAGGCTCGCCAGCGCGTCGGCGATGGCCTGCGAGCCGCCGCGCGCCACGGGCCATCCCACGGCGTGGGCGGTCGTGCCGAGGACGAGGCCGAAGGAAGCCGTGAAGGCCCGCTCGAGCGGGAGGATCGAGTGCGCGGCCAGGCCGGCGAACAGGGCCCGCACCCCGGCGCTCGAGAACCGCGCGCGGGCCAGCCCGACGGCCGAGCGCGAGGCCGGGAGGGCGAAGCGGAGCATCGCCAGCGGGTGCCGCGGAAAGCGCAGCAGCGGTGCCAGCAGGTCGGCCGAGAGCCGGCCCCAGTCCCGCGCCGGTCCCTCGAACAGCTCACGCCAGGCCGCGCCGTCGGTGCCGAGGCCGTCCGCGGTCGTCTCCAGGGACTGGCGGACGACCAGGGCCCGGCCGTCATCGAGCGGGTGCGCCAGCGCGGCCGGGGGCTGGATCCATTCCAGCCCGTGTTCGCCGAGCGCGAGGCCACGGAAGAACGGGGACCCGACCCCGAGCGGGTGGATGGCCGAGCAGACGTCGTGCCGGAAGCCGGGCAGGGTCAGCTCGGCGGTCCGGGCACCGCCGCCGACCGTCGCCTCGCCTTCGAGGAGCAGCACGGACGCGCCCGCTCCGGCGAGGGTGACCGCCGCGGCCAGCCCGTTGGGCCCCGCGCCCACCACCACCGCGTCGTAACGCTCGCGGGAGCACCGGCCGCGGATGTCGCTGCCCATCAGGCCCGGGGCGCCCGCGGGCTCGGCACCAGCCCGATCGCGGCCAGGACGGCGGGTGCGAACCGCGCCTTCATTTCGAGGGTCAGGCCGGCGGGTCAGGGGCCACGCCGTCCCGACCCACGGGGACGAGGGTCCGATCTCCCTTCGCACGAGCCTTCGATGTCGTGGTTGCGAGCGCCAGGCGCCGCGCGTCCTTCTGCGCCCGCAGCGCCAGCTCGGTGGCCAGGAAGCAGTGCTCCTGGGGCATCGCGGTCTCGGTGCGGTTGAGCACGTCGTCGACCAGCCGCTCGCCGTAGGTCAGACGCTGTCCGGTGACGTCCACGTAGCGCGTCTCCTTCCCGTCCACCAGGAAGAGGTGGTTGCCGCCCGCGCGGCCGCCGATGTCCACGTTCTTGCGGACCTCGATGAAACCCTCGGTCCCGAGCACCGTCAGGCGCCCGTCCCCCCAGGTCGGGAGGCCGTCCGGCGTGAACCAGTCCACCCGGATGTAACCGCTGCCGCCGTCGCCGCGCAGGAGCACGTCGCCGAAGTCCTCGAGGCCGGGGTACCGGGGATGGTTCAGGTTTCCCACCTGCGAGGCCGCGATCTCGGCGCGCGTCGAGCCGGTGAAGAACAGGAACTGGTCGAACTGGTGCGAGCCGATGTCGCACAGGATGCCGCCGTAGCGCTCGCGCTCGAAGAACCAGGCCGGCCGGCTCTTCGCGTTGAGGCGATGCGGCCCCAGGCCCACCGTCTGCAGCACCTTGCCGATCGCGCCCTTCCTGACCAGCTCGCCCGCCCGCTCGGTGGCACGGTTCTCCAGCCGCTCGCTGTAGAGGATCGAGTAGATCCGGCGGGTCTCGGCCTGGACGCGGCGCACCTCGGCCAGCTGCTCGAGCGTCGTGATGCCGGGCTTGTCCACCATGAAGTCCTTGCCGTGGCGCATCACGCGGAGCCCCAGCGGGGCGCGCTCGTCCGGTATGGAGGCGCTCACCACGAGCTTGATCGAGGCGTCGTCGAGGATCTCCTGCTCGTTGCGGGCCAGCTTCGCCTGCGGGAACCGCTTGGTGAACGCGGCCACGAGGTCCGGCTCCTTGGCGTAGACCCAGGCCAGCTCCCCACCGCCACGGATGACGGCCTCGGTCTGGCCGTAGATGTGGCCGTGGTTGAGACCGACGGAGGCGAAACGGATGCGGGGCGCGGGCGCCCCCGGCGGCTGCGCGGAGACCCGGGCGGGCCGGGCCGACGCCCAGGCGACGCCGGCCGTGGCCAGGGACGACTTCAGGAACTCGCGCCGGTGCGTCCGCTCGCCCTTCATGTGTGCCTCCTTGCCCGGTATAATCCGCCACCCCTCGGCGTTCGCACAACTCACCGAAACGGAGGAGTAGCCGCATGGCCCAGCCTCGGATCGTCCGTCGGGCGGTCGCCGCCCTCTTGCCCGTCCTCGTGGCGGCCGCGGCCGGATGCCGTGGCGGCGCGGAGAAGCCGGCGACGGTGCGCCTCGTCGACGTCTTCGACGCGAAGTCCGTCGAGGGCTCGCCGCCGCAGGCCTCCGGCGGCGCGCGCCGGACCGAGTGGCGCTTCGACGGCCCGCCCGCGACGCCTTCGCCGCGCCCCGGAGCCTCGCCCGCGCCCTTCCCCGCCACGCGCGGGTGGGAAGCGGGACCGGGCGTCGCCGGCCTCGCCATCCGCGACGGCCTGCTCGTCGGCCGCACGACCGCGGACTTCCCCATCCTCCGCGTCGAGCGCACGACCGGCCTCGACGACGCCGACCAGGTCCATGCGGTCGAGGTCCGGATGCGCGCGTCGAAAGGGACCAACCTTTCCGTCCAGACCCGGCCCGCGGCGACAGTGGACCTCCAGGCCGCGCAGGCCCAGGCGGTGGCCCTGCCCTGGCTCATCAAGAGCCCGATCGTGGCGGGCGACCAGGTACAGACCTACACCATGACGCCGCCCGCGCCGGTGTCGTCCTCCCGCATCCGCCAGGTGCTGATCCGGCCGACGGACGCCGCGGGGGCGGACTTCGCCATCGAGTCCGTCCGCCTCGTCTTCCGGCGCGAGCACCTGGCCGGCGTGCCCTCGGGCGTGAGCTGGCAGGGGCTGCGCGACGTCTTCCGCGAGACGCTCGTGACGCGGTCGCCGGAGACGGTGCGGTTCGAGGTCGAGGTGCCGGCGCGGCCGGTGATGCACGTCGTCCTGGGCACGCCCGAGGACGAGCCGGTGACCTTCCGCATCGCCGCACGCAGGGGCGACCGGGACGTGCCCCTGCTGGCGCACACCGTGACCACTCCCTACCGGTGGGAGCCGCGGGTGCTGGACCTGGCCGAGCTCGCCGGCGCCCGCGTCACGTTGTCGCTCACGGCCAGCGCCGGGAAGCCGGGCACCATCGCGTTCTGGGGCGCGCCGGCCATCCGGCCGCGCGCGGAGAGGCGCGCGGGGGAGCCTCCGCAGACCGTGATCCTGGTCCAGCTCGACACGCTGCGCACCGATCACCTCGACGCGTACGGATACGAGCGGAAGACGGCGCCCACGCTGGCGCGGCTGGCCGAGGAGGGCGCGCTCTTCCGGCACGCGGTCACGCAGACCGGGTGGACGAAAGCGGCGACCCCCTCCGTCCACACGTCGCTGTTCCCGACCACGCACGGCGTCCACCAGATCCCCGACCGGCTGCCCGCCTCCGCGAACACCATCGCCGAGGCGTACCGCGCGGCCGGCTACGCCACCGCGTCCTTCTCCTCGGTTTCCTTCACCGGCCAGTTCACCAACCTGCACCAGGGCTTCGAGGAGCTGCACGAGTCGGAGTCGACCGTGGGGCGCGCCGGCCCGCAGGGGGCCAAGACCTCGCGCGAATACGTGGACCGCCTCGTGGCCTGGCTCGAGGACCACCGGGACGTCCCGTCGTTCGTGTACCTGCACTTCTTCGACCCGCACTCGCCCTACGAGCCCAACCGGCCCTACGACACGATGTGGGCGGACCCCAAGGGGCGAGACGAGTACCTCCGCCAGCTGGAGGTCCTGAAGAAGTTCATCAAGGACCCGTTCCTGGCCCAGCGCGGGATGGCCACCCCCGACGAGTTGCGCGCGGCCGGCATCGACCCGGCCGCCTTCATCCGCTATTCCAAGGACTGGTACGACGGGTCCATCCGCGGGATGGACGCCGAGATCGCCCGCCTCGTCGAGCGGATCGAGGAGCTGGGGCTTCGGGACCGCTCGCTGGTCGCCTTCTTCGCCGACCACGGCGAGGAGTTCCACGAGCACGGCAACATGTGGCACGGCCGCACGGTGTACGGGGAGATGATGCGCGTGCCGCTCATCATGTGGGGACCGGGCCACGTGCCGGAGGGGCTCAGCGTCGAGGATCCCGTCCAGCTCGTGGACATCATGCCCACGCTGCTCGAGACGAGCGGGCTGTCCGTCCCGAAGGAGGCGCAGGGACAGAGCCTGCGCCCGCTCCTGGCCGCGCGAGACGCCCCGGGCACGGCCGCCGCCAACGGCGGCTGGAAGCGGCGGCCGCTCGTCTCCGAGAAACACCCCTTCGGCGACACGAAGGAGTTCCCGGGCGCGAGCGAGTCGTACGCGATCGTGGAGGGCGATTGGAAGCTCATCCACAACGTGGTCCGCGCCCCCGGCAAGCCCGAGTTCGAGCTGTTCGACTTCTACAAGGACCCGCACGACCAGCGCGACCTGGCCGCGGCGAACCCGGAAGTGGTCGCGCGCCTGGGCAAGATGCTCGACGGCTGGCGGCGCCTGGCGAAGCAGGCGCAGCTCAAGCCCGACACGGAAGCGGTGAAGGGCATGAGCGCCGAGCAGCTCGAGCGCCTGCGCAGCCTGGGCTACGTGAGGTAACCGGCGGAGCGCTCAGGCCCGGTTCCGGTAGAGCTCCTTGTCCACGACCGCCGCCATCTTCTCCACGTCGAGGCGCTCGCCCACGAAGTCCACCAGGCGCTCGGCCTGCGCCCGCGGGCTGGCCAGCATGTCGGCGTAGTGGAGCTCCAGGAC
>DATKEG010000237.1:0-5936 GCA_035544515.1 Vicinamibacteria bacterium | reverse complement strand
GGCGCGGGCGTGCTGGCGGTCGCGGCCGCGGCCGGCGCCTACTGGTTCTTCGGCCGCTCGGAGCCCGCGCGGACCGCGGCCGTCGCGGCGCCGCCCGTCCCCTCCACGCTGGCCCACTCACCGGTGACCACACCGCCCGCGCCGGCGCTCGTGGCGGAGCCCACGCCCGAGATCCCGGCCACGGTCGCGCCCGCGGAGGACGTGGTGACGATCGTGCGCTCGGCGACGCCTCCACCGCGCCCGCCATCGGCGGCGCCCACGGCCGCGGCCACGCCCCGGCCAACCGCGGTCCCGCGACCGGACCCGGTGGATCCCGCCGCGGCCACGCGCGCGCGCATCGCCGCGCAGGTCGCCGGACTGCTCGGCCAGGCGCAGTCGGCCGCCTCCGCGCGCAGCTACGACGCCGCGCTCGCGCACTACGACGCCGTGCTCAAGCTCGACCCGCAGAACGCCGCCGCCCAGGCCGGCAGGACCTCCGCCACCGCGGCGCGGGCGCACGCGCGCAAGAGGTTCGTGGCCGGCCGCACCGTGGTGCGCACCGAGAAGACCGGAGGCGGGCTGGCGGGGTTCGAGTCCGCGGGCGTGAGCGTGCAGAGGGCGCCCGACTTCCTGGGCCGCGTCGAATACGAGATGACGCCCGCGTCCGTGCAGCCGGGCGACCCGTGGACGCTGAAGATCTACGTCGTCAACGAGGGCAAGAAGGAGATCAAGATCTCGGCGCTGTCCGTGGCCACGATCGTCAACGGCTCAGCCGCCGGCTCCGGCGGCCCGTCCCGCGTCCGCGAGGTCGACCCCCAGCAGCGCGCCCTGGTCGACGAGATCTCGGGCACCTGGCCGGCGGGCGCCACGTCCTGGCGGACGGACGTGACGGTCAGCGCCGGCCGGAACGAGGCGCTCCAGAGCCAGCTCGCCTGGCGGTAGGGCACCCGCCGGCCCGGGCCGCAGCCTGGCGATCCGCTTCGCCAGGCGCTCACCGCATTCCGGCTTACTTGAACGGCGTACCGGGGATCGGCGGAGCCGTGGGCGAAGGGCTCGGCGACGGCGAGGGCGAAGGCCGAGGCGTCTCCGGCGTGGGCGTGGGCGTGGGCGTGATGGTGGGTGGCGGCGTCGGGTCCGCGCTGAAGACGTCGGCCGCGGCGGCGATCCCGACCGCGGCCGCGCCGCCGGCCAGGATCAGCGCCACGCCGCCGGCCGCGAGCAGGCCGCCCGCCGCGAAGCCGAGCGGCTTGACCACCGTCCCCGTGGCCGCGGAGAACACGGTCACGTCGCCCGGGGGCCCGAAGGCGGCCACCTTCCCCTCGCACTCGTCCTCGTCGCGCACCACGAGCGCCTCGATGTGGTCCGTGCGCGCCTCGCCGAACGTCGTGGACATGCCCTCCACGAAGTACGTGATGGGGCTGGCCTCCAGCATCGGGCGGGGCAGCTTGCCCACGAAGCCGTCCTCGCTGGGCGTCATCTCGACGTAGTAGAACTGGTCGCTCTGCACGGCGTGGAAGTAGACGCGGCCGCGGGCGACCTTGTCGGCCGGCTCGATGCGGGCCGGCACCAGCGGGAACTGACCCTCCACGAAGCAGCGGATGGCGTCGTGCTGGATGGTCGTGGCGGAGGCCGGTGCGGCCGGCGGAGGCTCCTGCTCGGCCTGCAGGCGGGCACCGGGCACCGCGAGCAGCGTGATCGCCGCCGAGGCGACCTGCCCCTGCGCGACCGACACGGTCGTCGGTCCCTGGCTGACGACCAGTCCCGCGCCGCCCTCCGTGGCCACCACGTACTCTCCGGGCGGCACGACGGCGCGGAAGCTGCCTTCGCCAAGGGACGTGGTGCGCGAGACGGCACCCGAGGCCACGTCGAGGAAGGCGAGCTTCACCCCGCTGAGCGGCCGGTCTCCCAGGCGGACGACGCCTTCGATCACGCCGGAGGACGCGTCTTCGGGGCCGGCGGTGGCCGACGGCGCGGCCAGGAGAGCCGAAAGGACGATCGCGGCGGCCTTACGCAGCATCGCAATGGCTCCTTGCGCCCGACTCGGCGGGGCCGCCCGAGGGAGGGCCGACGGCCCGAGACCGGCTGAGTGTAACGTAACTTAGGCCTGAAGTCTCAAGCGGCACTTCAGGAACGCCGCTCCTGCGCGGCCGGGCTGTCCGGGGCGGCGTAGTAGTTCCGGTAATACTCGCCGTAGTACTGCCCGTAGTAGTAGGAGTTACGGCGGAGGTCCACGCGGTTCAGGACCACCCCGGTGAACTTCCCGCCCACACCGAGGACCTGGTCCACGGCGCGCTGGACGGCCGGCCGCGGGCTCTGCTCCGCCGAGACGACCAGGATGACCCCGTCCACGAGCGGGCAGAGGACCGGCGCATCGGCCATGGCCAGGATCGGCGGCGTGTCGATGAGCACCCAGTCGTAGCAGCTCCGCAGCGCCGCCACGATCTCGCGCATGTTCCCCGAGCCGAGCAGCTCGGCCGGGTTGGGCGGGATGTACCCGCAGGGCAGGACCTGCAGGCCCTTGAAGCGCGTGGACTGGATGGCCTGGGAGGCCTGGCACTTCGACACGATCAGGTCGGACAGTCCCGGCGTCTTGCGGGTGCGGAAGTGCTGGTGCAGCGCCGGGCGGCGCAGGTCGGCCTCGACCACGAGCACCTTGGCGCCGTTGAGCGCGAGGGCGACCGCGAGGTTGGCCGTGGTGGTCGTCTTGCCCTCGCCCGGGTTGGCGCTGGTCAGGACCAGCGCGCGGCCGCCCTCGGACGGCGCCGAGAAGATCAGGTTCGTGCGCAGGACGCGATAGGCTTCGGCCACGGCCGCTTCGGGGCTCGCGGTGTTGGCGGCGCGGGCCGCCGCGGGCTGGCCCGGCCGCGGGGCGACGTTCGGGACCATGCCCAGGAACGGCATCCCCAGCGCCTTGACGTCCTCGGGCGTCTTGACCGTGTTGTCCACGTGCTCGAAGAGCAGCGCCAGGGCGATCCCGAGCCCGAGGCCGATGAGCAGGCCGAGCTGGTAGTTGCGCGTGCGGTTGGGAGAGATGGGCGCGCGCGGCGCCTCGGCCTTCTCGATGATCCGCACGTTCGTGCTCGTCAGCTCGCTCTCCAGGCCCGTCTCCTTGCTGCGGCTCATCAGGCTCTGGAAGAGCTGCTTGTTCGCCTCGACCTCGCGGCGCAGCGCGTTGTACTCGATGGCCTTGCGCCCGACCTCCAGGCTCTCCGAGCGCGCCTGCACCAGGCTCGCCTCCAGGCCGGCCTCGCGCGCCCGCGCGGCCTGGGCGTCGCCCTCGAGCGCGCGCAGCGCGTTGCGCATCTCCGCCTGGAGCTTGTCCTGCGCGACCTGGATGTCGCCGCGCAGGCGGGCCATGTCGGGATGCTTCTCGCCCAGCGTGTCTCCCAGCCGGCTGTACTCGGCCTGCAGCTCGGCCACGCTCGAGCGCGCCTCCTGCACCCCGGGATTGGCCACCACCGCGGGCAGGCTGGCGAGCTGGTACGACGGCACGCTGCGCGCCTGCGCCAGGGCCGTCTCCTTGCCCACGCGCTCCATGCGCGCGGCGACCACGGCCGCCTCCAGTGTGGAGACGCGCTCCCCGTCCGGCGACGACTCCGCGGGCGACCCCGCGAGCCCCTGCCGCTCCTGGTACTCGATGAGCGCGCGCTCGGCCGCCTCCACCTTCACGCGCTGCTCGCGCAGCCGCTCGGAGAGCCATCCCGTGGCCATGGTCGAGTTGGCGCTGCGGAAGTCCAGCGACTGCTCGATGTAGAGCTCGGCCAGCGTGTTGGCGACGCGCGCGGCCAGGCCCGGATCGTAGGCGTGGAAGCGCAGGTTGACCAGGCGGCCTCCGGGCAGGGGCTCGATGCGGATGCGGGAGCGCAAGGCGGCCGCCGCCGGCGAGAGCGGCATGCCGTCGGCGTCGACGGTGGTCGCGGGCGCCTGGCCCAGGAACTTGCGCTGGAAGCGCTCCCGCGGCGACATCATCGGGCCGGTGCTCAGCTCCGGGCTCCTCTGCAGGCCGAGCTTCTCGATCGTCTTCTCCGCGAGCGTGCGCCCGCGCAGCAGCTCGTATTCGGTTTGGAAGTCCTGGACCCCCCCGTCCACCAGGTCCTTGGTGGGCAGCACCTTCGGCGTGGCGCGGTCGATGAGGATCTGGGTGGTGGCCTGGTAGAGGGGCCGGGTGGTGTAGTTGTAGATCACCGTCAACAGCATGCTCACGGTGACGCACGTGATGACGATCGCGCGCCGCTTCTGGAGCATGGCCAGGTAGCGGCGGATGTCCTGCCCGAACGCGGGCTCCATCATTTGGTTACGTCCGGCGCTCGCAGCGGAGCGTTTCCTCGGCGGCCGGGCGGCAGGTTCATCCTGCCGCCTGGCCCTGGTTGAAGTGAAGCGCGTAGCGAAGAGCGCCGCATGGCCTCATCAGAAGAACTTCTCCGGGACGTGGAGGGTGTCCTCGGGGAGCACGGGATCGGTCAACTTCGGCCGGAACTCCCTGCGCTTGCCGTCCTCGAGGCGGACGATCTTCACCTTGTTCGAGCCCCGGTCCGTCGGGTGGCCCGCCAGCGCGAGCGCCCGGAAGACGGTGAGCCCTTCCTCGTAGCGGTAGGCGCCGGGCCGGGCCACGTGCCCGGACACGTAGAACTGCGCGGCCTTGGGCAGGTAGACCGTGTCGCCGACCTCCAGGGCCATGTCCTTGTCGGGATAGCCGCTGCGGATGTCGCGCAGGTTCAGGCGGAAGATCTGCGAGCCCGGCACCTCGCCGGGAAAGGGCGGTCCCGGTCGCGGCGCGGGCGGTTGCGGCGCGGCCGCCGCTTCCTCACCCGCTTCTTCGCCGCCGCCGCCATTGCCGCCCTCTTCGCCGGCGGCCCCCACCGGCGTCGGTTCGGCCGGCGCGGGCGACCACGTCTCGGGCGCCGCCGCGCGGATGACGATGACCTCGTGTCCGACGTCGGGCGTGAGGTCTCCGACGTCCTGGAGCAGCGTGAGCAGCGAGCGATCGGGCCGCAGCCCGTACGGCCCCGGCTTCGCCACCTCGCCCGTGACGAAGACGCGGTGGCTCTTGTATTGCTTGACGGTGACGGAGACCTGCGGCCGCTTGAGATATCCGTCCGACAGGAGCGTGATCAGCTTCCGCTCCAGCTCGGTCGGCGACAGGCCGGAGGCCTTCACGCGGCCGAGGAAGGGAAAGCTCAGCATCCCGTCGGCACCGACGGTCATCTCCCCGGTCATGGGCGCCTGTCCGAGGACGATCACGTTGAGGACGTCGGCCGGGCCGATCTCGTACTCCTGCGCGGCCGCGAGGTGGGCGGTCGCCGCCAGGAGACAACCAGCGGCAAGCAAACCTCCAAGGACCGGCGCATGTCCCATGCCGGTATTAAGTGTCGCGCCAGTCTTGCCCGGCGTCAATCCCCTTGGTATCAGGGAGTAAAGGTGATGGTGCCGCCCACGAGCAGCCCCTCGATCCCGAAGTCGTCGATGGTGGACCGCCGCTCGGTGTAGCTGGCCGCGACGCCGATGCGCAGGTGCCGGCGGAACGTGTACCCGAGGTCCGCGCCCCCCTCCCAGACTTCGTCGTCGCGGATGGCGGTGACGATGTCGTCCGGACCGATCGCGACCCGCACCGGCCCGTCGCTCGTCAGCTTCGTGAAGCCGCCGAACAGGCGCAGGTCGAGCGCGCCGACCAGTCCCTTGTCGAGCCGCACCCGGTACGTATCCATCCGGATCGTGGGCCTCCCACTCACGGCCGTGAAGGCGGAGTATTGCAGGTCGCGGCTGTAGGCGGCGCCGAGCCGCGTGCGGGGCCCGAAGTGGTACGTGAGGTCCACGGCCGCGTAAGGTTCGAGCACGTCGTCCGGCTTCGGCCCATCCCCGGCGCGTCGCAGCCGGAACGATCGCACCCCGCCGATGGCCCGCCCGGACAAGCGGGTCGTGGAAGCCACCTCGAACCCGCCCCCCAGGCGGTTCGAGTC
>DATKEG010000236.1:0-12474 GCA_035544515.1 Vicinamibacteria bacterium | reverse complement strand
GCCGCGAACGCGCCCAGGTGTGCCGGCTCCGCCCCCGCGGGCAGAGGGGAGAACGACCCGATGTGCCGGCCGACGATGCCGTCGCGGGGCAGGCCGAGCAGGGTCTCCGATTGGCGGTTGGCCTCGAGGATCTTGCCCTCGGTATCGAGGACAAAGATCGCGTCGGTCGCCTCCTCCACCAGCCTGCGATAGCGCGATTCCGAATCGGCCAGCCGCTTGAGCGATTGTCCGAGGGCCACCGTCTGCCCGAACTGGAGCGCGAGGCTCTGCGCGAACGCGAGCCAGGCGTTCGCCGTGAGGTCGTGGCTGTCCGACGCCAGCAGGAGCGCGCCGTAGGTCTTCCCGAGGACCACGAAGGGCAGGACGAGGACATAGGAGTGGCCGAGGCGGGCGAAGAAGTCGCGCATCTCGGTGTCCAGGCCTTCCGTCGTGGCGGAGAAGGCGGCGGGGACGCCGGCCTGGACGATGCCGCCGATGAGCGCAGGGTGTCCGAAGAACGCCTCGGCGTCGTGCCTGCGGTCGAGGTCGAGGCCGAACTGTCTCTGGAGCCGGTACTCTCCGCTCGCCTCGGTGGTGTAGAGGAGCCCCGTGGACAACCCGGCCGCGTCCAGGCTGTGCGCGAGCACGTCGCCGACGACCTGGGGAGCTTCGTGCGGCTGGGCCAGCACGTCGGACAGGCCCCTGATGAGCGAGAGCGCGGCCGCGTGGATGCCGGCGTGCCGCAGCAGCATCTCGTTGTGCGACGTCTGGAGCGCGAGCTGGACCTGGAGGCGTTCGCGGTGGAGGCGGTCCACGGCCTCGGGGCTCGACGCCCCGGGAGCGGCCGCCCCGCCCTTCAGGGCTTCGTCGACCGATGCCACCACGTCGGCCAGGTCGGGCGTCCGCACCACGAGCGCGCTCGCGCCCATCTTGAGCGCCAGGTCGCGGTCCGCGTCGTCCAGGTACGCCGCGGAGACGAGTACGATCGGGACGGCGCTCAGCGCGGGATCACGGCGGGCCTCGCGGCACAGCGAGAAGCCGTCCATGGACGGCATCAGCACGTCCGCGAGGATGGCGTCCGGGGGCCGCCGCCGCGCCACGGCGAGGGCCTCCTCGCCGCTCGAGACCGTCTCCACCTCGTATCCCGCGCGCTCCAGCCGCATCGAAGCGAGCTTTCGATTCTGCGCCGTGTCGTCGACGACGAGGATCCGCCGCCCGTGTCTCGGTGCGCGGCCGTACGCCAGCCTCGCGCGCACGGCCGCGAGCAGCGTGGACGGCTCGACCGGCTTGGCGAGGAAATGGATGGAGCCGTCGCCGCTGCGCGCGCTGAGCCCCTCCAGACGCGAGACCATGCCCGTGATCACGATCGCCGGCACCTCGGTCGCGAGCCTCCCGCGCAGCTCGCCCAGCAGCGCCAACCCGTCCGTGTCCGGGAGCACGAAGTCGAGGACCAGGAGATCGGGGCGGTGGCTCGCGGCGATGTCGAGGGCGGTGTGCCCGTCGCCGGCGTCGAGGACGGCGTATCCCTCGACCTCGAGGGCGACGCGAAGCATCCTCCTGGTGATCGGGTTGTCTTCGACGACGAGGACGAGGGCGGGGCCGCCCACGGCGCCCTCGAGGGTGGCGCCCGCCGCCTTCGCGCTGGGCGTGGCTGGGGCGGATCGGACCGGCGACACGGGATCCTTCACGGAGGGCTCCCTCCCGGAGGAATCACGAGATGGCTGTCGCGGGAGGGCGCGCGGCGTTGGACAGCGCTCGCGAAAGCGATCGATTACTTCGACCATACGCCTCTGGGCGGCACAAAGCAATGGCGGCGGCCTGCCGAAGCCCCTCGCTATCGACGGCGATTCGCGGGACACTCTCGCGAAGGGAGCAAGCAACGTGTGGATCACGGACGTCCTCGCCCGGATGGGCGGCCTGCAGTCGATGGCGCGGGAGCTGGGCGCCGGCAAGTCGCAGGCGGCCAGCCGCAACGAGGCGCGTCCAGCACCAGCGGTGCCATGAACGTCCGCGGGCTGTTCGATCTCGAGGGACGCGTGGCGGTGGTGACGGGCGGCGCCGCGGGCCTGGGCCGGCAGATGGCCGAGGCCCTGGCCGAGCTGGGCGCCGACGTGGTGGTCTGCGGCCGCAAGGAGGAGCGCTGCCGGCAGGCCGCGGAGCAGCTCGAAGCGCTCGGCGGCCGTACCTTGGCCGTGGGCTGCGACGTGACGCAGCCGGCGGACGTCCAGCGGCTGGTGGATGCGACGCTGGCGTCGTTCGGGCGCATCGACGTCCTGGTGAACAACGCGGGACGGGCCTGGGGCAGCCCGCTCGAGGACATGCGTCTCGAGGACTGGCAGAAGGTCCTCGACACGAACCTGACCGGCAGCTTCCTCTGCGCGCAGGCGGTGGGCCGGGTCATGATCCGCGAGGGGCGGGGCGCCATCGTGAACATCGCGTCGGTCTCCGGGCTGGGCGGCGCGCACCCCGACGTGCTCCGCGCGGCCGCCTACCACGCCAGCAAGGGGGGCGTGATCGCGTTCACGCGCGACCTCGCCTGCGAATGGGCCTCGCACGGCATCCGCGTGAACGCCATCGCTCCGGGCTGGTTCCCCACCTACATGTCGAAGGCGGTGCTCGACCGCCAGGGCGAGCGCATGCTGGCCGGCATCCCGCTCGGCCGTTTCGGCGGCGAGCACGACCTCAAGGGCGCGGTGGCGTTCCTGGCCTCCGACGCCTCCGCGTTCGTGACCGGTCACGTGCTGGTGGTGGACGGCGGGCAGACCGTATGGTGAGGGCCGCCGCGCGCACCGCGCCCCGCCACGCGCAGGCGGCGCGACCCTGGACGCGGGAGCGGGCGCCGGCGTCCTGACCATGAGCCCCTTCTCCATCCAGACGCTCGACGAGCTGGCCGGACTGGTGGGCCGCGAGCTCGTCTCCGATTGGCTGTCCGTGGACCAGGACCGCATCGACCGGTTCGCCGAGACGACCGGCGACCGCCAGTGGCTCCACCTCGACGTGGACCGGGCGCGCCGCGAGTCGCCCTACGGAACGACCGTCGCCCACGGGTTCCTCACGCTGTCGCTGGTGAGCGCGCTGCTGCGCGACGCCCTCGCGCTCGGCGGCGCGGTGGGCAGCGCCCTGAACTACGGCCTCGACCGCGTCCGCTTCCCGTCGCCGGTGCCGGCGGGCGCGCGGATCCGCGGGCGCTTCCGCCTGGAGCGCTTCGGCGACGCCGCCGGCGGCCGCGAGGCGGTGTGGGCGGTCACCCTCGAGCGCGAGGGCGCCGACAAGCCGTGCTGCGTGGCGGAGTGGACCGTGCGTTATGCGCCCGCGGCGGCGGCCAATCCCCGCGCGGAATGGATCGACGGCCCGCAAGCGGTGCGCCCGGGGGAGGAGCTGGACCTCGCCCGCCTCGCGCCCTACCTGCGCGAGATACTCGGCCGGCCCGGGGCGCGGGTGGAGGTGGAGCAGTTCCGCGGCGGTCACTCGAACCTGACGTACCTGGTGCGGGTGGACGGCCGCGAGGCGGTGCTGCGCCGTCCGCCGTTCGGGTCCACGGTGAAGTCGGCGCACGACATGGGCCGTGAGTTCCGCATCCTCTCCCGCCTCGCCCCGGCCTACGCGCGCGCCCCGAAGGTGATCGCGTTCTGTGAGGACGAATCCATCCTGGGCGCGCCGTTCTACCTGATGGAGCGCGTGAGAGGCGTCATCCTGCGCCGCCAGCCCGCGCCGGGCCTGGTCCTCGACGAAAGGGCCGCGCGCCGGCTCTCCGAGGCCGCGATCGACGGGCTGGCCGACCTGCACGCGGTGGACCCGCGGGCGGTGGGCCTGGGCGACCTGGGCAAGCCGGAGGGGTATTGCCAGCGGCAGGTGAGCGGCTGGACGCGGCGCTACCGCGACGCGCAGACCGACGACATCCCCGACATGGAGGCCGTGGCCGCGTGGCTGGCCGCGAACCTTCCCCCGGACGGCCCGGGCTGCCTCATCCACAACGACTACAAGTACGACAACCTGGTCCTCGATCCCGCGGACCTCACGCGCATCGTCGGCGTCCTCGACTGGGAGATGTCCACGCTCGGCGATCCCCTGATGGACCTCGGCACCACGCTCTGCTACTGGGTGGAGGCGGCGGACCCGGAGCCGCTGCGCGCGACGGCCTTCGGGCCCACCGCGGCGCCGGGCAGCCTCACCCGCGCCGAGCTCGTGGAGCGCTACGCCGACCGCACCGGGCGCTCCGTCTCGGACATCACCTTCTATTACGGCTTCGGCCTCTTCAAGACGGCGGTGGTCGCGCAGCAGATCTACTCCCGCTACCGCCAGGGCCTCACCCGCGACGAGCGCTTCGCGCGGCTCATCGAGAGCGTGCGGCTCCTGGCCGGCCAGGCCCAACGGCAGTCCTCGACGGCACGGGACAGATCAACCGGCTGGTCATCGCGCGGCGGATCCTCGGCTGATCCGGCCGGGAGCTGAGCAGCCGACCCGCCGGCGGAGGGCGCTCATGGACTTCGATCACTCGCCGCGCACCCGGGACTACCTCGGCCGGCTAGAGGAGTTCATGCGGGCGCAGGTGGCGCCCGCGGAAAAGACCTACGAGGAGCAGCTCGCCGCCGCGCCCACGCGCTGGCACGTGCCGCCGGTGATCGAGGAGCTGAAGGCGCGCGCGCGGGTGCAGGGACTCTGGAACCTCTTCCTGCCCGACTCCGAGCACGGCCCGGGGCTCACCAACCTCGAGTACGCGCCGCTGTGCGAGCGGATGGGCCGCTCGCCGGTGGCACCCGAAGCGTTCAACTGCTCCGCGCCGGACACCGGCAACATGGAAGTGCTGGTCCGGTACGGCAGCGCGGAGCAGAAGGAGGAGTGGCTGAAGCCGCTCCTGGAGGGCCGCATCCGCTCCGGCTTCGCCATGACGGAGCCGGAGGTCGCCTCCTCCGACGCCACCAACATCCGCGCGTCCATCGTCCGCGAGGGCGACCACTACGTGCTGAACGGGCGCAAGTGGTGGGTCTCGGGCGCCGGCGATCCGCGCTGCCGC
The DNA here is from genome assembly GCA_035544515.1 of Vicinamibacteria bacterium. Classification (GTDB taxonomy): domain Bacteria; phylum Acidobacteriota; class Vicinamibacteria; order Fen-336; family Fen-336; genus DATKEG01. Next base: position 7,481 of record DATKEG010000236.1, on the reverse strand, counting down.
GTCTTCATCTTCATGGGCCAGACCGACCCGCGGAACCCCGAGCCGCACCGCCGGCAGTCCATGATCCTGGTGCCGCGCGACGCGCCGGGAGTGACGGTGCTGCGCATGCTCGACGTGTTCGGCTACGACGACGCGCCCCACGGCCACGGCGAGGTGCGGTTCGAGGACGTACGCGTGCCCGCGCGGAACCTGCTCCTCGGCGAGGGCCGCGGCTTCGAGATCGCGCAGGGCCGTCTCGGTCCCGGGCGCATCCACCACTGCATGCGCCAGATCGGGGTGGCGGAGCGCGCGCTGGAGGCGCTGTGCCGCCGCGCCGCCTCGCGCGTGGCCTTCGGGAAACGCCTGGCCGAGCACGACGTCACGCTGGAGCGCATCGCGGAGTCGCGCCTCGAGATCGACCAGGCGCGGCTGCTGGTGCTGCGCGCCGCCTGGCTCATGGACACGGTGGGCCACAAGGCGGCGCGCTCCGAGATCGCGCAGATCAAGGTGGCGGTGCCGAACATGACCCTCCGCGTGCTCGACCGCGCGATCCAGGTGCACGGCGGCGCCGGAGTGTGCCAGGACTTCTTCCTGGCCCGGGCCTGGGCGCAGGCGCGCTCGCTGCGCCTGGCCGACGGCCCGGACGAGGTGCACCGCCACCAGATCGGGCGGCTGGAGATGCGGAAGCACTCGTGACGACCGATCGTGCGTCGCGAGGTACTAGGGCGCGGAGGTCACCTTCAGGTCCCGGAAGTGGGCCACCGTCCCCGGCCCGATCCAGAGGGCGACCGCTCCCTTCCCCTGCGCGCCCGTCTTGACGTCGTTGACGACCAGGGTCGGCTGTTCCTGGCCGTGGACGTAGAGACGAGCCCGCTCGCCACGCACCTCGATCTTGATCCTCGTCCAGGCCCCGGGCACGAGATCCACGTACGTTTCGTACTTCGCCGGCGTCTCCTTGCGCAGGCGGAACCAGGGCCAGTCGGGATGCGAGACGTACTGCACGGACCGGTTCCTGCGCTCCTGGTCCTCGGCGCGGCCATTGGTGGGGCGCAGGTAGAACGCGTCGTAGGTCCGCAGGTCCTTCTGCAAGCGGAAGGCGATGCCGACGAACCCGCGGGCGCCCTCGAACGCTCCTGGCGCCGGAGCGCCGGCCACCTCGGCCTCGATCACGCCGCTGGAGAAGTCGAGGCCCTCGACCACCGCCAGCTCCTCGAGCTGGAGGTTCGCCCGTTCCTCGGGGGTCATGGCCTGCACCCGGCGGACGGTCTCCTCCGACATCGTGACCCGCAGGCCCTTCCGGCCCTCGAGCGTGACGGGCTCCGCGGCGACGTTGTGCAGCCGGAGGCCGTCCGCGGACTCGAGCGGGTCATGGCGGGCCTGCGCCGCCGCGGCGGCCGGCAGCAGGACGGTGGCGGCAGCGGCGAGAACACGGAACGTGGAACTGTTCATGGATCTGGACCTCCCGGCGCCTCGGCCCCCGAGTGCTCCTCCGGGATTATCACCCCGCCGCGCGGGCCGCAAGCCTCGAGCCGCGCGGTTTCCCTATTGCTTTCCCATAGAGACTGTGACAGCCTTCCTCTGGTCAAGCCATAGGAGCGACATTGGGCGAGAAGGCGGACGTCTGGCAGGGCACGCTGGCCTTGATGATCCTGAAGACCCTGGAGACGCTGGGGCCGGTGCACGGGTACGGGATCGCGCGCCGCATCGAGCAGACGAGCGGCGGAGTGCTGTCGTTGAACTACGGGACGCTGTACCCGGCCCTGCTGAAGCTGGAGCAGGAAGGCTCGGTCGCGTCCGAATGGGGCGTCTCGGAGAACAACCGCAGGGCGAAGTTCTACCGTCTCACGCGCGCGGGACGGCGGCAGCTGGCGAAGGAGGCCCGCGACTGGGAGCAGGCGACCGCCATCCTCGCGCGCTTCCTGTCGCCCTCGGGACAGCGCGCATGAAGAGGCTGCGGGCCTGGCTCGCTCGGCTGGCCGGCACCTGGCCGAGCGCGCGGCGGGAGCGCGAGCTGGCCGACGAGATCGAGAGCCACCTCCAGATGCACGTCGAGGACAACCTTCGCGCCGGGATGAGCCCGCGCGAGGCCCGGCGGGCCGCCCTGGTGAAGCTGGGGGGCGTGGAGCAGACGAAGGAAGCCTGCCGCGACCAGGCGGGGCTGCCCTTCGTCGAGCACGCGCTGCAGGACGCCCGCTTCGCCTGCCGCCAGCTCGCGCGGAGCCCGGGGTTCGCCCTGGTGGCCGTGGCCGTGCTCGCGCTCGGAACCGGAGCGAGCACGGCCATCTTCGCCTTCGTGGATGCCGCCCTGTTCCAGCCGCTGCCCTACCGGGAGCCCCACCGGCTCGTGAGCGTGACGGAAAGCATCGCCGGCCTGCTGCCGCGCACGGCCCTGTCCCACCTCGACTACGTCGACTGGAAGGAGCGCAACCGCACGCTCGAGTCGCTCGACGTCTTCGCCGGCGACGGCCATCTGCTGAGCACGGCCGCCGGAGTGGCGCCCGTCTCCGGCACGCGCGTCACGGCCGGGTTCTTCCGGACGCTGGGCGTCTCGCCCGCGCTCGGCCGGGACTTCCATCCGGGCGAGGACGCCCCCGGCGGGCCGGCGGTCGCGATCCTCAGCCACGGGACCTGGCTGAGACGGTTCGGAGGAGACCCCGCCACCGTCGGCCGGACCGCGGTCCTCAGCGACGTCCCGCACACGATCATCGGCGTCCTGCCGCCGCACTTCGAGTTCGCCCCCCGCGGCCGCGCGGAGCTCTGGACGCTCGTGCGCGGCACGAGCAATTGCGAGCGCCGGCGGAGCTGCCACAACCTCGAAGGCGTCGGGCGCCTGAAGCGCGGCGTCTCGATCGCGGCCGCGGACCTGGAGATGAAGGCCATCGCGGCCGACCTCGAGCGCCAGTACCCCGACTCCAACCGCGGCCAGGGGGCAAGCGTCATCTCGCTCACCGAGGCCGTCGTCGCGGAGGTACGCCCCATCCTGCTGCTCCTCCTCGGCGGTGCGATCCTGCTCCTCGTGATCGCGATCGTGAACGTGGCGAGCCTGCTCCTCGTCCGGTCCGAAGGCAGACGTCTCGAGACCTCCGTGCGCCGCGCGCTCGGCGCGTCGCGCGGGCGGCTCGTACGCCAGTCCCTGACGGAGGGCCTGGTGCTGGTGGCGGCGGCCGGCGCGGCCGGAGCGGCGATCGCAGCGGGGGCGATGCGCCTGCTGGTGAGCCTCATTCCCGCCGACCTGCTGGCGCGGATGCCGTTCGTGCACCGCCTCGGCCTGGGCGGTCACGCCCTCGCGTTCCTGGCGGCGGTGTCGGTGCTGGCCGCGGTCCTTCTCGCGCTGCTGCCCGCGACCCGGTCGCCGGGTTCCGACGTGCGGGACGGCCTGGCCGCGAACGCCCGCGCCTCGGCCGGGCTCTCCTGGCGCCGCTTTGCCTCGAAGCTGGTGGCGGCCGAGCTGGCGGTGGCGGTGGTCCTGCTCGTCGGCGCCGGCCTCCTGGGCAGGAGCCTGGAGCGCCTTCTCTCCGTTCCCGTCGGTTTCGAGCCCGATCACCTGGCCACGATGGAGGTGGCGGCGCCGGAGACGCGATACGACACCCCGGAGCAGTGCGTGGCCCTCGTGCGCGAAGTCGTGCGGCGCGTGGGCGGCGTGCCGGGAGTCGAGTCCGTGGCCGTCACCAGCCTGCTGCCCGTGACCTTCAACGGGAACACCGACTGGATCCGCTTCGTGGGCCGGCCCTACGACGGCGAGCACAACGAGGTGAACCAACGCGAGGTGGGCGCCGAGTACTTCAGGACCCTGCGCGCCCGGCTCCTGCGCGGCCGCTCGTTCACCGACGCCGAAGACGCCACGAAGCCTCTCGTGGTCGTCATCAACCGGACGCTGGCCCGACGGTACTTCCCGAACGAGGACCCGATCGGCAAGCAGATGGGCGACACCAGCCTCTCGCCTGGCTCCATCAAGGAGATCATCGGGGTCGTGGACGACATCCGCGAAGGGCCCCTGAACGCGGAGATCTGGCCGGCCGTCTACTATCCCTTCCACCAGGACGCCGGCTCTTTCTTCCGGCTGGTCGCCCGCACGTCCCAGGACGAGCGCTCCGCGCTGCCCGCGATCGCGGCCGAGATCCGCCGCGTCGATCCGGACCTGGGCGTGATCGACGAGACGACGATGCGCGACCGCATCGCGGACTCTCCCGTGGCCTACCTGCAGCGCTCCTCCGCCTGGCTCATCGGCGGCTTCGCCGCCGTGGCCCTTCTGCTCGCCCTGGTCGGCCTGTCCGGGCTCGTCGCCTACTCGGTGAGCCAGAGGTCCCGGGAGATCGGGCTGCGCATGGCCCTCGGGGCCGAGCGCCGCGGCGTGTATCGCCTGGTCCTGGGCGAGGCGGGACGGCTGGCCGCGCTCGGCGTCGCCGCCGGCATGGCCGCGGCGACGGCGGCCGCGGCTTCCCTGCGCCGGGTGCTCTTCGAGACGCCGCCCTTCGACGCCGTGACGCTGGCGACGGTCGCGGCCACGGTCGGCGCGGCCGCCCTGCTCGCCAGCTACGTTCCCGCCCGGCGCGCCGCGTCGGTGGACCCCGTCATCGCCCTTCGCTCCGAGTAGCGCTCGGTTCCGGAAGTACCCGCAGGCGCTACTCGGTATACGCGTCGATCGTCACGATCGACCCATCCGGCCGGTACGCCAGCTCCGTCACCTTCACGTTGCGCAGGTGCGTCTGCCCGCCCGAGAGCTGCGAGTCGTGGTAGAAGAGGTAGGTCTTCCCCTTGAACTCCACGATCGAGTGGTGGTTCGTCCAGCCGAGCACCGGCTCCAGGATCCTGCCCTTATACGTGAACGGCCCGTAGGGCGACTTGCCGGTCGCGTACACGATGAAGTGCGTATCGCCGGTCGAATACGAGAGGTAGTAGGTGTCCCCCACCTTGTGCATCCAGGCGGCCTCGAAGAACCGCCGCGCGTGGTCGCCGGAGAGGAGCGGCTTGCCGCTCTCGTCCTGGATCAGGACGTCCTTCACCGGCTCGGCGAAGCCCAGCATGTCGTCGGTGAGGCGCGCGACCTTGGGCATCAGCGCCGGCCGGTCGTTCGGCGGCTGCGACTCGTCGTCGGCCTTGTACGCGCCGGACTTCCAGCGCTGGAGCTGGCCGCCCCAGATGCCGCCGAAGTACATGTAGTACGTCCCGTCCGTGTCCTTGTAGACGGCGGGGTCGATGCTGAAGCTGCCCTTGATGGGCTCGGGCTGCGCCGTGAACGGGCCCGCCGGCTTGCCGCCGACGGCCACGCCGATGCGGAAGACATCCTGCTTGTCCTTGACCGGGAAATAGAAGTAGTACCTGCCGCCCTTCTCCGCCGCGTCCGGCGCCCACATCTGGCGCCCCGCCCACGGCACGTTCTCGATGTCGAGCGCGACGTCGTGGACGGTGACGGGGCCACCCACGCTGTCCATCGACAGGACGCGATAGTCCCGCATGGCGAAGTGGCTGCCGAGGTCGTCCTGGGGGACGCCCGCCTCGATGTCGTGGGAGCCGTAGACGTAGATCCGGCCGCCGAAGACGTGCGCCGACGGATCGGCGGTGTAGATCTCCTTCACCAGGGGCTGGGTGAGGAACTTCGCCGGGTCGGACGGCGGGGCGACGAGCGCGTACGCCGCGGTCGCGGCCACGATGACGACGAGCAGAGCCGTGATGCCGTTGTGATGCATGTCCTCACCTGGTCGAGTGATATCGGGGACCGGCCGGTACGGCCAGGCTCAATCTATGGCGCGGTCGGCCGAATGTAAAGGTCCTCCCGGATCCCGTGGGGGAATGCCCTTCGCCGCGCAACGGAGGCGGCCCGTTGTGATACGGTGCGGAACATGGAACGCAAGAACGCCGAAGACTTCGACCCGGAGCTCCTCGACCTCTTCGACCAGTACGTCCACGGCGGGGTGGACCGCCGCCAGTTCCTGGAGCGCGCCGCCCGTTTCGCCGTGGGCGGCGTCACGGCCGCCACGCTGCTCGAGACCCTGAGCCCGCACTACGCCTGGGCGCAGCAGGTCCCGGCGGACGACAAGCGGCTCCAGACCGAATACGCCACCTACTCCTCGCCGCAGGGCCACGGCACCATCAAGGGATACCTGGCCCGTCTGCGCGAGGGCGCGGCGAAGCGGCCGGCGGTGCTGGTCGTGCACGAGAACCGCGGGCTCAACCCCTACATCGAGGACGTGACGCGCCGCCTGGCGGTCGCGAACTTCCTGGCCTTCGCCCCCGACGCGCTGACGCCGGTGGGTGGCTACCCGGGCAACGACGACAAGGGCCGCGAGCTGCAGGCCACGCTCGACCGCACCAAGATCGTGGAGGACATGGCGGCCGGCGCCGCCTTCGTCCGCGACCATCCGGGCTCGACGGGCAAGCTCGGCGTCATCGGCTTCTGCTTCGGCGGCTTCGTGTCGAACGCGCTCGCCGTCCGCATGAGCGACCTGGTGGCCGCGGTGCCGTTCTACGGCGGCCAGCCGCCCGCCGCCGACGTGCCGAAGATCAAGGCCTCGCTGCTGCTGCACTACGCCGCCAACGACCAGCGCGTGAACGAGGGCTGGCCCGCGTACGAGGCGGCGCTGAAGGCGAACGAGGCCGACTACAACGCCCACTTCTACGAAGGGACCAACCACGGGTTCCACAACGACACCACGCCGCGGTACGACGCGGCCGCCGCGAAGCTGGCCTGGCAGCGGACGCTCGAGTTCCTGGACCAGAAGCTGCGCTGAGAACGTGGTCGTGAAGAGCCGCGGCAAGCTGGTCCTGCCGCGCGGCGGCGAGCACGGCGCGTGGCGGATCCAGTCGCCGAGGTTCTCGTGCGACGGCGAGTGAGGCGCCTCCTGGCGGCCGTCCTGGCCGCCGCGGCCTGCGCCCTCGCCATGCCGTCCGCTTCGACGGTGAGTGGCCGCGCGCGGCGCGAGCCCGTGCTGAAGCAGGTCCGCGTGCCCCACCCGTATTACTGGCGCGAGATGTACGTGCCGCAGGTGACGAGCGGGCCGAGCGCCGTCACCTGGTCGCCGGACGGCGCCGAGGTCATCTACTCCATGCAGGGATCGCTGTGGCGCCAGCGGCTGGATGGCGAGGAAGCGCTCCAGCTCACGTCCGGCCCCGGATACGACCACCAGCCGGACTGGTCGCCCGACGGCCGGCGCGTGGCGTACGCCTCCTACGAGGGCGACGCGGTCGGCCTGCGGCTGCTCGACCTCGAAACCGGCGCCACCGCGCCGCTGGTCCGCGACGGGCACGTGAACGTGGACCCGCGGTGGTCGCCGGACGGCACGCGCATCGCCTTCGTCTCGACGCGGCACGAGGGACGCTGGCACGTCTTCGTCGTTTCTCCGGAGGGCGGAGCGGCCACCCGGCTCACCGAGGACCGGAGCAGCGCCCTGCCGCGCTACTACTACAGCGCCTGGGACCACTACCTCTCGCCCACCTGGTCGCCCGACGGCAGGGAGCTGATCCTGGTGAGCAACCGCGGCCGCGTCTCGGGCTCGGGCGGGCTC
>DATKEG010000235.1:0-16650 GCA_035544515.1 Vicinamibacteria bacterium | reverse complement strand
GAAGGTGAACGTCTCCCGGTCCCGGGTGTCCACGATGATGTGGTCGCCCTCGCGGAACGTGCCGCCCAGCACCTCGACGGCCAGCGGGTTCTCGATCATGCGTTGGATCACCCTCTTGAGGGGGCGCGCGCCGAAGACCGGGTCGTAGCCGCGCTCGGCCAGGACCTTCCGGGCCTCCTCGGTCAGCTCGACCGTGATCTTCCGCTCGGCCAGGCGCTTTAGCAGGTCGCGCATCTGGATGGCCACGATCTTCTCGATGTCCTCGGCCGAGAGCGCGCGGAAAAGGACGATCTCGTCGATGCGGTTCAGGAACTCGGGCCGGAAGGTGCCGCGCAGGGCCTCCATCAGCCGGTCCTTTCCGGCCTCGCCCATTTCGCGCCCGCCGCGGGCCATTTCCATGATGAGGTCCGAGGCCACGTTGCTGGTCATGATCACGACCGTGTTGCGGAAGTCCACCGTGCGGCCCTTGCCGTCGGTCAGCCGGCCGTCGTCGAGCACCTGCAGCAGGATGTTGAAGACGTCGTGGTGCGCCTTCTCGATCTCGTCGAAGAGCACCACCGCGTACGGCCGCCGCCGGATGGCCTCGGTGAGCTGGCCCCCCTCCTCGTAGCCCACGTAGCCCGGCGGCGCGCCGATGAGCCGGGCCACGGTGTGCTTCTCCATGTATTCGGTCATGTCGACGCGGACCATGGCTTTCTCGTCGTCGAACAGGAACTCGGCCAGCGCGCGGGCCAGCTCCGTCTTGCCCACGCCGGTCGGCCCCATGAAGAGGAAGGAGCCGATGGGCCGGCGCGGGTCGCCCAGGCCGGCGCGCGAGCGGCGGACGGCGTTGGCCACGTTGAGCAGCGCCTCGTCCTGGCCCACCACCCGCTCGCGCAGCCGGTCCTCGATGCGGAGGAGCTTCTGCACCTCGCCCTCGAGCATCCGGGAGACCGGGACGCCGGTCCACTTGGAGACGACCTCGGCCACGTCCTCCTCGTCCACCTCCTCCTTGAGCATGCGCGGGCGGCCGTCGGTGGTGGCCAGGCGCTTCTCCTCCTCCTGCAGCTCCTTCTCCAGGGTGGGCAGGGTGCCGTAGCGCAGCTCGGCCGCCTTGGTGAGGTCACCCTGCCGCGTCACCTGCTCGAGCGCGAAGCGCGTCTGCTCGATGCGCTCCTTGATGCCCTTGAGCTTGCCGATGGCCTGCTTCTCCCGCTGCCACTCCGCCTTCATGGCCGAGGCGCGCTCCTTGAGGTCCGCCAGCTCCTTCTCCAGCCTGGAGAGGCGCTCGCGCGAAGCGGCGTCCTTCTCCTTGCCCAGGGCCTGGCGCTCGATCTCGAGCTGCACGACCCGGCGCTCCACCTCGTCGATCGCGATGGGCATGCTGTCGATCTCGATGCGCAGCTTGCTGCCCGCCTCGTCCACGAGGTCGATGGCCTTGTCGGGCAGGAAGCGGTCGGTGATGTAGCGGTGGGAGAGGGTGGCCGCGGCCACCAGCGCGGTGTCCTTGATGCGCACGCCGTGGTGCACCTCGTAGCGCTCCTTCAGGCCGCGCAGGATGGCGATCGTCTCCTCCACCGTGGGCTCGTCCACGTAGACGGGCTGGAAGCGCCGCTCCAGGGCGGCGTCCTTCTCGATGTATTTCTGGTACTCGTTGAGGGTGGTGGCGCCCACGCAGCGCAGCTCGCCGCGCGCGAGCAGCGGCTTGAGCATGTTGGAGGCGTCCATGGAGCCCTCGGCCGCGCCCGCTCCCACCACCGTGTGCAGCTCGTCGATGAAGAGGATGACCTCGCCCTCGGACTCCTGGACCTCCTTGAGCACCGCCTTGAGCCGGTCCTCGAACTCCCCGCGGTACTTGGCGCCCGCGATGAGCGCGCCGAGGTCCAGGGCCACCAGCCGCTTGTTCTTGAGGCCCTCCGGCACGTCCCCGGCCACGATGCGCTGGGCCAGGCCCTCCACGATCGCGGTCTTGCCCACGCCGGGCTCGCCGATGAGGACCGGGTTGTTCTTGGTGCGGCGCGAGAGCACCTGCACCACGCGCCGCACCTCGTCGTCGCGGCCGATGACGGGGTCGAGCTTGCCCTTGCGCGCGTTGACGGTGAGGTCGCGGCCGTAGCGCTCGAGCGCCTGGTAGCGGTCCTCCGCGTTCGGGTCGGTCACGCGCTGGCTGCCCCGGATCTCGCGCAGGATGCCCAGCACGCGGTCGCGCGTGACGCCGTGCTTCTTGAGGATGTCGGCGGCCGGCGTGCGCGCCTCCAGGAGCCCGAGGAGCAGGTGCTCGGTCGAGACGTAGTCGTCCTTGAGCGCCTCGGCCTCGCGCAGCGCGTTCTTGAGCGCGGCGTCCAGACGCGGCGAGAGCTGCGTGGGGGCGCCCTTGGTGCGCGGCAGGCCGCCGAGCGCGCGTTCGACGTCCTGCGCGATGGCCCCGGCCGGGACGCCCATCTTGGCCAGGGCCGCCGGCACCACCCCCCCCTCCTGGCGCAAGAGGCCGTGCAGCAGGTGCTCGGGCGTGAACTCCGGGTGGTCGCTCTTCTCCGCCGCCGTCTGCGCCTCGGTGATGGCCTCCTGGGCCTTGACCGTGAACTGGTCCAGTCGCATCGGATCCTCCGAGTCGAACGTAGGACTTCGACGCGCAACTGTCAAAGGCCGTCGCCTGATGCGTGTGATCCGTCCGAGCAGCTCTACGCCAGCTTCCGGAGCACGAAGCACTTCAGGTAATACGTCTCCGGCACGCCCAGCACCACGGGGTGGTCGCGCGCCTGGCGGCGTTTCTCCACCACCACCGTGGGCGCGCCGGCGTCCGTGGCCGCGGCGGCGAGGATCTGCTCGAACTCCTCCTCGTGCACGTGGTACGAGCACGAGCAGGTGACGAGGCAGCCGCCCGGCGTGAGCAGCTTCAGCGCGCGCAGGTTGATCTCCTTGTAGCCGCGCCGCGCCTTCTCCGCCGCGCCCTTGCTCTTGGCGAAGGCCGGAGGGTCGAGGACGACCGTGTCGAACCGCTCGCCCGCGTCCACGAGCTCGCGCAGCAGGTCGAAGACGTTGGCCTCGCGCGCGGTGACGTTCGTGGCGCCGTTGAGCGCGGCGTTGGCGCGCACGCGGGCGACGGCGTCGGCCGAGACGTCCACGGCCAGGACCTCGTCCGCGCGCGGCGCCACCTGCAGCGCGAAGCCGCCGTTGTACGTGAAGGCGTCGAGCACCCGGCCCCGCGCATAGCCGCGGGCCATGAGCTGGTTCTCGCGCTGGTCGAGGAAGAGGCCCGTCTTCTGGCCCCTCCAGAGGTCGGCCTCGAACCGCACGCTCCCGACCTCGACGGCGACGACTTCCGGCACTTCTCCGTGGAGCAGGCTCACCCGCCGCTCCAGGCCCTCCAGCTCGCGCACGCGCGGGTCGTTGCGCTCGAGGATGCCGCGCGGATGGAGCAGGTCCACCAGCCCTTCGACGATCCGGTCCTTGAGCGCCTCCGTGGCCTGCGAGAGCGTCTGGACGACGAGGTAGTCGCCGTAACGGTCCACCACCAGCGAGGGCAGGCCGTCGCCCTCGCCGTGGACGAGGCGGCAGGCGAGGGCGTCCGGCGCGATCGTCTCGCGCCAGCGCAGGGCTTCCCCGAGGCGCACGCGCAGGAAGTCGGCCGGCAGCGACTCCGCGCGGGAGACGATCCGCAGGCGGATCTCCGACCGCGAGGAGTGGAAGGCGAACCCCAGCGGCCGGCCCCGGGGGCCGACGACGCGCACCACGGCGCCCGGAGCCGCGCCGTCGGAGCGGGCCACGTCGGAGCGGAAGACCCAGGGATGGCCGCGCAGGACGCGGGCCTCCCCCTTGCCGGTGACGACCACCGCGGGCTCGGGCATGGCGCCCATACTACCCGCGGCGCGCGGACAGGGTCCGGCTCAGGCCATCGCGGCCGTCGCGGCCAGCATCTCGGGCTCGGCGGGCTCCTCGGAAGGCTCGTCGGCGGGCGGGAGCGCCGTCTCCGCGGCCTGAGCCGCGGGCGGGGCGGCCAGGGCCGGCGCCTGCACGTCGCCTTCGAGCAGCGCGCCCTCCTGGATGGAGATCCGCTCCGCGAAGAACACGCCCTTGGCGCGGGCACTCGCCGCCACGCGCAGGATCTCCGTGCGCACCTCGCCCTCGAAGTCGCCGTCGAGCTCGACCACGCTGGCCTGGACCTTCGCGCGCAGGCGGCTGCCGGCGGCGATGTGCAACCGGCCGCTCAGGCGCAGATCGCCGTCGAGCGAGCCGAGGACCACGAGGTCGTGCCCCGAGACGGTGCCGGAGAGGGAGGCGTGGCGGTCGAGGACGGCGCTGTCGGGAGAGGGGGTGGACATGGGGACCTCCTGAAGGACGGTAGCCAACCTATACTCTGAGGGCGAACCCGTCCGCCTCGCGTGCGCTATCTCACATGGCCCTTCCCCTCGTCATCGGGTCCGATCACGCCGGCTTCGAGCTGAAGCAGCGCCTCAAGCGCGTGCTGGATCGGCTGGGCGTGGAGTACCGCGATGCGGGCCCCGCGTCCGCGGACGCCGTCGACTATCCCGACTTCGCGCACGCGGTCGCGGGCGCGGTCAGCCGCGGAGAGGCGGAAAGGGGCGTGCTGGTGTGCGGCAGCGGCCAGGGCATGGCCATGGCCGCCAATCGCCACCGCGGCGTGCGCGCCGCGCTGCCCTGGAACGAGGAGACGGCGCGCCTGAGCCGCGAGCACAACGACGCCAACGTGCTCGCGCTGGGCGCGCGCACGCTGCGGGAGGGCGAGGCGGAGAAGATCCTCGACGTGTGGCTCAAGACGCCGTTCGCCGGGGGGCGCCACCTCGGGCGCGTGGGCAAGATCGATCGGGAGTAACATCCGGCCGATGGAACACCTTTCGCGCACCGACCCCGAGGTGGCCGACGCCATCCGCAACGAGACCCGCCGCCAGGGGCGGCAGCTCGAGCTGATCGCCTCCGAGAACTTCGTCTCCGAGGCGGTGCTCGAGGCGCTCGGCACCGTGCTCACGAACAAATACGCGGAGGGGTACCCGGGGAAGCGGTACTACGGGGGCTGCGAGCACGTGGACGTGGTGGAGGCCCTCGCCATCGAGCGGCTCAAGCGCCTGTTCGGCTGCGACCACGCCAACGTGCAGCCCCACGCCGGCGCCCAGGCCAACACCGCCGTCTACATGGCCGCGCTCAAGCCGGGCGACACCATCCTGGGCATGAACCTCTCGCACGGCGGCCACCTCACGCACGGGCACCCGCTGAACTTCTCCGGCCGCATGTTCCAGGTCGTGCCCTACGGCGTGCGCAAGGAGGACGAGCGGATCGACTACGAGGCCATGGCCGCGCTCGCGCGCGAGCACCGCCCGAAGATGGTGGTGGTGGGGGCCTCGGCCTACCCGCGCACCATCGACTTCCAGGCGGTGCGGAAGGCGGCCGACGAGTGCGGAGCGGTCATCATGGCGGACATCGCGCACATCGCGGGCCTCGTGGCCACCGGGCTGCACCCGAGCCCCATCCCGCACGCGGAGTTCGTGACCAGCACCACGCACAAGACGCTGCGCGGCCCGCGCGGGGGTTTCATCATGTGCAAGGCGCAGTGGGCCAAGGAGGTGGACAAGCTCGTCTTCCCCGGCCTGCAGGGCGGGCCGCTCATGCACGTGATCGCGGCCAAGGCCGTGTCCTTCCAGGAGGCGCTGGAGCCCGAGTTCAAGGCGTACCAGCAGCAGATCGTGTCCAACGCCGCGGCGCTGGCCGCCACGCTCGTGGACGAGGGCTGGCGGCTGGTTTCGGGCGGGACGGACAACCACCTCATGCTGATCGACGTCTTCGCGCGCGGGATCACGGGCAAGGTGGCCGAGGCGGCCCTGGACCGCGCGGGCATCACCGTCAACAAGAACACCATCCCCTTCGACACGAACTCGCCCATGGTGGCCTCCGGCGTCCGCATCGGCACGCCCGCGCTGACCACGCGCGGCATGAAGGAGCCGGACATGGAGCGGATCGGCCGGCTCATCTCCCGGGCCCTCCACGCGGTGGACGACGAATCCGAGCTGGCCGCCGTGAAGCGCGACGTCCACAAGCTCTGTGATTCGTTCCCGCTGTACGCTTCGCGGTTGGAGGCGTACGACAGGGCGCTCGCCCGCGCGTAGTTTCGGCCCAGGCCCCGCCGGCCCTCGCGGTAGGATCTCGCGGTGAAGTCGCTGGCCGCCGACGTCTCGTTCTTCGGTCCCGCCGGACGCCTGGCGCGGGTCCTGGCCGGCTACGAGGAGCGGCCCGCCCAGCAGCAGCTCGCCGATGCGGTGGCCGGCGTCCTGCACGACGGCGGGGTCCTGATGGCGGAGGCGGGCACCGGCACCGGCAAGACCCTTGCCTACCTGCTGCCGGCGGTCGAGCTGGGCCGGCGGGTCGTCGTGTCCACGGGCACCAAGAACCTGCAGGAGCAGCTCCTGCAGAAGGACTTGCCGCTGCTCGCGCGCGCGCTCGGCCGGGACCTGAGCGTGGCCGTGATGAAGGGCCGCGGGAACTACCTCGGCCTGCTGCGCTACCGCTCGTTCGGGCAGGCCGGCAGCTTCCGGCGGCTCGAGGAGATCCCGCTCTTCCGGGCGGTCGAGGAGTGGGCGCCGCGCACGCCCACGGGGGACCGGGCCGAGGTCGCGGACCTGCCCGACACCGTGGACTTCTGGCGCGAGATCTCGGCCTCGAGCGAGAACTGCATCGGCCAGTCCTGCCCGGAGTTCCAGGCCTGCTGGGTGACGCGCATGCGCCAGGAGGCGCTCTCCGCCGACATCGTCGTGGTCAACCACCACCTGCTCTGCGCCGACCTGGCGGTGAAGGACGGCAGCTTCGGCGAGGTGATCCCGGAGTACGACACCGTGATCCTCGACGAGGCGCACCTGATCGAGGACGTGGCGACCCAGTACTTCGGCACGCAGGTCTCCTCGCACAAGTTCGACGACCTGTGCCGCGACGTCGAGCGCGAGCTGCGGGCGGCGCGGCTGGACGCCCGCGAGGTGCTGGCCGAGGTGGAGAGCCTCCGGTCGCGCGCGGACCGGCTGTTCAAGCTGCTCTCGCTGGGCCGCGGCCGCCGGCTCGGACCCGAGTGGATGGGACCGCGGGAGGCCGAAGAGGCGTCGGCGCTGCTGAGCCGGCTCGAAGGGCTGCGCACGGCGATCCTGGCCCTTCCGGAGCGGCCCGAGCCGCTCATCGGCCTGGCCGGTCGCACGCAGGCGCTGGCCACGGAGACGGCGTTCGTCCTGCGGGCGGAGGAGGACACCCACGTCTACTTCGTGGAGACGCGCGGCCGGGGGGTGTTCCTGCGCGCCACGCCCATCGACGTGTCCGAGCGTTTGCGCGAGTTGCTCTTCGACCGCGTGAGGGCGGCGGTGCTGACCTCGGCCACGTTGGCGGTGGACGGCGGGTTCACGTATCTCAAGGACCGGCTGGGCCTGCCCCACACGCGCGAGCTGCTCCTGCCCTCGCCCTTCGACTTCGCGCGCCAGGCCGTCCTCTACGTGCCGCGCCGCATGCCGGACCCGCGCGCGCCGGCGTTCGTGGAGCGGGCCGCGCAGGAGGTCGCGCGGCTGCTCGCCATCAGCCGCGGCCGCGCCTTCGTGCTCTTCACGTCCTACGCGCACATGAACGCGGTGGCGGAAAGGCTGGCCGGCGAGGTTCCCTATCCCCTCTTGCTGCAGGGAGAAGCGCCCAAGGCGGTACTCCTCGACATGTTCCGGCGCACGCCCGGAGCGGTGCTGCTCGCGACCGCGTCCTTCTGGCAGGGCGTGGACGTCGTGGGCGAGCAGCTCTCGTGCGTGATCATCGACAAGCTGCCGTTCGCCTCGCCGTCCGATCCCGTGGTCTCGGCCCGCATCGACCGCCTGCGCAATCGCGGGGGCAACCCGTTCTCCGACTACCCGGTACCGGTGGCGGTGCTGATGCTGAAGCAGGGCCTGGGCCGGCTCATCCGCTCCCGCGCCGACCGCGGCATCCTGGCCGTGCTCGACAGCCGGCTGGTCGAGAAGCCGTACGGCCGGCGGTTCCTCGACAGTCTGCCTCCGGCCGAGCTGGTGCACGACCTGGCCGACGTGCAGCGCTGGAGCGACCGGGCGTAGGCTCGGCGCCGTACCGCTACGATGCCGCCGCCGCGGGTGGCGGCTCGGGGCGCACGCGCAGCGCCAGCACGCCGGCCGTGATCACGAGCAGGGCGCCGGCCAGCGAGAGCCGGTCCGGCAGCATGTCCCAGAAGAGCCAGTCCAGCAGCGCCGCGAACACGACCGCGCTGTAGATGAACGGTCCCACGCGCGTGGCCGGGGCGTGGGAGTACGCGCGCGTGAGGGTGAGCTGGCCGGCGGTGGCCACGATCCCCAGCGCGGCCAGCAGCCCCCACATCGAGGCGGGCGGCGTCCGCCACTCCTGGGCGAGCGGCGCGGCCGAGACGGCCGTGGCGATCACGCCGAAATAGAAGACGATGCGCTCCACCGGCTCAGTCCGGGTGAGCCGCCGGACGCCGACCTGGGCCACCGAGGCGAAGAGCGCGGAGAGCAGGCCGACCAGCGCCACCGGCTCGAACAGGTCCATCCCCGGTTTGAGGATGAGCACGATGCCGGCGAAGCCCAACAGGATCACGCCCCAGAGCCGGCGCGGGAACGGCTCGCCCAGCCAGGCGCTCTCCACGAACGGCATGAACAGCGGGATCGAGTAGTTGAGCAGGATGGCGTCGGCCAGCCGCAGGTGGGCGAGCGCGTAGAAGAAACAGTACATGGAGGCCAGGCCGGCCAGGCTGCGGATGACGTGCTCCTCGAGGTGGCGCGTGCGCAGCCCCGACCAGCCCAGCCGCCACAGCCACGGCGCCAGCGCCAGCAGGCCGACGCCGTTGCGGAAGAACACGACCATGGCGTTGGGCAGCGTCTGCGCGGCGAGCTTCACCGCGACGCCCATCAAGGCGAAGAGCAGCGCGGACGTGACCATGAGCAGCGCGCCCTTCGGCAGGTCGTCGGGGCGCGAAGCGGGCGGGGACGCCTTCATCGGCGCGGATGTTAGCCCGCGCGTCGCCATTGGCAGAAAAGCGTTGACGCTCGCCGGCGGCCGGACGTACCGTGGCGCGCCTGCGCTGAGAGGGAGGAGCACATGGTGAAACCGTCGCTGGCCCTGGTAACCGCTCTCGCCGTGAACCTGTCGCCGGCCCCGGCCGGCCACGCTTCGCCCGCGCCCCCACCCGCAAGCGCGGCCGCGGCCGCCGACCGGCGTGGACCGGCGCCGCCGGCCTACACGACGACGGCACCCGTCACCCGCATGGTCATGATCCGCCTGCGCAACGGCACGGACGTGCTCGAGGGGCTGAAGAGCGGCATCGCCGAGCAGAAGATCCGCAACGCCGTGATCGTGGGCGGGTTCGGGTCGCTCATCCGTTATCACGTCCACGTCGTGAGCACGCAGGAGCTGCCCACCAAGGACGTGTTCATGAAGGTCGACCGCCCCCAGGACGTGCTGAACGTCGGCGGCTACGTCATCGACGGTCGCCTGCATCCGCACATCACGGTGGCGGACCAGGAGAAGGCCGCGGGCGGCCACATCGAGCCGGGGACCCACGTGCTCACGTTCCTGAACGTCGCCCTGGCCGTCCTGCCCGACGACGCCAGCCTGGATCGCTTCGACGATTGGCAGTGGAGATGAACGGCTCAGGGGCGGCCGTCGCGGATGCCGTACGGCCGCGCCCAGGCGAGCCCTTCGACCGTGCCCTTCCGCGGGTGGTACTCGCACCCGACCCAGCCCTCGTAGCCCAGGCTGTCGATCAGCGCCAGTAGAGACGTGTAGTCGACCTCCTGCGCCTGGTCGGGCTCGTGCCGGCCGGGCAC
This sequence comes from Vicinamibacteria bacterium, assembly GCA_035544515.1. Taxonomy (GTDB): domain Bacteria; phylum Acidobacteriota; class Vicinamibacteria; order Fen-336; family Fen-336; genus DATKEG01. Next base: position 6,850 of record DATKEG010000235.1, on the reverse strand, counting down.
ACCCGCGATCTGGACATGGCCGATGACGTCGATGTGGTTCTTGATGGCCCCGGCGAGATCACCCTCCATGATCTGCATGTGATAGCAGTCGTATTGCAGGAGGACGTTGTCGCTCCCGACCTGGTCGAGGATGCGGCGGGCCTGGGCCGTGCCCGTCAGGAAGTATCCGGGGTTGTCCCGCGTGTTGAGCGGCTCGAGGAGCAGCCGCACCCCGGCCGGCCGCGCCCTTTCGGAAGCCCACTTCAGGTTCGCGACGAAGGTCGCCTCGGCCTTCGGGTCGTCCGTCCGCCCCGCCAGGCAGTGCAGCCGGGAGCAACCGGCCGCCTCCGCGTAGGCGAGCGCGCGCGTCAGCGCGTCCCGAAACTCGGCCTCCCGGCCCGGGATGGCGGCCACGCCGGGAAGGACGTTCATCAGCACGGCCGTGAGGCCGTGCCGCCGCACCCGCTCGGCGACGGCTTCCTTCGCCTCCCCGTACGGCGACTGGATCTCGACACCGCGGAAGCCGGCCGCCGCCGCCCGCTCGAAGCGGTCGAGCAGGGCGGCCTCCCGGAACATCATCTCGACGCTCGCCGCGAGCCGGGGCATGGTGGAGGATCAGGACGGGACGGCGCGCCGCCGCGCGCGCCAGGCGCCGAGGGCCGGCAGCAGCCAGACGCCGATGGCCACGACGCCCAGCACCGCCGCGGACGGCCGCGCGAAGAACACCGACGGGGATCCGCCGGACGCGGTCATGGCCTGGATGAACCGCTCCTCGAGCGGCCCTCCCAGGATGATCCCGAGCACGACCGGGCCCACCGGCACCTGCCTGCGCTCGAGCAGGAACCCGAGCAGGCCCATGGCGAGCATGACACCGACGTCGAAGTAGCTGCCCCCGATCGCATACGACCCGAGCACGCAGAACAGGACGATGATGGGCAACAGCGTGCGGCGCGGCACGCGCAGGAGAAGACCGCTGGCGCGGATGGCCAGGTATCCCGCGGGGAGCAGCACCAGGTTGGCGAGCACGAACACGATGAACAGCCCGTGGACGAGGACGGCCTGCTTGGCGAAGATCTCCGGTCCCGGCTGCAGGTTCTTCATCATCATCACGCCGAGGACGATGGCAGTGATCGAGTCCCCGGGGATCCCCAGGGTCAGCGCCGGCACCCACGCGCCGGCCAGGGCCGAGTTGTTGGCGGCGCCGGAGTCGGCGACGGCTTCGAGGGAGCCGCGCCCGTATTCCTCGGGGTTCGCCGCCGTGCGCTTCGAGACGCCGTAGGACACCCAGGCGGCGATGTCGGCGCCCGCGCCGGGGAGGATGCCGACGATCGTTCCGATCGTGCTGGCTTGCAGCGTCTGCCAGGGCCTGCGGAGGAAGAGGTCGAACGTTCCTCCGAACACGGCGCGGACCGCGTCCCATGACGAACGCCTTGCCGGCACGGCCACGGCCACGGCCAGCGGGACGGGCTCCGCCCTCCCCAGCGTGCGCAGGTTGCGCAGCACCTCGGACATCCCGAACAGGCCCACCAGGGCGGGGATGAAGCTGATGCCCTGGTAGAGCTCCGGCCGCCCGAAGGTGAAGCGCGCCTCGGTGTGCACGGCGCTGAGCCCCACGGTCGAGAGGAGGAGGCCCAGGAAGAGGGCGAAGGCGCCCTTCCAGGCGGAGCCTCGCGAGACGACCACCGCGCAGCCGAGGCCCAGGACGTAGAGCCAGAAGTACTCCGCGACGGTGAACCAGGTGGCCACCGAGGCGAACGGCCGCGCGAACAGGGCGAGCACGGCCACGCCGAACAGGCCGCCGATCACGCTGAACACGATGCAGGTGCCAAGCGCCCGCTCGTATTGACCGCGCCGCGCGAGCTGGTAGAGGTCCTCCGCGTAGGCGGCCGACGCCGGCGTGCCCGGGATGCGGACGAGCGCGCTCGGGATGTCGCCCGCCGAGATGGCGCAGGCCTCGAGGGTGACGATCGCGGCCAGGGCGGCCATCGGAGACAGGAAGTACGTCATGGGAACGACGAGGGCGACGGCCATCGTCGCGGAGAGGCCCGGGATGGAGCCGAACATCATGCCGTAGAGAGCGGCGGCCGCGATCACCACGAGGACGGTGGGATCCAGGACCAGGCCGAGCGCGGGCGCGATCGATTCGATCACGTCACCAGCCCAGCATGCCGGCCGGCAGGGGGACGCGCAGGACCACGGCGAAGACGTGGTAGGCGGCGGGAGCCAGCGTCAGGGCCAGGGGAACGGCGACCGCCGGCCGCGTGCCCAGCCGCAGCAGGTGCGCGAGCAGCAACGCGGCGGCGGTCAGGATGAACCCGGCGGTCTCCGCGAGAGCGACGTACAGGGCGACGAAGAGGAGGACCTCCGTGAACCGCCACGCCGCGCCCGCAGAGGCGGCGGAAGGGGCGCCGTCCGCGCCGGTCGCGGGGAGGGACCTGTCGCCGGCCAGCAAGATGCCCAGCGTCGCCAGCACGAGCGCGCCGACGAGCACGGCCGGGAAGAACATCGGTCCGAACCGCTTGACCGCAAGCCCGCGGAACGCGTCGCTCAGGAGCAGCGCGCCCAGGCGCCGGTCGATCTCCTCGAGCGAGGCGCCGAAGCGGACGGGATCCTCGTAGGCGGGCGTGAATCCCGAGACGGCCAGGGCGGAGCGGTAGGCATCGCCCTCGACGACCCGCCGGACCGCGTCCGCGAGGACGCGCACGCGCGCGGGCGGCGTGTCCTGCGGCACGGCCAGGCCGCGCAGGGTCCCGAGCGTCCAATCGACCCCCTGTTCCTGGAACGTGGGGACGTCCGGGAACCGAGGCACCCGTCCCTCGGCCATCACCCCCAGGCTGCGAATCCGCCCGGCGGCGAGGAGCGATTGCGCTTCCGGCAGGCTGCACGACACGAGGTCGACGCCGCCCGCCATCAGCTCCTGCAGCGACGGCGCGGACCCCGCGATCGAGACCCAGATCACGTCGGTCGGCTTGATCCCCACGGTCGAGAGCCAGCCGGCCAGGCCGAGGTGCCAGATGCCGGCCGTGGCCGTGCCCGAGGCGCGCAGCGTCCCCGGAGCGTCGCGGATGGCCTGCGCGAGGTCGGACAGCGTCCGCCAGGGGGCGTCGGCGCGGACGAAGATAGCGCCCGCGTCGCGATTGACCAGGCCCACCGGCGCGAAGTCCCGGTGGGAGATGCTGGTCATGCCCCGCCAGTGCAGCGTCGCGATCTCGCTGGTGACGAGCGTCAGGGAGTAGCCGTCCGGACGGGCCAGCGCGCCGCGGCTGTGCCCGGTGACGCCGTCTCCTCCGGTCGCGTTGACGACGTTGACGGGAACGCCCAGGTCCTGCTCGAGGAGGACGGCGAGCTGTCGCGCGACACGGTCGGTGCCGCCGCCCGCCGACCAGGGGCACACGATCAGGATGGGCGCCGCGGGGAAGCGCTCCTCGCGTGCGCACGACCCGAGCGCGAGAGCGAGAAGGGCGATGAGCGCGGTTCGCATGGCCGGGTTGTACCCGCGTGTTCGTCCGGGCGCAAGCGAGAACGCGGATCCCAATTCGCCGAAAGCCAGCCCTTCCGCTCCAAGCGGTGCAGGGCCGGGTAGAGCGAGCCGTGCTCGTGGCGTTTGATGCTCTCGGGAAAGGGTGGCAAGCTCACCGGCAGCCGGCAACGGCTCGAGTCATCCTCGAAGGCAAGCCATGAAGGACGATCGCTCGACAGGGTCGCGCCGATCGCGGGAGCGCGAGGCGCAGCCGGTCCGCAGGGACACCACGATCCACGAGTGGCCCGAGGCGGGCCTCGTCCTGATGCGCGGGCCCGCGGATCCCCCGTCCTCCGTCCGCGTGGAGTCCGGCCGCGTGGTGGAGCTGGACGGGCGCGCCGAGGCGGCCTTTGACTCCATCGACCGCTTCATCGCGCGCCACGCCATCGACCCGCGCGTGGCCGAGGAAGCGATGGCCGTTCCTCCTCTTTCGATGGCCAGGCGCCTCTTCCATCCGGACGTCGCGGCCTCGGAGGTGCGCCGGCTGTTCGGCGGCTTGACCCCGGCCCGGCTGGTCGAGGTCATGGCCGAGCTGGACGTCCTCGAGATGATGCTCGCGCTCCGCAAGATGCGCCTGCGGAGCCGCATCGCCAACCAGGCCCACGTCACCAACCTGCGCGATCACCCCGCGCTCCTGGCCGCGGACGCGGCCGAGGCGGGCCTGCGCGGCTTCGCCGAGGTCGAGACGACGGTGGGGGTGGCCGGCATGGCCCCGCTCAACGCCGTTGCGATCCTGATCGGGTCGCAGGTGGGCCGCCCCGGTGTGCTCACCCAGGCCGCGGTCGAGGAGGGCGTCAACCTGCGCCTGGCCATGAAGGGCCTGGTCAGCTACGCGGAGACGCTTTCGGTCTACGGCGACGAGGAGTCGTTCCGGGACGGGGACGACACGCCCTGGTCCAAGGCCTTCCTGGCCTCCGCCTACGCCTCGCGCGGGGTCAAGGTGCGCTTCACGTCCGGCTCGGGATCCGAGGTCCTGCTCGGCCATGCCCGCGGGCGCTCGATGTTGTACCTCGAGGCGCGCTGCATCCTCCTGGTCAAGGGCGCGGGCAGCCAGGGGATACAGAACGGAGCCATCAGTTGCATCGCCCTGCCGCTGTCGCTGCCCGGCGGGATCCGCGGCGTGCTCGCCGAGAACCTGATCGCGGCCAGCGTCGGGCTCGAGGTGGCCAGCGGCAACGACGCCATGGCCTCGCACAGCGAGATGCGGAAGACCGCCAAGCTCATGCTCCAGCTCATACCGGGCACGGACTTCGTGACCTCCGGCTACAGCGTCATGCCGCGGCAGGACAACCTCTTCGGCGGGGGGAACTTCGACGCGAACGACCTCGACGCCTGGACGCTCGTCCAGCGGGACCTCGGCCTCGACGGAGGCATCACGCCGAAAGGCGAAGACGAGGTCCGCCGCGTACGGCGGCGCGCCGCCGCGGCGGTGCAGGCCGTCTGGACGGAGATGGGTCTTCCCGCCATCGGCGAGGCGGAGGTGGACGCCGCCGTCGATGCGCGCGACAGCGGCGATCTCCCGCCGCGCTCCCGGTCGGCCGACGTCGAAGCCGCGCGGCGGTTCCTCGAATCACCCGCCACGGTCCTCGACCTGGCCGCCGCGCTGGCGCGGACCGGCTTCGCGCGGGAGGCGGAGGCGCTCCTGGCCCTGACCCGCCAGCGCGCGGCGGGCGACTACCTCCAGCCCGCGGGGATCCTGGTGGAGGACGGCGTTGACCTCGTGGCCGTGAGCGCCGTCAACGACCCCCATGTCTACAGCGGCCCCGGCACGGGCGGGCGCGTCGAGGGCGAGAGACGCCGGCAGCTCGAGGACGTGCCGTTCGCCGTGGACCCGCGCGCGCTCGGCCGCGTCGGCGAACCGCCGGACATCTTCGACGAAGGCGACGCCGCTCGACCTGGTGATGCGCCCGAGGTCGTGGTGGCGGTGGGGCCGGCCTTCGGTGGGCGGCTGGGCGCGACGCTGGGAGGCCTGTCCCACCGCGAGGTCGTCGAGCGGGTGCTCGAGGGCGTCCGGCAGGAGCAGGTTCCGGCCCGCCTGGTTCGAGTGCGGCACACGGCCGACTGCGCCTTCATCGGTCATGAGGCAGCCCGCCTGTCGGGCTCGGGCGTGGCGATCGGCATCCAGTCGCGGGGAACGGCGGTGATCCACCGGCGAGACCTCTCACCCCTCGACAACCTCGAGCTCCTGAGCCACGCGCCGAACCTCACCGGCGATTCGTACCGGTCGCTGGGGCGCAACGCGGCCCGCTACGCGCTCGGAAAGTCCACGGAGCCCGTCCCCGTGCGCATCGACAACATGGCCCGCCTCAAGCACATCGTGCAGTCGACCCTGCTGCACCGCGTAGAGGTCGAAGCCGCGACGCCGGGAGCCCTGCCGGTCGAGCTGTCCCTGCGTGACGTCGTCGTCGCCGCGAAGGCCGACGCAGGTTCCGAAAGGCAGGGAGCGTGAGGTATCCCCTCTATCGTGAGGCCCGCTCCCGGATCACGCTGCCCAGCGGCCGGCCGATCGAGGACATCACGCGGGAGCAGCTGGAGGCGGGCCGACTCGCCACCGGCGATCTGGGCATCCACGAGGAGACCCTGCGCCAACAGGCCCGGATCGCCGAGGAGGCCGGCTTTGCGGCGCTGGCCCGGAACCTGGAGCGCGCGGCCGAGCTGACCCGCCTGCCCGACGCGAAGATCCTGGAGATCTACGAGGCCCTCCGGCGGGGCGAGCGGCGCGCCGCGCTCGAAGCGCTCGCGCGGGAGATCGAGGAGGCTCACGGGGCGTGTCTGACGGCGGCCTTCCTCCGGGAGGCCGTGGCCGCCGAGCCGTAGCCGCTCGGCGCTCAGGCGCCCCCGGGCGGTCCGACGCCGTTCACCATCTCGTTCTGAGCTACATTACCCGTGTGTTCGAGGTGTCCTACCAGACGACGTTCTGCGCCACGCACCGCCTGACCGAGAACGGACGGCCCATCGAGCCGCAGCACGGGCACGACTGGCGCGTGGAGGCGGTGGCGGCGGGAGACCGCCTCGACCGCATCGGCGTGGTGATCGACTTCGAGCGGCTGAAGCACACGCTGGGCGAGGTCGCCGCGCGCTTCCACTACAAGGACATGAACGAGCATCCGGCCTTCGCCGGCCAGAGCACCTCGGCGGAGGCGGTCGCCCGCTACTTCTTCCAGGAGGTCCGCAAGGGCCTCGGGGAGGAAGGCCGCCTGTTGCGCCGCGTGCAGGTCTGGGAAGCCCCCGGCTGCAGCGCGACCTACTACGAGTGAGCACGACACGGAAGCCGCCAAACCACAGGCCCCGATCGTGGGCGCTGCCGCCCGCGACGGCCCTGGGCGGTCGAGTCGCGCCGCTCGTTCGGCT
>DATKEG010000234.1:0-6834 GCA_035544515.1 Vicinamibacteria bacterium | reverse complement strand
TCGCCCGCACCCTGGCCGAGGCCGGCCGCCGGCGCGAGGCGGAAGAGGCCGCCCGCGGCTTCATGGGCCACAACGCGCGGTCGGCGGAGATGTGGAACACGCTGGGCGAGCTGCTCCACGGCGGCGGACGGGTCGACGAGGCGCGGGCGGCGTTCGAGAAGGCGATCGCCGGGCGCGCCCGGGACGCCCTGGTGGCCGAGGTGAACCTGGCCATCCTCCGCTTCGAGAAGGGCGAGCGGGACGAGGCGACGAAGGGCTTTCATCGCTTGATCGACGCCTACAACGGCCGCGACGACCTGGCCTCCGAAGAGCTGGCCGCGGTGGGCACGGCCTGCCGGTACCTGGGCGCGGAGGACCCGGAGCTCTTCAAGGACGCGCTGAAGGCCTTCGACGAGGCCATCGCCGCCGACCGCGACAACCTCGACGCGCGCGTGAAGCTGGCCGAGCTGTTCCTCGAGAAGTACAACGGCGCCGACGCCGCGGCCACGGTGGCGGAGGCGCTGGAGCGCCAGCCCGGGCATGCGCGTGCGCTCCTGGCCCTGGCGCGCGTGCGCGACTTCGACGGCGCTCCCGGCGTCGTCGAGCTGGTCGAGCGCAGCCTGGCGGCGAACCCGAACCTGGCCGAGGCGCGGCTCTTCCTGGCCGAGATCAAGGTCGCGCAGGAGGATTTCGCGGACGCGGCGGAGCTGGCCGAAGGCGTGCTCGCCGCCAACCCCGCCTCGCAGCCCGCGCTCGCCGTGCTCGCCGCGGCCCGCTACCTGCAGGAGGACCGGGCGGGCTTCGAGGAGGCGCGCCGGAAGGCGCTGGCGCTCAACCCCCGGAACGCGGAGTTCTACAACACGGTGGCCGAGGTCTGCGTGCGCAACCGGCTCTACGCCGAGGCCGTGGACTTCGCCGCGCAGGCCGTCGCGCTCGACGGCCGCTCCTGGCGGGGCTTCGGCCTCCTCGGGCTCAACCAGCTCCGCATCGGGCAGATCGAGGCGGGCCGCAAGAGCCTGGACGCGTCGTTCGCGGGCGATCCCTACAACGTGTGGATCAAGAACACGCTCGACCTGCTCGACACGTTCCCGCAGTACGTGGAGACGACCACGCCGCGTTTCCGGCTCCTCATCCACGGCAAGGAGTCGGCGCTCCTGGCCCCGTACGTGGCGGAGCTGGCGGAGGACGCCTACACGCGGCTGGCCGAGCGGTACCGCTTCTCTCCGGCGGTCCCGATCCGCATCGAGGTGTACCCGAGCCACGGCGACTTCTCCGTGCGCACGGTGGGCCTGGCCGGCCTGGGCGCGCTGGGGGCCTGCTTCGGCCCCGTCCTCGCCCTCGACTCGCCCTCGGCGCGCGAGATCGGCCAGTTCAACTGGGGCTCGACGCTCTGGCACGAGCTGGCCCACACCGTCACCCTCGGGGCCAGCGACGGCGAGGTCCCGCGCTGGCTCGGCGAGGGACTGTCGGTGCTGGAGGAGCGCCGCGCGCGGCCGGGCTGGGGCGACGACCTCGGCGTCGAGTTCCTCGAGGCGCTGCGGGCGGACGAGCTCCTGCCCATCGGCGAGCTCAACAACGGCTTCGTGCGCCCCACCGGGCCCGACCAGATCGGGATCTCGTATTACCAGGCGTCGCTGGTGGCCGAGTGGATCGAGGCACAGCGCGGGTTCGCGGCGGTGCTCGACCTCCTCAAGGCCTACCGGGAAGGCCGCACGACCGAGGAGGCCTTCCGCGGCGTGTTGTCCACCTCGCTGGAGGAGTTCGACCGCGGGTTCCTCGCGCACCTGAAGGAGCGCTACGCCGGTCCGCTCTCCGGCCTGGCCGAGTTCGAGAAGGAGCTGGCGGCCGGGGTCGCCCTCGTGGGACAGAAGAAGCTCGCCGAGGCGCAGCCGCGCCTCGAGCGCGCGCGCGCGCTCTTTCCGGAGTACGGCGGCGACAACAGCCCGTATTGGTTCCTGGCCATGATCCACAAGGAAAAGGGCGAAGCGCGCCGGATGGCGGAGGAGCTGGCCAGGCTCACCGCCATCAACGAGCGGCACTACCGCGCCCACCTGGAGCTGGCCAAGGCGCTCGAGGACGAGGGCGACGCGGCGGGCGCGGCCGCGACGCTCGAACGCGCGCTCTACATCTGGCCGTTCGACCCCGGTACCCACCAGCGGCTCGCCGCCCTCCACGGCGCGCGCGGAGACCCCGCGGGCGTGGTGCGCGCCCGCCGGTCGCTCGTCGCGCTCGATCCCGTGGACCGGCCGGAGGCGCTGTACCAGCTCGCGCTCGCCCTCGTGGAGGCCGGCGACGCCGCGGGCGCGCGCCGCGAGGTGGTGCGCGCGCTGGAGCTGGCGCCGCGCTTCCGGAGGGCGCAGGAGCTGCTGCTCAGGCTGCACCGTGGCGCCGGGCCTTCCCCGGGAGCCTCCCGGTGAAGCTGCCGCTGCTGGCGGCGAGCCTGGCCGCGAGCAGCCTGCTGGGCGCGGTGGACCTCTCCCATCCGCAGGTCCAGTACGAGAACACGCCGTACAACGGGAAGTTCACCTTCGTCCGCGTCCGCTTCGATCCCACGCGCTGGGGTCCCGGCAACTACATGTGGGGCCTCGACCTCAAGTGGAACCACGACTACCCGCGGGCGGAGGCGCACTTCACGAAGATGCTCGCCGAGCTGACCACGCTGGACGTGAACACCCCGCGCGGGAACATCCTCGACCTGGACGACCCCGAGCTGTTCAAGTACCCGCTGGCGTACCTGTGCGAGGTCGGCTTCTGGCGCCCCACCGACGACGAGGCGCGAAACCTGCGGAACTATCTCCTCAAGGGCGGTTTCCTGATCGTGGACGACTTCGCGGGGCCGCAATGGGCCAACTTCGAGCAGGCCATGCGGCGGGTGCTGCCCGGCGCGCACCTGGTCACGCTCGACCCGTCCCACCCCGTCTTCGACTCCTTCTTCCGCGTGGACGTGCGCACCTTCCACCACCCCTACTTCCGCGGGTTCCCGGCCACCGTGCTCGGCGTGTTCGAGGACAACGACCCGCGCAAGCGCCTCATGATGGTGGTCAACTACAACCAGGACCTCAGCGAGTACTGGGAATGGTCGGATACCGACTGGGTGCCGATCGAGATCTCGAACGAGGCCTACAAGTTCGGCGTGGACTACGTCATCTACGGCATGACCCATTGAGGCCCGCATGAACACCACGGTTCGAGAGACGCCCGCCCCCGACGACCTCGCCCTGGCCGAGCAGATGAAGAAGGGGCGCGAGCGCATCCTGGCCGAGCTGCGCAAGCTGATCGTGGGCCAGGACGACGTGGTCGAGCAGGTGCTGATCTCGCTGTTCGTGGGCGGCAACAGCATCATCACCGGCGTGCCCGGCCTGGCCAAGACCCTCATCATCCACACCCTGGCCCAGGTGCTGGACCTGAAGTTCTCGCGCATCCAGTTCACGCCCGACCTCATGCCCTCCGACATCACGGGCACGGACATCATCCAGGAGGACCCGGAGACGGGCCGCCGGCACCTCATCTTCACGCCGGGCCCGATCTTCAGCCACATCGTGCTGGCCGACGAGATCAACCGCACGCCGCCCAAGACGCAGTCGGCGCTGCTCGAGGCCATGCAGGAGCACCGGGTCACGGTGCAGGGCAAGACCTACGTGCTGGAGGAGCCGTTCTTCGTCTTCGCCACCCAGAACCCGATCGAGCTGGAGGGCACCTACCCCCTGCCCGAGGCGCAGCTCGACCGGTTCATGTTCGACATCGTGATCGACTACCTGCCGGCGGAGGAGGAGGCGCAGGTGGTGGCGAACACCACCGCCGTGCAGGACCTGCGCTTCGAGCGCACGGTGACGGGCCCGGACATCGTCGCCTTCCAGCAGCTCGTGCGCCGGGTGCCCGTGGCGGACGAGGTGATCCGCTACGCGGTGGACCTGGCCCGCACCAGCCGGCCGGGGGAGGGCGCGCCCGAGTTCGTGAAGCAATGGGTGGAGTACGGCGCGAGCGTGCGCGCGGCGCAGTATCTCGTCCTGGGCGGCAAGGCGCGTGCGCTGATGGGCGGCCGCTACAACGTGAGCTTCGACGACATCCGCGCCCTGGCCCAGCCCGTCTTCCGCCATCGCATCCTCACCAACTTCCACGCGGAGTCCGAACGCATCAGCAAGACGCGCATCGTGAACGAGCTGCTGGCCGCGGTACCCCGGCCGCGGTCGGGGATGTGAGCGAAGCGCCCGTCCGCAGCCAGGGACAGAGCCGGTTCCTCGACCCGAAGGTCCTGGCCCGGATAGGCAACGTCGAGCTGCTCTCCCGCGTGGTGGTGGAAGGCTTCCTCTCCGGCCTGCACCGCTCGCCCTACCTCGGCCGCTCCATCGACTTCGCCGAGCACCGCGCTTACATGCCCGGCGACGACATCCGCCGCATCGACTGGCGGCTGTTCGGGCGCAGCGACCGGTTCTACCTCAAGGAGTTCGAGGCCGACTCCAACACGGACCTCGTCCAGCTCCTCGACGTCTCGCGTTCGATGCGCTTCACCAGCCACTCTCTGACCAAGCTCGACTACGGGCGCTACCTGGCCGCCTGCCTGGCCTACCTGTCCCGCAAGCAGCGCGACCGCGTCGGGCTCGTCACCTTCGACGACGACGTGGTGGAGTTCGTGCCCCCGTCCGCCAAACACCTGCCCATCCTGCTCCACACGCTCGAGCGGGCGGGGGCGGCCGGGCCTCCCCGGCGCGGCGAGCTGGCGCGTCCCCTGCGCAAGGCCGGCGAGGCCAGCCACCGCCGCGGCATCCTCGTCCTCATCTCGGACCTGTACGAGGACCCGCGCGCGGTGCTGAGCGCGGTGGCCAGCCTGAGCCGGCGCGGGAGCGACCTGATCGTCTTCCACCTCCTGGACCCCGCGGAGCTGACCTTCCCCTTCGACCGGCCGGCCAGCTACGAGGACCTGGAGAGCGGCGAGAGGATTCCCGTCGTGCCCGAGCAAGCCCGCGCACGCTACCAGGAGCTGATCGGCGAGCACATCAAGACCCTGTCGCGGATGCTCGGCGAGAACCGCGTGGACTACGCCCTGTTCGACACCTCGAAACCCCTCGACCACGCGCTCTTCAGCTATCTGTCGCGCCGGGAGCGACTGGTGAGGGTGAGGTAGGTCGTTCCCTTCGACTCGGCCCGGTGGCCAAGTCGCCGGCCGCACGAACGATGGTCCGGCCCGTCCCGGCGCCGGGGCGGGTCCACCGGCCTGGACGCCATGCGGGGAAGCAAGGTGCTGCGCTACACTTGGCACCGGCACCCGGCACTGCTCATGGGTTTTCTCACGCCGTTGTTCCTCGCAGGCCTCGCCGCCCTCTCGGTGCCCATCCTCGTCCACCTGACGCACCGCGCGCGCAGCGAGACCGTCCCCTTCCCGTCCCTGATGTTCCTGCAGCGCATACCGTACCGCTCGTCCCGGCGGCAGACGCTCCGCCACTGGCTGCTCTTCTCCCTGCGCTGCGTCGCCCTGGCACTGCTCGCGTTCGCCTTCGCCCGGCCCTTCCTGGCCACGCCGAGCCAGGCCGCGACGGCGCCGGGCGGGGCGCGGACGCGAGTGGTCCTCCTCGACCGGTCCGGCAGCCTGGCCTACGGCGATCGCTGGACGAAGGCGAAGGACGCGGCGCGCCGCGCGCTGGCGGAGCTCACCTCCGAGGACCGCGCCAGCCTCGTCCTCTTCGACACCGTCGCCGAGTCCAGCGGCGAGCCCACCGCCGACCGCGCGCGCCTCGCCGCCGCCCTCGAGGCCGCGCCGCCCGGCTTCGGGGCCACGCGCTACGCGCCCGCCCTGCGCCTGGCCGCGGAGATGCTCGAGGCGTCGAGCCAGCCCCGCCAGGAGGTCGTGCTCGTCACCGATTTCCAGAAGACCGGCTGGGACGGCCGCGACGAGGTCCGCCTGCCCGCGGGCGCCACCCTCACCTGGGTGGACGTGTCCGCGGGCGCCGCCTCGAACCTGGCCATCACCGGCGTCGAGCTCTCCCGCGACTACGAGGCCGGCCGCGAGCGCGTGGTGGCGGCCGCGCGCCTCGTCAACAAGGGCACGCGCGCGGTGGACGGCCTCGACGTGGCGCTGGAGGTGGACGGCCGGCCGGTGCGCCAGCGGAAGGCGAGCCTGGCCGCGAACACCTCCGCCACCGTGACCTTCGAGCCCTTCCCGCTGCCCGGCGCGCCGGCGCGCGCCGCGGTGAAGGCGTCGCCGCCCGACGGACTGCCGCACGACGACGCCTTCTCGTTCGTCCTGGCCCCCGGGGGCGACCTGCGCGTGCTGGTCCTGGAGAGCGCCGGGGCGCCCGGCCGTCGCAGCCTCTACCTCCGCCGCGCCCTGCAGATCGGACACCGCCCGCGCTTCCGCGTGGACGTCAAGCCCGCCGCCGCGCTCGTCCCGGAAGACCTGGCCACGAGCGCGGTGGTCGTGCTCAACGACGTCGCCCTGCCCGCTCCCGCGCTGGGGAGGCTCCGCGCGTTCGTGGAAAAGGGCGGAGGAGTGCTGGTCGCGCTGGGCGAAGAGAGCGTCTCCGGCTGGGGGGCGGACGCGCCCGGCCTGCTGGGAAGCCGCCCGGGCGCCGCCGCCGACCGCTCGTCCGACTGGGGCGGCACGCTCGCGCACCTCGACTACGCGCACCCGGTGTTCGAGCTGTTCCGCGGGCCGCGCAGCGGCGACTTCTCGACCGCCCGGTTCTTCCGCTACCGCTCCCTCGACGCCCGGCAGGGCGTGCTGGCCCGCTTCGACGACGGGACGGTGGCGCTGGCCGAGCACCGCCTCGGCCAGGGACGTGCGCTCGTATGGACGTCCACCCTCGACACGTTCTGGAACGACCTGCCCCTGCAGCCGGTGTTCCTGCCCTTCCTGCATCA
>DATKEG010000233.1:0-39262 GCA_035544515.1 Vicinamibacteria bacterium | reverse complement strand
CTCGCCCGGACGCGCGTTCCTCGACACCTACAAGGTGCACCGTGTTCCGGTGACGGTGCGCGTGGGCCCGGGCGGCCAGGTGCAGGACGTCGGCCAGGGGATCCTCGACCCCATCCGCCTCGGCGAGCTGTTCCGGCCGCCGAGCTAATCTCGACGTCGCCAGACGACCAGCGCGCGCAGTCCGGTCCAGCGCGCGAGGGGCGCGGTGACCCGGTCCAGTCCGATCAGCAGCGGGAGCAGTCGCCGCGGAACCAGGGACCCGGACCGGAACCCGAGCGTGGGCAGGTAGGCGAAGCCGTTGAGGACGGTCACGCGCGGCGCTTCGAACCCGAGCGCGTGCCAACGCGCCGCGCCCGTCTTGCGCACCTGTGACCACACCACCGCCGCGTCGCCCTGGAAGGGGTCCTTGCCGCCGGCCGCGCTCTCGCCGAAGGGCCGCCAGGGATCGAGGCCCGGCCGGCAGCCTTCCTGGTGCAGCCAGCGATAGACGGGGAAGGACAGCGGCGTCACCCAGGGCTCGACGGCCACGATGCGCCCGCCGCCGCGCAGCACGCGGCGCGCTTCCTCGAAGAACGCCGCCGGGCGGTCGAGGTGATGCACGAGGTCGACGGCCGCGATCGCGTCGAAGGCCGCGGCGGGAAAGGGGAGGCGCGTCGCGTCTGCGGCCAGGTCGTTCCAGGGCGCCGGGACGAGGTCGGCGGCGATCCAGCGCCCCGGCACCGGGCGTTCCCGGGCGTGCGCGGCCAGGAAGCCGGGCCCCGCCCCCACCTCCAGGACGCTCGCCGCGGGCAGGAGCGACTCGAGCAGCGCATCGAACCACACGGCGTACACATCGCGCAGCACGGGCTTGGCCTGCCAGAGCCGGCGATGGTCGTCGAGCCGTTCGCGGCTCACGACGCCCCTCGCGCCGACGCCCCTCGCAGGGCCGTCAGGGCGGCCGCCAGGCCGGTCAGGGCGGCGGCGGCCGAGAGGGCCAGCCCCGCCAGCATCCACGGGGGCCGGTACACGTATTCGATCCGATGCGTGCCCGCGGGCACTTCGACCGCGCGGAAGGCGAGGTTGGCCGCCACGACCGGGACGGCCGCGCCATCCACGCGCGCCCGCCAGCCCGGCGCGAAGCTGTCGAGCAGGACGACGTAGCCGCCGGCGCTGAGCGTCGCCTCGAGCACGACGCGGTCGGGGTGCTCCTCGACCACGCGGCTCACGCCCTGGAACCCGGCGGGGGCCGCGGTGGGCGGCCGGTCCGACAGCAACACCTCCCGCGCGGGGTCGAGGTCGCCCTGGACCAGCATGCGGAAGGCGTCCACGCCCGCGGCCGCTCGCGCGGCGCCGACGGCGTAGGTCCGGGGCCGCGGGTCCGGGACCGCGAACAGGCGCGTGGGCTCGGGATACAGGCCCGGGAACTCCGCCACGGGCCGCAGGTCCTCGAGCCCCTCCACGTGCAGCGCGACCACGTGGCTCACGCCGCCCAGGCGCAGCAGCCGGGCGTGCGCCGGCGTGCCCTCCAGGGCGCGGAGGAGGAGCGTGAGCTGGGCCACGTCGTGCGGGTAGAGGCCGCGGTAGTCGATGTCGTAGGCGGTGCGCAGGCCCCAGCGGCCGGCGGTGGCGGGTGCTAGGTGCATCTGCATGGCCATGGCCAGGGCCGCCTCGAGCGGCCACCCTTCCGGCGCGCGCGCGAGAGGACCCTCGGCTCCCGCCCGGCGCAACCGTGCCGCGTCGCCGCGCGTGTAGTCGTAGGCGTACAGGCGGCCGTGCGGGATCCGCTCTAGCGCCTCCACCACGGGCGGCCGGTGCGTGTAGAACTCACGGGGCGCGACGGGCTGGGTGTGGCGATGCGCCGCCAGGAGGTCCGCCACGGCAAGCGCGGCCAGGGCGACGGCGGCGACGCGGGCCGCGCGCACGGAACGCGCGCGCCAGGCGGCGAGGCCCAGCGTGGCCACCGCCAGCAGCGCTCCCACGCCCAGCGCCACCGCCGCCACGGAGAGGCTCCGTTCCGCCTCGAGGGCCGCCGGCGACAGGAGCTTGGCGGCGGCCCAGTCCGGAAACGCGGCGAACAGGGTGGCGCCCGTCGTGGCGGCGGCGAGCGCGGCCGCCAGCGGTCCGAGCACGGCCAGCGCCCAGCGCCGGCGCGCGACGGGCGCCTTCCGCGCCCAGACGTCGAAGCCGATGCCGGCCAGGAGCGTCCAGGCCAGCGCGGCCGGCACCATCGCCTTGGTCGGATAGCGCAGGATGCGCAGCGGGGGCAGCAGCGCGACCAGCACGTCGTAGAAGGGCGCATGGCGGCCCAGGGCGAGGAGCAGCGAGGCGATGAGGACCACCGCCAGGAGCGTCCGCACGCGGTGGCGCGGCCCGGCCAGGGCCGCGCCCACCAGCGCCAGCGCCGGCAACCCCAGGTAGAGCGAGGACAGGAACGGCTCGCGGGACTCGAACAGCGCGGCGCGCCACTCCGCGCTCAGCGGCAGGCCCGACCACAGCCCGGCCAGGAGCGTCTGGGCCAGGCCGAGCGGGTGGACGGACCAGTAGGTGCGGATCTGCTCCGGCAGCGATGCGCGGTCCGAGCGCGCGGCCACGTCGAGCGCGGTCATCCACAGGCCGGCGGACAGGGCCAGGGCGAACGAAGCGGCGACGGCCGCCACGCCCAGCCGGCGGCGGTTCGCCCGTCCCGCAAGGTCGCCGCGGTCGGCGCGGGTGGCCAGGAGCCCGAGCGCGACCAGGCCCGTCATCGCGCACATGTCCGCCGAGCCGGCCAGGATCTGCGCGCCCATGGCGCCACCCCACCGCAGCGCACGCGACAGGGCGGGCGCGCGCAGCGCCGAGTCCGCGGCCAGCAGCACCCACGGCATCCAGGCCGCGCCGGCGAAGTGGTGCCAGAGGTCGAGGAGGGACAGGAAGGGCCCGGAGACGGTCCAGAGCGCCGCGGCCACGAACGCGGCCCCGCGGGACAGCTCCAGGCGGCGCGCAAGCAGGCGCATGCCCAGCGCCGAGAAGAGCAGGTGCGCGCAGACGAACACGGTGTAGTAGGTCCACGGGCGCAGCACGAGGTTCAGCCAGGTGAAGGGGTAGAGGACCATGGCGCTCGGGTCTGCCAGGAGAGGCTGCCCGAACATGGGGCCGGGATCCCACACCGGCCACGACCCCGCGGCCACCGCGCGCACGAACGCCTCGACCTGCGGATGCCACACGAGGTGCACGTCCCGGCGGAAGAGCACGCCGCCGGCCAGGGCCCCGCGCAGCACGAACGCCACCATGGCGGCGAGGCCCAGGACCGCCGCCGCCCGGGCGCCCCTCCCCGGCGCCGCGGCCGGCCCTGCCGCGGCGGGCGCGCCCGAAAGGGCCGGCGCGCTCATCGCACGCGGCGGGCGCGGGAACCGTTCACGGCTTCACGGCCCGGACGAGCAGAGACCCGGCGATCTCGCGCAGGACCGGCGTCCGCTCGGCCCGCAGGCCCAGGCGCGAGACGGCCGCGACCCAGGAAGCGGGGGTCGAAGGGTGCAGGAAGTCGAAGGGCGTGGCGTGTCCCTCCCGGAACCCCGCCGCGCGCAGCGCGCGCACCGCGCGAAAACGCGAGAAGGCCATCTCGTCGGGCGACACTCCGAAGTAGCTCTTCGTGGCGCCGAGGTGGAACATGACCGCGACTTGCGGGTTCACGATGTTCGGCTCGGTGAACACCGCCCGCCCGCCCGGGCGCAGCACGCGGAACACCTCGCGCAGCGCGCGGTCGAGGTCGAGGTGGTGGAGGACCGAGCTGCCGTAGACGGCGTCGAAGCAGGCGTCCGGGTAGGGCATCTGCTCGGCGTTGCCGCACTGGAGCGAGACGTGCGCGTGGCCCGCGACCCGCGCGCGCGTCCGCGCCAGTAGGTGCGTCGAGAGGTCGAGCGCGTGCAGCGTGGCGCCGCTCCGCGCCACCTGGTCCAGGAACAGCCCCGTGCCGCAGCCCACCTCCAGCGCCCTCCGGCCCGCGCCGAGGAGGGCGTGCTCCACGAACAGCGCGGCCCGGCGCTCGGCGCGGCTCCGTCCCGCGGGGGTGTCCCAGTTCCAGACGAGCTCGGCCCGGTCGGCGATCGAGCGGTGGAACTCGATCTCCCGCGCGAGGCGGCTCCCGGAGGGGCCCTTGCCGGGACCGGGCCGCGCTTCAGACAAACTTGAGCTTGCGCGCGGCGAACAGGCTCATGCGCAGCAGCAGCCAGCCGTGCCGGAAGCGGGAGATGTTGGTCTGGCCGTAGCGGCGCTCGTGGTACCGCACCGCCACGTCCACGATCTCGAGGTTGAGGCGCGCCGCGCCGAAGAGCAGGTCGAAATCGCCGAACGGGTCGAAGTCCCCGAAGTAGGCGCGGTTGGCCGCGATGCGCTCGTAGTCCTCGCGGTACAGGGCCTTCGTCCCGCACAGCGTGTCGCGCACCTGCTGGCCAAGCACCCACGAGAAGAGGAAGGCGAAGGCCTTGTTCGCCAGCATGTTCAGGAAGCGCATGGCCTCGCCCTCCATCGGGTACACCATGCGCGAGCCGTTGATCATCTCGCCCTTGCCGCGCACGAGCGCGTCCACGAACTTGGGGATGTCCTCGGGGGCCACCCCCATGTCCGAATCGAGGATGAGCACGACCTCGCCGCGCGCCCGGGTGAAGCCCAGCCGCACCGCGTCGCCCTTGCCGCGGCCCTCCTGCTTGAGCAGGCGGAAGGGGCGGGTGGGGTTCTCCGCCAGCACCTGGCGCAGCACGGCCAGCGTGTCGTCGGTGGAGTGGCCTTCGACGAAGAGGAACTCGGCGTCGGGCCCCAGGTCGGGCAGGCGCGCGACCAGCGAGCGGATGTGCCCGGCCTCGTTCCGGCAGGGCACGATCACGCTCGTGCTCGGGCGCGACGCGCGCCCGCCCGGGAACCGGTTGGGCGCGGGCCGGGCCACCAGGCCGTACATCAGCGAGAGCCACTCGATCCCGGGCAGCCGGCCCAGGTAACGGTTCAGCAGGTCCGAGACGAGGGGCACGTAGGCGGGGAAGAGGATCTGGTATTCGTGGCGCACCACCTCGTAGTCCGCCAGGCGCAGCATGGCCCGCACCTCCTCGGGGGGAAGCCAGGCGTCGGGCGGCGGGCGGTGCTTCAACCCCAGGAGCTCGGTCAGGCGGAGGACCGGCTGCCAGAGGCGGCTGTAGCTGTAGATGAAGACCCGCGTGCGCGGGTGGCACACCGCGCGCAGCGTCTCGAGCGCCCGCTGCACGTCCGTGAGGTGGGTGACGACGTTGACGAGCACGACCACGTCGAACGGGCCGCCGACCTGCGAAAGCAGGCGCGGGTCGGCTCCGTCACCCTCGAAGAAGTGGAGGTTCTGGCCGGGGTAGGCGCCCCGCGCCGCCTTGACCGCGCTGGGCGCGACGTCGATGCCCACGCCCAGCGACGGCTCGAGCGCGGCCAGCAGGTGTCCGGAGCCGCAGCCGACGTCGAGGACGCGCTGGCCGGCCGGGATGCGCGCCCGCAGCACGCGGGTGAGATAGCCGTAGAAGTAGCGGCGGGCGTGCCGCGCCTTCTCGATCCCTTCGTGGTTCCCCTCGTAGAAGGCGCGGACCCTCTCGAGGACGGGATCGCTCAGCGGGGCGTCGTCGGCGAGCGCTGCTGCCTGTACCAATCGATCGTCCTCCGCAACCCGTCCTCGAAACCGACCGCGGCCCGGAAGCCGAACAGCCTCTCCGCGCGCGAGGTGTCGAGGCTTCGCCGCGGCTGGCCGTCCGGCTGGCCGGCGTCCCACCGGATCTCGCCCCGGAACCCCATGATGCGGCAGATGAGCTTGGCCAGGTCGCGGATCTGGATCTCGAAGCCCGCGCCGAGGTTCACGGGCTCGGCGCCGTCGTAGGACTCCGCGGCCATGCAGATGCCGCGCGCCGCGTCCTCGACGTAGAGGAACTCGCGCGAGGCCGCTCCCGTGCCCCACACCTCGACGTGTCCCGCCCCGCCGTCCAGCGCGTCCTGCACCTTCTTGACCAGGGCCGGGATCACGTGCGACGAGGCGGGATCGAAGTTGTCGCCGGGACCGTAGAGGTTGACGGGCAACACGTGGACGAAGTTGCAGCCGTATTGCTGGCGGTAGGCCTGCGACTGGACGAGCAGCATCTTCTTGGCGAGCCCGTAGGGCGCGTTGGTCTCCTCGGGATACCCGATCCAGAGGTCCTCCTCGCGGAACGGCACCGGCGTGAGCTTCGGGTAGGAGCAGATCGTGCCCACGGTCACGACCTTGGGCACGCCCTGCAGGCGGCACTCCTCGAGGAGCTGCACGCCCATCATGAGGTTGTCGTAGAAGAACGACCCGGGGTTCTCGCGGTTGGCCCCGATGCCCCCGACGCGGGCGGCCAGGTGCGCCACGAGGGTCGGCTTCGTGTCCTTGATCAGGCGGCAGGCGGCGGAGCGCTGGACGAGGTCGTAGTCGCTCTTGCGCGGAACGACGACCTCGGCGCCCCTGGCGCGGAACTGGTCGGAAACGTGGCGGCCGAGGAAGCCGGCGCCGCCGGTCACGACTACCCTCTGGCCGGTCAACACCATCCGAAGCCAGGCGACCTTACCATGCCGGCCCCGGCGGCGGCAACGCGCCTCACTGGTACGCCCAGTAATAAAAGGATGCGTAACGGCCCGCGATCTCGAGCCGGGTGCGCTCGCTGCGGAGGAGGGAGCCGGGCAGGCGCAGGACCCATTCGTCCCAGCCGGCCGCCGGCCGCCGGCGGACGTCCCCGGCCGGGCGCCCGTCGGCCTTGACGGCCAGGGCGGCTTCCGGGAAGTCCAGCTCGACCACGCTGCCGGCCCCGAGCCGCAGCACGGTCGCCTCCAGCGCCGGGGCCGTGCGCAGCACGAGCACGAGGTCACGCCCGGGTGTGGTCCGTACGTCGAACGCCTCGCTGCCCAGGACGGCGCGACCGGTGTCCGCCACGCGCGCACCGGTGGCGTAGCTCTCCACGCGCACGGTGGCGCCGAGCGCGGCCCTGCCCAGGCGCGAGCGGACACGGTAGCGATGGGCCGCCTCGTCGCGCGCGTCCCCGACGTTGAGCCGGTCGACCTCGCGCAGGCCGGCCACGGCCGCGGCGGTCTGGGGCAGGTGATGCGCGGCGCCCGTGCCCACGAGGTCGTAGCGGACGCGGTAGATCTCGATCTCGTCGCCGCCGCTGGCGGTCCGGAACAGCGGCGGTCCGTCCACGATCGCGCGGACGGTCGCGCTGCCCTCCACGGCCGAGCGCGTGGTGATGAGGTAGGGCGGCCTCTGGGCGGCGCTCAGGCGCGCCAGGCCCGCGAGCGAGCCCGCGTCGCGCTCGGTGGCGCGCCCGCCGAAGAACGCCGGGCTCGTGACACCGTGCAGGTTCAGGTTGCGGTGGCCGGTCAGGTACTCGACGCTCGTGGCCAGGTTGGCCATGCCCGCGCCCCGCGGCAGGTGGCGCGTGATCCACTCGGCGGCGGCCACGTCGCGCCGGTACACCTCCCCCGCCATGTCGCCGTAGATCACGGCGAACCGGACGGTCGAGAGCGCGCCCAGGGCGATGAACAGGCCCGCGCCCGCGCGGAAGAGGCTTCGCTCGAGCGGCGGGTCGCCGCCGGAGAGAAGGCGCGTCAGGGCACCGAGTCCCACCGCGACCAGCACCAGCAGGCCGGGCACGGCCCAGAGCACGTAGCGATTGAACTGGACCCCGAGGAAGAGGTTGGGCGACAGGGCCAGGGCCACCGCCGCCACGGACCCCGCCCACCATCGCGCCGCGCGGCGCTCCGGCGCCCGGCCGTGGACGAGCGCGACGAGGACGAGAACGAGGCCCAGCGGCGGGAAGTACAGCGAGGCCCAGCCCCGATTGAAGCCGACCGGCGTCTGGGAGGGGTAGAACCCGAGCAGCAGGCCGCGCACCACGTCGATCGCGTAGTCGGCGACGGCACCCGCGGTCGCGACGATACCGTAGCTCGCGACGAGGGACTTGTCCGCCACGGAGCTGCCGATCCACGTCCCGGTCACAAGACGCATCGCGAGCAGCAGCGCCAGCCCGGCCGCGGTGGGCACCCAGACGAGCGCGTGGCGGCGAGTCCGCCCGGAACCCAGCGTCCAGGCGAGGCCCAGCGCCATCGCCAGCAGCAGCCCTTCCGGCCGCGCCAGGGCGACGAGGGTGCCGGCGACCACGGCACCTCCCACCGCGCCCGTGGCCCACGCCGCCACCATCCGCTCGAGCAGCCACAGGCAGAGGAACAGGAAGAGCGCGATGTCCGAGCCGTAGAGGAATCCCCAGACGACCGGTCCACCGAGGGCCACGAGCGCGCCCGCGAGCAGACCCTCCCGCTCGCCCCCGAGCCGCCGGCCGAGACGTCGCGCCAGCGCCACGGTGCCGAGGTAGAGCGCGATCCCCGTGGCCACGGCGAAGGCGACCAGCCACTCGCCGCGGAAGCCGGCGGCGTGGCCGGCCGCGAGCCACGCGGTGTGCAGGAGGCTCGTCGCGCCCATGGACGGCGGCTCGCCCGCGTTGTACTGGAAGGGGTGGCCCTCGGCCATGGCGCGGGCGTATTGGCCGATCACGTACAGGTCCACGACCTGGGGGACGAAGTGGCCGTCGGTCGCCGCGAGCATCGCCCCCACGAAGAGCGTGGCCACCGCGATGCCGGTGACGATCAGCAGGACGGTGGGATCGAGCCGGCGGGCGAGGCGGAACCGGCCCGAAGGCGGCCCGAGCAACCGGTGCGCAGGCCGAGACGGCGAAGTCCGTGCGTCCGGCATCCGCGCGGATGATACTGCGGTCTCCTTGACTCCGCCTGCGCGGAGCGGGAAGATCGCCCGGACTTCGGATGATCGGAGACCTGCTCCTTTCGCCGTTTCTGGAATCGCCTTTCTGGGAATGGGGCGCCCTCGTCCTGGGTCTCATCGTCGGCAGCTTCGCCAACGTCTGCATCCACCGGCTGCCGCGGAAGGAGTCGGTCGGCCGGCCGCCCTCGAGCTGTCCGCGCTGTGGCGCGCGCATCCGGCCCTGGGACAACGTGCCGGTGCTGAGCTACCTGCTCCTGCGCGGGCGTTGCCGCCGGTGCCGAGCGCCGATCTCGGTGCGCTACCCGCTCGTCGAGGCCGCCAACGGCCTCGCCTACCTCGCACTGGCCGAGCTCATGGGACCCACGCCGCGCACCCTGGCCATGATGGCGCTCGTGACGGCTCTCATCGTGCTGAGCCTCGTCGACCTCGAGTGGCAGATCCTCCCGGACCTCATCACGAAGCCCTTCATCCTCCTGGGCCTTCTCGCGAGCCTGCTGCCCGGCCCGCCGACGGCACCGGGTGCCCTGGCCGCCGCCGCCGGCGGTTACCTCGCGCTCATGGCCATCGCGCTGGCCTGGAAGCGCTTCCGCCGCGTCGACGCGCTGGGGGAGGGCGACTGGAAGATGACGGCCATGCTGGGCGCGTTCCTCGGCTGGCAAGGGATGCTGCTGACGGTCTTCCTGGCGAGCGTGATGGGAACGGCCGTCGGTGTCTCGCTCATGCTCTTCGGCGGGCGCACCAGCCAGCACAAGCTGCCGCTGGGAACGTTCCTCGGCCTGGCCGGCATCGCCGTCGTATTCGTGGGGGAGCCGCTCCTGGCCTGGTACCGGGGACTGCTTGCTCTCTGAGCTGAGCCGGTCGCCCCTGCGCCTGATGACGGGCGCCGCGGTGATCGCCGCGGGCGTGATCGAAGTGCAGAGCCTGGGCGGCGCGCTGCAGGGGCAGGCGTTGCGGCGCGAGCGCGCGAAAGCGGCCCTCGAGGCGGAGTTCCGCGCCGTGCGGCCCGAGGTCACGGCCTTCCTCGCCGCCGGCGCGCCGCCGTGGCACGGCGCGCTCGACCGGGCCCTGCGCGCCGTCCATGCGACCACGGCCGAGGTGTTCGCGGCCGACGGCCGTCGTCTGGCGGGATATCCGGCGGCGGCACCGATCGTGCACTGGCCCCGGCCGGCTGACGTCTCGAGCCTGCGCACCGGCCGTGTCCTCGTCGTGGGGCCGGTGGCGGAGTCCGAGTCGCGCCTGCTCCTCTACGCCGGTCTGCAGGCGGGGAAGGAGAGCGTCGTGTTGCGGCTGGCCGTGCCCGCGCCCGAGCTCGTGGAGGCGATGCGCGAGCAGCGGCGCCTGCTGCTCGGCCACGCGGCGACGCTCCTGGCGCTGCTCCTGGCCGGCGTGATGGCCGTGCTACCCGTGCGCGAGCGGACCGTCTCGGCCCCGCCGCGCGTCCTCGACGCCTACCACACCGCGCTCGAGCGGCTGCGGGACCAGGGCCAGGCCCAGGTCAGGTTGCACCAGTCCGAGCGGCAAAGGATGGAGGAGGAGCTGCGGGACCGCGACGCCATGGTCCGGGCGGGTGAGCTGACCGCGGGCATGGTCCACGAGGTGCGCAACGGGCTGAACACGATCCTCGGCTACGCGCGCCTGGCGGAGCAGGAGGGCGCCACGGCCGCGGCGAGCGAGGCCGCCGGCCGCATCAAGCAGGAGTGCGAGAGCCTGGTCACGCTCATCCGCCGGTTCATGGACTTCATCAAGCGCGAGACGCTGAACCTCGGCACGTTCTCCGTCTCGCGGATGCTCGCGCGCGTGGCCGCTCACGAGTCCGACGGGCCGGGCGCCCGCATCGTGTTGCGCGAGGGCGGCGAGGTGGACCTCCGCGCCGACGAAGACCTGCTCGAGCACGCGTTCGAGAACCTCGTCCGCAACGCGCGCCAGGCCGCCGGGCCGGGAGGCCACGTCTGGATCGACTGGCGCGTCGACGGCGGCCGCCTCGCCGTGGTGGTCGCCGACGATGGTCCGGGGATGCCCGCCAGCGTGCGCGGCACGCTGCGGCCGTTCTTCACCACGAAGGCCGGGGGCCTGGGGCTGGGCCTGGCGACGGCGCTCAAGATCGTACGCCTGCACCAGGGGGAGCTGGTCCTGGGCGATCGGGCGCCCCGCGGCCTCGCCGCCACCGTTCGGCTGCCCTTGATCTCGGAGCAGCCGTTACCGACGGTTACAAACGGGCCCTCGGTCGCGGACCGGGAAGGGTGACGGCCACCGCCGTAAATCGCTTCCACATAGGTACTTAGGATGGTCATGGATGTCCACGGTACGCCTATTGCTCTACAGGAGTACGACATGAAGCAGACAGGACCGCGAACGGACGGGACACACGCGGCCGCGGGCTTCACGCTCGTCGAGCTGCTGGTGGTGGTCGGCATCATCGCGCTGCTCGGCGCCGTGGCCGCGCCCGCGATCATCAGCTACCTCCGAACCTACCAGATCCGCGCCGGCACGCACGCCGTCGCGGGCGACATCCAGGCGGCGCGCAACCGCGCGATCGCGAAGAACGTGAACATGGGCGTCGTCTTCGTGGTCGAGGACGCGACCACGTATTGGACGCACGTCGAGGACGACCAGTCCCTCCCGAAGGCCAGCGGCCGGCAGGCGCTCGACATGACGGCGCCGGAGGCCGAGCAATCCACGCAGCGGCGGCTGCCCGACGGCGTCGAGTTCGCGCTCGCCGGCGCGGATTGCCCTTCCGTGACCGGCTTCGCTCCGGCGGACAGCGGCTTCCGGTTCAACCGGCTGGGAGCCTGGTGCGATCCCACGGGGGGGAGCCTGATGTGCCCCGCCGTCGCGGTGGTGGGCGGGGCCACGGTCAACGCGGTGCACACCACGGGGACCGGCTCGACCATCTGCCTGCTCGACCGGCGGTCCAACCTGACCCGCGACGTGACGGTCACGCCCGGCGGGCGCGTGCGGTTCCAGCAGTGAGGGAGAAGAGTGCGATGACCAGATCAACGAGCGCGGCGCGCGCGAACGGTTCCGAGGCCGGGTTCACCCTCGTCGAGGCCATGGTCGCCATCGTGGTCCTGCTCGTGGGCGTGGCCTCGGTCGCGAACCTGATGGTGGTGGCGGCCAGCTCGAACACCGTGGGCAACCAGGCCACGGCGGCGGCCACCATCGCCAGCCGGGAGATGGAGCGGCTCTCCGCGATCCCCTACGACCAGCTCGTCGTGGGTGGCGACCTGACCGCCGACGACGCCGGCTTCTTCGACGAGCAGAACCTCCCGGGCGTGGGGCTCATCCGCACCCGCTGGCAGGTCAGCGCCATCGCCGGCGACAACCAGACCCTTTTCATCCAGGTGCGTTCCGAGGCCACGGGGGCGCTGACCGGGCCGCGGTCGCGCGCGGACTTCACCATCATCCGCAGCTGCACTTCGACCACCATCGGGTGTCCCAACCCGTGAGCGGCGCTTCCACGATGTCACCCGTGCTTGTGAAGGGGAGAGCGATGGAGCAGTCGAGCCGTGGCCGCGAGAGCGGGTTCAGCCTCATCGAGCTGATGATCGCCATGACCATCACGCTGGTGATCAGCGGCGCGATGTACGGCCTGATCGCGGGCGGGCAGACGGCGTTCCGCCGCGAGCCGGAGCTGTCGGACCGGCAGCAGAACATCCGCGTGGCCATGGACCTGATCCTGCGCGACGTCGCGAACGCGGGCTCCGGCCTGCCCAGCTTCATCCAGACGTTCACGCCCGGCCTCGATGCCTGCGCGGGCTGCCCCGACGGCGGCGCGCCCCTGGGCCCGGACGGCGACGTCACGGACGAGCTGGAGATGATGACCAACACCGGAGCGCGCGACAACGAGCCGGCCTGTCACACCGCGGGCGGCGGGTCCTCGACCCAGGTGCGGCTCATGCGGACGACGGGCACGATCCCGGACGACACCGTGGTCATCCTGATCATGGACGACGGCACCTGGACCGTGATGAACGTGACCGACACCACGACCAACAACACCGGCGCCGACAACTGCGACGCGGGCGTGCAGCACAACGCGCTCAACTTCAACACCGGCAACAACGACTCGAGCGACATGAACGTCCCCGGCGGCGTCTGCCAGCCGAACGCGGACGGCCTGGGCAACGCCACGGGCCCGTGCAGCGTGCAGGAGGTCAGCTTCGCGGAGGTGGTGCGCTACCGCATCCGCGACGACGCCGACGGCGTGCCCGTGCTCCAGCGCCGCAGCACGGCCAACTTCGCCGCGGGGTTCCAGACCATCGCCCGCGGCATCGAGAACCTCCAGGTCCAGTACGTCCGCGCGGACGTCGATCCCACGATCGCGGCCAACTGGGTGGACGGCGCGCCGGTGACCGTGCCCGCCACGCCAGGGAGCCTGATCAGCCAGGTCCGGGTGACGCTGGCCGCCCGCAGCGAGGCCGAGAACGTCCAGGGCATGACGGACGCGCCCAGCGCGCGCGCGGCGCTCCGGGGCCAGCTCACGGCCACCGCCTCGCCGCGCTCGACGCTGACCGCGCTGAGCATCCAGCAGCCGACGCCGCTGTGGCGCTGAGGCACGACATGGGAACGCAACAGGTTCGACCGGGGTTCGCGACGCGGGAGGAGCGTCAATCCATGCACACAAAGACCGTCGAGGACCGTGACGCGCAGGGCGGGTTCGCGCTGATCCTGGCCATCCTGTCCCTCTTGTTGCTGACCTTCCTGGGCCTCACGCTGGCCACCACGACCTCCACCGAGCTGCAGATCGCCAACAACTACCGGTGGAGCCAGCAGGCGCGCTACAACGCGGAAGCGGGCCTGCACGCCGCCAAGTCCCTGCTGCGGGGCATGGACTGGAACCAGGTCATGCCCGCCGTGCGGGCCGCCACCTGGAACGGGATCACCGCCCCCGGCGGCGCCGGCGGCGGGGCCGCCGCTCCCCAGAGCCGCAACGACGAGTGGGGCAACCCCTCGCGCAACTTCGAGAACTGGGCGTGCGACGAGCGCGGCAACGGTTTGGGTTACGGCGTCGTCCTCGACGACGGGGGCGCCGCCGGGCCCCACCAGTACCGGTCGACGATCTTCGGCCAGAACGTCAACGGCGCGTTCACGCTCTGGGTGCGGCGTCCGACCGAGCGGCGCCCCGACGGGCTGCTCGGGGACTACGGCCTCGACAACGACACGCTGATCCTGGTGGCCGAGGGCGTCGCTCCCTTCAGCGGCGGCGGCGCGGGGACGATCTTCGGGCAGTCCAACCAGTCCGTGCAGGTCGTCGAGGCGGTCCTCTCCCGCGCCACCGCGGTCACCACCGCGCCTTGCGGCACGCGCGGCGGCCAGGCGGGCGGAGGGCCCGACGGCGCCGGCTTCAGCGGCTGCGACCCCATCACCGGCGGAGGTCTCGCCCCCGCTCTCGGAGACGCCAACACCGGCGACCGGGGCGGCCTCGTCGACACGGGCGTCCAGTGAGGCGAGCCACGGCGATGCGGCGATTGTTCGGACGGCGTGACACGGTCGGGCTCCAGAAACGAGGCATAGCGGTCATGAAGACAAAGCGCGGCTCGGCGTTCCGGCTGGCCACCGCGGGGCTGCTCACCGCCCTGGTCCTGGTGCTCTCCGGCGATCGCGGCGTCTACACGGCGGCGCCGAGCGGCATCGACCCGCTCGAGGTCCTCAACCTCACGGTGCGCGCCAACGCGATCATCGTCCTGGACAGCTCCGGCTCCATGCGCGAGATCACCAACGCCACCGGCCTCGTGACCGGCATCGGGAACGGCGAGCTGGTCGGCGACGATCCCGGGGCCAAGATGGCCCAGTCCAAGCAGGTGCTCCGGCAGATCGTGCAGGACAACCAGGACAAGATCAGCTTCCAGTTCGGCCGCTACACCCAGGCGCTAACCGACACGAACGCCACGGGCGTCCACCTGACCAACCGCTTCTACTACGCGACCACCGACGCGAACGCCGCCGGCCTCGAGATCAACCCCACCGGCAACGGCGCCAGCACGCCCGGCGTCAAGCGGCGGGCGACCGGCACCGCGGCCCAGGTCGACAATCGGACGATCGACGGGGTCACCCACTACTACCTGATCGCCGGCCGCTTCTGGAACGGGCAGGTCATCGATACCGTGACCCGCACCGTGACCGGCGCGGCCGTCAGCCCGACCAACCCCGCGAGCGTGATCCTGACCAACGGCACCGTCACGGTGAGGTTCCAGTACCGGGGCGTCAACTGGATCCGCGGCAACACCAGCACGGCCTGCGACGGCTTCGAGTCGCTGCAGCCGCTGGCGGATTGCACCGACAACCTGCAGATCGACACCATCGGCCCCCACCTCGATCCGGAGGTCGCTTTCAACGCCGACGGCTCGATCGCCGGCTACGTGGACGGCCCGCTCGGCACCTTCAACGCGCCGTTCACGCAGCCCACGCTGACCCCGGCCGTCCGCCCGGTGGGCGGCACACCCATTCGCAACTCGCTGCGGGACATCCGGCAGGACCACTGGGGACCGCTGTGGAGCGGCTCCATCAGCAGCATGACTCCGAAGCCGAGCACCTTCGTCATCTTCGTGACGGACGGCGACGACCAGTGCTTGAGCGGCACGTTCGACGAGAACGCCCGGGCCGCCGCCTACCAGGCGGAGCTGCTCTACCGGCGCATCGTCGCCACCGAGCCCGCCTCCTCCGTGACCACCTTCTTCGTCGCCTTCGGAGCCTCGACCGGCATCGCGCGCTCCAACTGGATCGCCTGGGGCGGCAGCGGCATGACCGGCATCCCGAACGACGGGACGCGGTGGACGCGGGAGCCCACGCCCGCGGAGCGCGCCGCCTGCACCACGTGCCGCGACGCCTTCATAGCCTCGAACGCGGACGCTCTCAGCGCGGCCCTGCAGACCGCGCTCGACCAGGGGCAGTCCGTGGGCGAGTTCTCGGACCAGCAGTCGATCACGGAGTCGATCTTCGAGTACGCGGGGGTGTTCGGCGAGGACCCCGAGGATCCCAATCGCCGCTACGAGGTGACGCTGCCCGTCCTCCTCCAGTCCACGTTCGAGATGCCCGGCTTCGAGGGCCACCTCAAGGCCTTCCGCAACGACGCCGAGACCTCGCTCCAGGTGTGGGACGCCGCGGACGAGCTGCTCGACCGGCTCTCGCCGACCTGGACGGGCACGGCCGTGTTCACACAGCTCCACGGCGGGGCGACCCCCGACACCATCGGCGCGTCCACCGCCTTCATCAAGCGCCGGATCTACACGACCATCCGCAACGGCGTCTTCGTGACGGGCACGGACAGCACGATCGTCAACAACCTGACGACGCCGCGGTACCAGCCGGCCGGCCAGGTCGCCATCTGGCCGCCGGCCGCCACCGTGGACCCCACGGGCACGTCCTATCCGGCGGGCGTCCTCGACGTCGCGCTGGGGATCATGGGCTCGCCCACCGCCGGCGACGTCAACAACTTCAACGCCCTCGTCGCCGAGTATGCCGCCTGCACGTCGGCCGTCGCGACCGACCGGCCCACGGACTGCGGGAGCACGGCCGGCAACCCCGACCTGCGCCTGCGTCTCGCGCGGAGGGAGGCCCGCCAGATCATCCTGGCCCACGCGGCGGGCGCGGAGCTGGTCAAGAGCGGCGGCCTGGCCCTGCGGACCGTATGCTCGGGTTGCGGGCAGCTCCAGTTCCAGAAGCGGGCGTCGTTGCTCGCGGAGTCCACGCTGGCCGCCCCCGCCGTGGTCACGCCCCCGCTCCAGGGCAACCCGGAAACCCACGTCGCGGAATACAAGCTGTACCGCGACGGGCCGCGGGCCACGGGCGACATCGCCGCCAACGGCATCGCGAACGGGTTCGGGCTGCGCAACCCCGACGTCGACGCGAACACCCCGGCGACGGGTCCCGACACGCGCACCACGCTCAAGCCGGTGATGAGCGTCGTCTACCACGGGGCCAACGACATGCTGCACGCCTTCCGCGCCGGCCCCTGCCAGTCCCTGGGCAGCGCCGGGAGCTGCACCGGAGGCGCCAGCGAGACGGGGGGCGAGGAGCTCTGGGCGTACGTGCCCTACGACCAGCTCGGCAAGCTGCGCGAGCGCCTCAAGCCGCAGGCCCGCGATCCCCACACCTACGTGATCGCCGCGCCCGTGCGCGTGTCCGACATCTTCGTGCCGGGCTCGTTCAGCCGCACGGTCGGCGGCGTCAGCGTCAGCGGCGGCGGCGTGTGGCGGACGATCATCCTCTTCGGCCGCGGCATCGGCGGCAAGCACCTTTCCGCGCTGGACGTGACGGCGCCCGGGCCCTTCACCGCCTCGTCGCTCTCGACCGCGCCGCCCATCGCGCTGTGGAACCGGGGCAATCCCGACACCCAGGACGGGACGCTGGGCGGGACGAGGAACAACAACACGGGCGACTACAACGCGTACCTCGGGATGGGGCAGACCTGGTCGGTGCCCGCGATCGGCTTCGTCACCGCCGCCGACAACGTGACCGTGCGCAAGTCGGCGGGCGTCGAGTTCGTGGCCTACGTCGGCTCGGGCTACGGCACGGGGACGAACGCCGTCAACGAGGGCACGCACTTCTACACCCTCGACGTGCTGACCGGCGACGTGGTCGCCGCGGTGGACGTCGGCGACCGGGCCGGCATGGGCTACGAGAACGCGCTCGTGGCCAGCCCCGCCGCCTTCAACCTGAAGCAGGTGGACCTGAGGTTCGTGCGCACGATTTCGAACCCCGCGGGCAGCAAGACGACCCGCGTCTACATCGGAGACATCCACGGCCGGGTCTGGCGCGTGATGAGCGACGCGCCCGGCGCGCCGCCGCTGCTCTTCGCGGACCTGGGCGCGGACCAGCCCGTGGCCAACCCGGTGGCGCTCGTCTCCTACGACGGCACCCAGACGGACTTCCGTCCCCATGTGTTCGTCGAGGCCGGCAACGACAACCGCATCGCGCCGCCGCCCGATCCCACGCCGCCCTTCCGCCTCTACGGCCTGCGCGACGACGACCTGTCGAGCGATCCCGACGGGTCCGACTCCGTGGGCGGGGTGGCCACCGTGCTCTTCACCATGGATCTGCCGGACGGGTTCCGCGGCAACGTCCAGCCGGCCACGGCGTTCACCGACACGACTCCCCCGGCGGCGCGGGTGTTCTTCGCGGCCACGCGGTTCAACCTGCCCAACACGCCCAACGCGCCGGCGCCGCCGCCCTGCCGGTCGAGCTTCGACAGCATCATCGTCGCGCTCGGCGCGGAGTCGGGCAACGCGGCCTACGACCTCAACGCCAGCGGCGACGACCGGTTCGCGGAGATCGTCGGCCAGCGCGTCCAGGCCGTGCGCGTGGCGGGTGGCCGCCTCGTGGCCGACATGGGTCTCGGGGCGCAGACGCCGCCCCCGCCGCCCGCGCCGCCCGTCGTGCAACCCCCGGCGCCGTCCCCGCTGGCCAACGTCATGATGGGCGCCTACAACCCGGACGGCACGCCGAGGATCGTCGGCCTGATACCCTTCAAGACCGGCTCCGCCGTCTGCCGTTGACGCCGGGTGCCCCCGGTTCCCCTGGCCCGCTCGCAGGGGATCCGGGGGCCGACCCTTTCCGGTCATGCCCCGAAAAGGGGTAAACTAGGATCGGCGATGAGCGAAAACGTCCGCGCGTGTGCGCACTGCGGTGCGCGGAACAAGGCGACCTGGGAGTTCTGTGCCCGCTGCGGCGAGACGCTCGACGGCGAGCAGGCGGGTTTCGGGGCGGACGACCTCGAAACCGAGGCCGAGCCCACCGGCGTGGAGGCGGACGAGCCGGCGGCTTCGAGCGGCGCCGTCCTGCGCCAGCTCGCGCTGCTCGCGCTGGTCCTGGTCGGCGGGGCCGTGAGCTGGCAGTGGATGCGATCTCCCACGGCGGCCGCGGCGCCCGCGCCGGGCTTCGTGACCCTGCCCACGCTGCCCGCGGCCACGGCCCGGCCGGTGCTTCCGACCCCGAAGGGGCCGGGTGAGGAGGACTTCGAGGAAGGACGCGCGCTGCTCGCCCGCGGCGAGGCGGCGGAGGCCGCGCAGCTGCTCGAGCGCGCCGTGGCCGCCGCGCCGGAGAACGGCCAGTTCCGCGGCCTGTACGCGCAGGCGCTCACCGCCGGCGGGGCGGTCGAAGAAGGGCTGGCCCAGTACGAAGCCGCGGTCCGGCTCGACCCGGCGAGCTTCACGATGGCGTCCCAGTTCGGGCGCGCGCTCAGCCGGGCCGGACGGCCGGAGGAGGCGGCGGCCGCCTACGAGGCGGCGGTGGCGCTGCAGCCACGGGACGAGGCCGTGGTCCGGGAGCTCGCCGACCTGTACACGCGAAGCGGACGGGCGGATCGCTCCGTCGAGCTGCTCAGCCGGGCCGTGGAAATGCGGCCGGGCGATGCGGCGCTCGAACAACAGCTCGGCCACGCGCTGCAGACCTCCGGCAACCTCGACCAGGCCGCGGTGGTCTACCGCGGGATCCTGGAGCGGATGCCGCACGCCCATCTCACCCGCGGCCTGCTGGCCGAGACGCTGTTCGAGCAGGGACAGCCCGACGAGGCCATCGGCGTCTTCCGCTCGGGGCTCGAGCGCAACGCGGCCGCCCCCCTGCTGCATCGTGGCCTGGGCAGCCTCCTCGAGCGGACGGGGAAGGTCGCGGAGGCGGCCGCGGCCTATCGCGAGTATGCGCGCCTGGCGCCGGCCGCGCCGGACGCGGCTTCGCTCCAGGAGCGCGCGGACCTGCTGGAGAAGAGGATCGCCTCGCGATGAAGACCCGATCGGCCCTCCGCGTCCTCCTGGCCGCCGGCGCCTGCTGCCTCGCCGCCGCGGTGGGGGCGCAGCCGCCCGAGGAGAAGCCGGCGGAGAAGCAGGAGAAGACGGACGCTCCACCCCGCGCGAAGTCGTACACGGACGACGACCTGAAGAAGTACACGGAAGAGCGGGCCGCGAATCCGGAGTCCGAGTCGTCTCCGGGTGACGCGGCGGCGCCGGCCGACGAGCCCAACGCCGACGAGCCGGGCGAGCCGCCCGCCGAGGGCGAGGGCCGTCAGTTCTGGGCCGACCGCGCGAAGGCGCAGCGCGAGCGGATCGCGGCGGCCGAGGAGTCGATCGTGGCGACCGAGGAGAAGATCGCTGGCCTCCGCAACGACCGCGACCCCACGCGCGCCATGGACCCGTTCCGCCTGCAGACCATCGAGGCCGAGACCCGCAAGGCGGCCGGGGAGCTCGAAGCGGCGAAGGAGGAGCTCGCCGAGGCCCGCGCGGCGCTCGAGGCCGTCCTGCAGGATGCCCGCAAGCGCGGCGTGCCCAACGGCTGGCTGCGCGAGCCCTGAAGGCCGCCGCCGCCCCGGTCCCACACCGCGGTGGCTGACATCCTCGTCGTCGAAGACAAGGAGTCCTTGCGCACGATGCTGCGCAAGACGCTCGAGTCGCGCGGCTACGCGGTCGAGGAGGCGGGCGACGCCTACGAGGCGCGGCGGCTGCTGCAGGCGTCTCGCTTCCTCGTCGTGCTCACCGACCTGCGACTGCCCGCCGGCAGCGGTTTCGACGTCCTGCGGGCCGCCCGCGAGGCCGACGCGCAGACCCCGGTCATGGTGATGACGGCCTTCGGCACGGTCGAAGAGGCGGTGCGCGCCATGAAGGAGGGCGCCGCGGACTTCCTCACCAAGCCGGTGGACACCGACCACCTCCTGCTGCTGCTGGAGCGGGCCATGGACCGGCAGCGCCTGCTGACCAACTACGTGCTCCTGCAGGAGGACTACCAGCGCCGCTTCGCGTTGCCCCGCATGGTGGGCGAGGACCCGGCCTTCAAGGAGACGCTCCTCGCCGTCCAGCGCGCGGCGTCCTCCGACGCCACCGTGCTCCTGCTGGGGGAGAGCGGCACGGGCAAGGAGCTGCTCAGCCGCGCCCTCCACCAGCTCTCGCCGCGGGCCAAGGGTCCCTTCGTGGCCATCAACTGCGCGGCCATCCCCGAGGCCCTCCTGGAGAACGAGCTGTTCGGCCACGAGAAGGGCGCCTTCACGGGGGCCACCGGGCGCAAGATCGGCAAGGCCGAGATGGCGCACCGCGGCACGCTCTTCCTGGACGAGATCGGCGACCTGCCGCTTGCGCTCCAGGCCAAGATCCTGCGCCTGGTGCAGGAGCGCCAGTTCGAGCGCGTGGGCGGGGTGCAGACGCTCTCCGTGGACGTCCGCGTGGTGGCGGCCACCAACCGCGACCTGCGGCAGGCGGTGGCGGCGCGGGAGTTCCGCGAGGACCTGTTCTTCCGGCTGTCCGTGTTCCCGGTGGAGATCCCGCCGCTGCGCCGGCGGCGGGGCGACATCCTGCCCCTGGCGGAGTCGTTCCTGGAGCGCTACGCGCGCGAGCTGGGCCGCAAGGGCATGCGCCTGTCGGAGGCGGCGCAACGGGCGATGCTCGACCACCAATGGCCGGGCAACGTGCGCGAGCTGCAGAACAGCCTGGAGCGCGCGGCCATCCTCTGCGACGGGGCGGAGATCGGGCCGCAGCACCTGCGCCTGGTCGCGGACGAGCGCGGCCCGTCGCTGGCGGACGTGCTGGACCTGCGGGCGCCGCTCTCCGAGGTGAGCGCGCGCGCGGCGGCCCTGGCCGAGGAGGAGGCGATCCGCCTCGCCCTGGCGGACGCGCAGGGCGACCGGACGGTGGCCGCCCGGCGCCTGGGCGTGAGCCTCTCGACGCTCGGCCGCCGCATCAAGGCGATGGGGCTGGAGAGCTAGACTAGGCCTCGGCCTTGCGCCGGGGGCGCATGTTCGCGGCCAGCACGCGCTTGCGCAGGCGGATGGCCCGCGGCGTCACCTCCACCAGCTCGTCGTCATTCCGGATGCGCCGCTCTCCGCTCCGCGTTGTTCGTCACCCAGCGCGTCGCGGCCGGGTGAACCGGACCGCGACGCGGTCGTGGAAACGCTCCGCTGCGAGCGGCGGACGCTCGGTGCGGACCATGGGCGCCCGGCGGTCTAGGCCTCGGCCTTGCGCCGGGGGCGCATGTTCGCGGCCAGCACGCGCTTGCGCAGGCGGATGGCCCGCGGCGTCACCTCCACCAGCTCGTCGTCGTTGATGAACTCCAGCGCCTGCTCCAGGTTGAGGACGCGGTGGGGGGTGAGGCGGACGGCCTCGTCCGCGGTCGAGGCGCGCATGTTCGTCAGCTTCTTGGCCTTGGTGATGTTGACGTCCATGTCGGCCGTGCGCGCGTTCTCGCCCACGAGCATGCCCTCGTAGACCGACGTCCCCGGGCCGATGAACAGCTCGCCACGCTCTTCCATGTGGCTCAGGGTGTACGCCGTCGCCTCGCCCGTGCGGTCGGCCACCAATGCGCCCGTGGGCCGCCGCTGGATGTCGCCCTGCCACTCCACCCAGCCCTCGAGCAGGCTGTTCATCACGGCGGTGCCGCGGGTGTCGGTCATCAGCTCGGTGCGGATGCCGATGAGGCCGCGCGTGGGCACCTGGAAATCCAGCCGCACGCGCCCCGAGCCGTGGTTGACCATCTTGGTCATCTTGCCCTTGCGCATGGCCATCTTCTCCAGGACCACGCCCATGTAGGCCTCGGGCAGGTCGAGGACGAAGAGCTCCAGCGGCTCCTTGCGCACGCCGTCCTCGGTGCGCGTGATGACCTCGGGGTTGGAGACCGAGAGCTCGAAGCCCTCCCGCCGCATGTTCTCGATGAGGATGGCGAGCTGCAGCTCGCCGCGGCCCATCACCTTGAAGGCGTCGGCGGAATCGGTGGGCTCGACGCGGATGGAGACGTTGGTCAGCAGCTCCTTCTCCAGCCGGTCCTTGATGTTCCGCGACGTGACCCACCGGCCGTCGCGCCCGGCGAAGGGAGAGGTGTTCACGGAGAAGATCATGGACAGCGTGGGCTCGTCGATGTGCAGGGGAGGCAGCGGGCGCGGGTCCTCCGCCGAGGTCACCGTCTCCCCGATGGCGATACCCTCCACCCCGGCCAGGGCCACGACCTCGCCGCAGTCGGCGGCTTCCACGTCCACGCGCCGCAGCCCGTCGAACGTGAAGAGCTTCGTGATGCGCGTCGGCTGCAGCGTGCCGTCGCGCTTGAAGATGGCCACGTCGTCGCCCACGGCCACCCGGCCGTTGAAGATCCGCCCGATGCCCAGGCGACCGAGGTAGTCGCTGTAGTCGAGGTTGGCGATCAGGAGCTGGAGCACGTCCTGGGGCCGGCCGCCCGGCGGCGGGATGTGGCGCAGCAGCGCCTCGAAGAGCGGGCGGAGGTCGCGGTCGGGTCCGCCCGGCTCCGCGCGCGCCGTGCCCGCCTTGGCGTTGGTGTAGATGACCGGGAAGTCGAGCTGGTCCTCGCCCGCGTCGAGGTCGATGAAGAGGTCGTAGACCTCGTCCAGCACCTCGGCCGGCCGCGCGTCTGCGCGGTCGATCTTGTTGATCACGAGCACGCTCGGGAGCTTGGCCTCCAGCGCCTTGCGCAGCACGTAGCGGGTCTGGGGCAGCGGGCCCTCGGAGGCGTCCACCAGCAGGAGCACGCCGTCCACCATCTTCAGCGCGCGCTCCACCTCGCCCCCGAAGTCGCTGTGACCGGGCGTGTCCACGATGTTGATCTTGGTCTCGCCGAAGTGCACGGCCGTGTTCTTGGCCAGGATGGTGATGCCGCGCTCGCGCTCCAGCGCGTTGGAATCCATCACCCGCTCCGCGACCTCCTGGTTGGCGCGGAAGGCTCCGCCCTGCCGCAGGAGGGCGTCCACGAGCGTCGTCTTGCCGTGGTCGACGTGGGCGATGATGGCGACGTTGCGCAGGTCCATGTCTTCGGGGGTGGGCCGAACCGTTTATCCTAGCACGCCACCCACCCAGCGCTCGTAATCGGCCGGGGTGTCGATGCCGCGCCGGCAGCCGGGATCGCCCGCGACGTGGACGATCCACTCCGGGTGGGCGGCCAGGACCGCGCGCGCGCCCTCGTGGCGCGGCGCCGCGCGCAACGCCGGCCAGGTGGAGGCCGCGAACCCCCCGGGGTGGCCGCGCCGGCCGTCCCAACTGGGCACCGCGATGCGCGCGCCGGCGCGGAGCGCGGCCACCACGGCGTCGACGGTCTCGGGCGCGGTGAGCGGATGGTCCACCGGATGCAGGAGCACCGCGCCCGCGCCGCGCGCCTCCGCCGCGTCGAGGCCCTTCTGCACCGAGCCGAGCATCCCGCCCTGGTCGGGCGCGGGGTTCACGATCACCGTCAGGAAGGGCGGGAGTCCGGCCTCCGCCCGCACGCGGGGGGCGTCGTGTCCGAGCACCGCCACCACCTCGGAGACGTCAGGCCGGGCCAGGAGCGCGGCCGCGCGGGCCAGGAACGACTCCGCGCCGATGCGCAGCAGCGCCTTGGGGCCGCCCATGCGCCGTCCCGCGCCCGCCGCCAGCACCACGGCCACGATGCGCATGCGCGTATTATCATGTGCGGCCGGGCCGGCACCCCGGATGGACACCCCATGAAGCAGAAGCACCTCCTCTCCTTGAAGGACTACTCGCGCGAGGACCTCGAGGAGATCTTCGCGCTCGCGCGCGAGCTCAAGGCGCGGCCGGCCGACTTCCGCGACGCGCTGCGCGGCAAGACGCTGGCCATGATCTTCCAGAAGCCCTCCACGCGGACGCGCGTGTCCTTCGAGGTCGGCATGTTCCAGCTCGGCGGCCACGCGCTCTTCCTGGGCGCCGATGCCATCCAGCTCAACCGCGGCGAGACCGTGGCCGACACGGCGCGGGTGCTCTCGCGGATGGTGGACGGCATCATGGCGCGGGTCTACGCCCACCAGGATCTGCTCGACCTCGCGCGCCACGGCTCGGTGCCCATCATCAACGGGCTCTCGGACCTGCTCCATCCCTGCCAGGCGCTGGCCGACTACCTGACGCTCCTGGAGCGGCGCGGCAGCTTCCGCGGGCTCAAGGTCGCTTACGTGGGCGACGGCAACAACGTCTGCCACGAGCTCATGATGGGCGCGGTGAAGCTGGGGATGGCCTTCGCCGCCGCCACGCCCGCGGGCTACGAGCCCAACCAGCTCATCGTGAAGAGCGCCGCGCGCGACGCGCAGAGATCGGGCGGCCCGGCGCCGGCGATCATCGCGGACCCCATGCAGGCGGTGGAAGGCGCGGACGTCGTCTACACGGACACCTGGATCTCGATGGGCCAGGAGGAGGAATCGGACGCGCGCCGCGAGGCATTCGCGGGCTTCATGGTGACGCCCGCGATGATGGCGGCCGCCCACCCCCAGGCCGTCTTCATGCACTGCCTGCCCGCGCACCGCGGGGAAGAGGTGGCGCCCGAGGTCATCGACGGTCCCCAGTCCGTGGTCTTCGAAGAAGCCGAGAACCGCCTGCACGTGCAGAAGGCCGTGCTGATCCTGCTGATGAGCGGCCGCTAGGGACCCGGCTCAGGCGGGCTTCGCGGGAGGCCATCAGCTTGAGCGCGTGGCGGACCTCCGTCGGCTCGACGTCGGGACGGATCTCCACCTTGCCGATCGCCTTGGGGAGCACGAACGGGACCTTGCCCGCCCGGCCCTTCTTGTCGCGGGAGATGGCGGCGAGCACGTCGGCGGCGGCGAGGTCCGACACGCGCGGGCGCGGGCCCAGGTGGTCGACCGCCGAGGCGATGGCGTCGAAGGCCGACTCCCCGAGCAACCCGCGCTGGCGGGCGATCCAGGCCTCGCCCAGGAGCCCCCAGCCCACCGCCTCGCCGTGCGTGAACCGCCGGTACGAGGTCACGGCCTCCAGGGCGTGGCCGAGCGTGTGGCCGAGGTTCAACACGCGCCGCAGGCCGTCCTCGCGCTCGTCGTTCTCCACCACCTCGGCCTTGATGCGGCAGGCGGAGGCCACCGCGTTCACGACGTCGGTCCGGCTCCAGCGCTCGAGCCCCTCGGGCGCGTCCCGCATGGCCTGGAACAGCGTGCGGTCGGCCAGGATGCCGCACTTCAGCACCTCGTAGGCGCCGCTGCGCATCTCGCGCGGCGGGAGCGTCTCGAGCAGCGTGGGGTCGGCGATGACCGCCTTGGGCTGGTGGAAGGCCCCGATCAGGTTCTTGGCCCGGGGATGGTTCACGCCGACCTTGCCCCCGACCGAGCTGTCGACCATGGCCAAAAGAGTGGTCGGCACCTGCACCCAGATGAGTCCGCGCATGTAGGTCGCGGCGGCGAAGCCCGCCAGGTCTCCCACCACGCCGCCCCCGAAGGCCACCACCACCGCGTCCCGCTGCAGCCCCTCGGCCAGGAACGCGTCGTGCACCGTGGCCAGGGTCTCGCGCGTCTTGTAGCGCTCGCCGTCCGGGATCAGGACCCGCGTGACCGTGCCCAGCCTCCGCAGCGGCTTTTCCAGGCGCGACCCGTGCAGCGACCAGACGCGGTGGTTCGAGACCACGGCGAAGCGACGCCCCTTGAAGGGCGCGAGAAGCTGCGGCAGCGAGGACAGCAGTCCGTGGCCGATCGCGATCGGGTAGGCCTTCTCACCGAGGTCGACCGAGATCTCGATCATCGCGGACGGCAGGATAACTCATCTGAGCCAGCCCGGCAGCGCGCCGGCGCGGCGCGCGCGCTCGTGGAGGCGGTCCTCGGCCTCCCGGATCCGCGCCTCGAGCGCGGCCAGCCGCCCCTGCATCGACGCGATGCCGGGGTCGCTGTAGGGCCGCACCCCGGGGCGGCGGCGCCGCTGTTCGATCTGCCCTCGCAGCTCCTCGGCCCGGTCGCGCAGCGGCTGCACGCGGTCGCGCAGGCGCTCCCACTCCCGCCGCCAGTAGGCCTCGTCCCTCTCCGCGCGGCGGCCGGCCCCGGCCGCGGCCTCCGTGGGCGGCGACGGCGCAGCCTCCATTGTGCCGCCGGTCTGGCCGCGCAGCGGCGACACGCGGCGCAGGTCGTCGTCCGTGTAGACGGGAACGTCCTTCTTCTTCCCCTCCCGGGCGTGTGAATCGCGGGCCGGGACTGCGCACAGCAGCGCTCCCGCGAGGATAAAGCTCGCTCGTAGTTGCACGTCGCCTGCCTTTCGGGGGAGAGCGGACGCTGCGGGGCGGGGAACGGTCGCGAGGCCACGCGGACGTTAGCACCCGTCACCGGCGAAAGTCAACGCATCAGCGCGGTTTTCGGGGATGATAGAATCCACGGCTTTCATGAGCGGCCCGATTCCGGTGACCGAGCCGGTGCGCACCGACTTCCTCGTCCTCGGCTCCGGCATCGCCGGGTTGCGCGCCGCCATGGCTCTGGCCGCCCACGGCGAGGTGCTGGTCGTGACGAAGGACCAGCCCACCGAGAGCAACACGGGGTACGCGCAGGGCGGGGTGGCGGTGGCCCTGGCCGACGACGACGAGCCGGGGCTGCACGCCGCGGACACCGTGCGCGCCGGCGCCGGCATCGTCTGCGAAGCGGCGGCCCGCGTGCTGGTGGAGGAAGGCCCGGCCCGCATCCGCGAGCTGGCGTCCTGGGGCGCGCGGTTCGACCGCGAGGAAGGGCGCTTCCATTTCACCCGCGAGGGGGCACACTCGCGCAGCCGCGTGCTGCACGCGCTCGGGGATGCCACGGGCTGGGAGATGGCGCGGACCCTCCTGGACAAGGCGCGGCGCACTTCCGCGATCCGCGTCCGGTCGTTCTCCTGCTCCACGGACCTGGTCGTGCGCGACGGCCGGGTGGTCGGCTGCCGGTTCCTCGACGAGGAGGGCCTGGAAACGACGGTGCTCGCGCGCGCGACCCTGCTGGCCACGGGCGGCGCCGGGCAGGTGTTCCGCGAGACGACGAACCCCCCCGTGGCCACCGGCGACGGCGCGGCCATGGCCCTGCGCGCGGGCGCGGCCCTGCTCGACATGGAGTTCGTGCAGTTCCACCCCACGGCGCTCGCCGTGCCGGACGCCCCGCGCTTCCTGGTGTCGGAGGCGGTGCGCGGTGAAGGCGCGCGGTTGCTCGACGGCCGCGGGGAGCGATTCACGGACGAGCTGGCCGCGCGCGACGAGGTGGCGCGGGCCATCGCCCGCGAGAACCGGGCCGGCCGCGGGCCGGTCGTCCTGGACCTGCGGCACCTCGACCCCGAGCGCGTGCGCACCCGCTTTCCGCGCATCCATCGCACCTGCCTCTCCTACGGCATCGACATCACGCGCGACCTCGTGCCGGTGACGCCGGCCGCCCACTACCTGATGGGCGGCGTGGCCGCGGACCTCGCCGGGCGGTCCACGCTGGCCGGACTGTACGCGGCGGGCGAGGCGGCCGGCACGGGCGTCCACGGGGCCAACCGCCTGGCCAGCAACTCGCTGCTCGAAGGCCTGGTATTCGGTGCCCGCGCCGGCGAGTCCATGGCCTCCGACCCCAACCCCCCGCCCATGGGCGAGGAGCGGCCCCGACCCCCGGACGTCCGCGCGACTTCCGTCCCCGCGCCGTCCCCCGAGCTCCGCTCCCGCATCCGGGAGCTGTGCTGGGAACACCTCGGCCTGGAGCGCCACGCGGCCGGCCTCGCCACGCTCGTGGCCTGGCTGGAGGAGGCGCGCACGCGGATCGGGGACGCTCCCCGGGACCGCACGGCGGCGGAGACGCGCAACCTCGCGGCCGTGGGCCGGGCCATGGCGCGATCGGCGGCGTTCCGGCGGGAGAGCCGGGGCGCCCACTTCCGCACGGACTTCCCGCGGCCCGACGAGCGGTTCCGCGGCCACACCCTGCTCGACCAGGCCGGCGTGCGCCTGGCGGGCGTGGAGGAGCCCCTCACGGTGAGCGCCTGATGCCGGCCGGCGTCACTCTCTTCCCGTTCGACCAGTACTGGTGGTTCTACGCCGGGTTCACGGTCTTCGTGTTCGTGCTCCTGGCTCTCGACCTCGGCGTCTTCCACCGCCACGCCCACGCCGTCTC
Organism: Vicinamibacteria bacterium; assembly: GCA_035544515.1. Taxonomy (GTDB): domain Bacteria; phylum Acidobacteriota; class Vicinamibacteria; order Fen-336; family Fen-336; genus DATKEG01. The sequence goes on along the minus strand of DATKEG010000233.1, from coordinate 10,751 downwards.
CTTCAAGGAGGCGGCCACCTGGAGCGTGGTGTGGGTCTCCCTGGCCCTGAGCTTCAACTACGGCTTCTACCGCTTCGCGCTGCACCGGCTGGCCGCGGACCCGCGCCTGCAGGCGATCCCCGGCTTCGACCACGCGGTCGCGGCCCGGGACGCCGCGCTCCAGTTCCTGGCCGGCTACGTGGTCGAGTACTCGCTTTCGGTGGACAACATCTTCGTTTTCGTGGTGGTGCTGAACTACTTCGGCATCCCGACCAAATACCAGCACCGGGTGCTGTTCTTCGGGATCCTGGGCGCGCTCTTCTTCCGTGCGGTGTTCATCACCATCGGGGCCGCGCTCATGCAGTACCAGTGGGTGCTCATCCTGTTCGGCGTCTTCCTCATCTTCACCGGCGTGCGCATGATGATGGCCAAGGAGCACGCGGTGAAGCCGGAGGACAACGTCATGATCCGGCTCTTCCGCCGGCGCATCCCCGTGACCCACGAGCTGCACGAGCAGAGCTTCTTCGTGAAGCTCGATGGGCGGCTGCACGCCACCCCGCTCTTCGTGGCCGTGCTCTTCCTGGAGATGACCGATATCGTGTTCGCGGTGGACTCCGTGCCGGCCATCTTCGCGCTCACCCGCGAGCCGCTGATCGTGTTCACCTCGAACGTCTTCGCGATCCTCGGCCTGCGGAACCTGTACTTCATGCTGCGCGGAGCCATCGACAAATTCCACATGCTGAAGTACGGGCTGGGGATCGTGCTCGTGTTCGTGGGCTGCAAGATGACGTTCCTCAACCGGCTCTTCGGCGGGCATTTCCCCATCACCTGGTCGCTCGGCATCATCCTGGGCGTGATCGGCGTCTCGGTCGTGGCGTCGCTGATCCTCCCCAAGCGGCCGGAGCATCCCGGAACGCCGCCGCTCCCCCTGCCGCCCGGCGCCGGCCTGGTCACCGAGGAGAAGGAAGAGACAGTGGGGAAAGAGAAATGACGGAGCGGGAGTCGAAGGAGATCACGCCCAAGGGAGAGGATTACTCGCAGTGGTACCTCGACGTGGTGCTCAAGGCCGAGCTGGCCGACTATGCGCCGGTCCGGGGCTGCATGGTCATCCGTCCCTACGGGTACGCGATCTGGGAGGCCATGCAGGCGGACATGGACCGCCGCATCAAGGAGACCGGCCACGTCAACGCCTACTTCCCGCTCTTCGTGCCCAAACACCTCCTGGAGAAGGAGAAAGAGCACGTGGAGGGCTTCTCGCCCGAGTGCGCCTGGGTGACGGTGGGAGGCGGGGACGAGCTGGAGGAGCCGCTGGCCATCCGGCCGACCTCCGAGGCGTTGATCTGCACCATGTACGCGAAGTGGGTGAAGTCGTGGCGGGACCTCCCGGTGCTGATCAACCAGTGGGCCAACATCGTGCGCTGGGAGAAGGTCACCCGGCCGTTCCTGCGCACGACCGAGTTCCTCTGGCAGGAAGGCCACACGCTCCACGCCACGGAGGCGGAGGCGGAAGAAGAGACGATGCGCATGCTGGGCATGTACCGCAGCTTCTACGAGGAGATGCTGGCGGTGCCGGTGGTGCCCGGCCGCAAGTCGGAGTCGGAGAAGTTCGCGGGCGCCCTGCGCACGTATTCCGTCGAAGCCCTCATGGGTGACGGCAAGGCGTTGCAGGGCGCGACCAGCCACAACCTCGGCCAGCGCTTCGCCAAGGCCTACGGCATCTCGTTCCTGGACCGCGACCAGCAGCGCGCGCTGCCCTGGTCCACCTCCTGGGGCGCGACCACGCGGATGATCGGTGCCCTCATCATGACGCACGGCGACGACGCGGGCTTGGTGTTGCCGCCGAAAGTGGCGCCCTACCAGGTCGTCATCGTGCCCATCCCTCCGCGCAAGGGCGACTGGAACGACGCCGTCCTGCCCAGGGCGCGCGAGGTGGCGGCCACGCTGCGGGGGGCCGGCGTGCGGGTCCATCTCGACGACCGCGACACGCAGCAGCCCGGGTTCAAGTACGCGGACTGGGAGATGCGCGGCGTGCCGCTGCGACTGGAGATCGGCCAGCGCGACCTGGACGGAAACCAGTGCGTGCTGGTCCGGCGCGACACGCGGCACAAGGAGACGGTCCCCCTGCCCGGCCTGTCCCCTCGGGTGGCGGAGCTGCTGGCCGCCATGCAGCGCGACCTGCTGGAGAAGGCGCGGCGTTTCCTGGCCGAGAACACGCGGCGGGTCGCCGGCTACGACGAGTTCAAGCGCGTGATGGCCGACACCCGCGGCTTCCTCGTGGCGCCCTGGTGCGGCTCGGCCGACTGCGAGGCCCGCATCAAGCAGGAGACGCGCGCCACCGTGCGCGTCATCCCCCTGGACGCCCCCCCGGCCACCGGGCCCTGCGTCCGCTGCGGACAGGCCGCTCCCGCCGAGGTGTATTTCGCCCAGGCGTATTAGCCGCCCGGGCCCGGGCTGTTACACTAGCGGCGTTGTGAGCGCCTTACTGCGCGCGCTCGTCCTGGCCAGCGTGGCTTGCACGCCCGCTCCCGCGGAGCGTGCCGGCCCGGACTACGCCCGGCAGCGCGAGAAGATGGTCGCCGAGCAGATCGAGGCGCGCGACGTCCGCGACCCCCTGGTGCTGCGGGCCATGCGCACGGTGCCGCGGCACCTGTTCGTCCCTCCGTCCTCCGCGGAGGAGGCCTACGGGGATCACCCGCTTCCCATCGGCCACGGGCAGACGATCTCGCAGCCCTACATCGTGGCGTTCATGACCGAGGCCCTCGGCCTCCAGGGCGGCGAGACCGTCCTGGAGGTCGGCACCGGCTCGGGCTACCAGGCCGCCGTGCTGTCGCGCATCGCCGGGCAGGTCTACTCGATCGAGATCCTGGCGCCCCTGGCCGCGGAGGCGCGCGAGCGCCTCGCCCGGGCCGGCCACCGGAACGTGCAGGTCCGCTCCGCCGATGGGTACCAGGGCTGGGCCGACGTCGGCCCGTTCGACGCCATCATGGTCACGGCCGCCGCGCCCCGGGTGCCGGAGCCGCTCAAGGCGCAGCTCAAGGACGGCGGGCGGCTCGTCATCCCGGTCGGCGACGAGTACCAGGAGCTCATGGTCATCACGCGCAAGGGCGACACGTTCGAGGAGCGCCGCGTGCTGCCCGTGCGTTTCGTCCCCATGACCGGCAAGGTGCGAAGCTGACGGTTGTCCTGGCCCTGGCCGCGCTCACCTGGCGCGCGCTGCGGACGGCGGCTTGATGCTACGATCACATATCGTGCGCCGACGCCTGCTCCTCGCGTCCGTCCTCGCCGCCGCCGCGGCCGCGCGCGTCGCGGCCGGCCCACAGGTGATCCCGCTCACGCTGCCCTCGGGCCAGGTCCTGCAGGCCGAGGTGATGGTCAAGGACGAGGACCGGGCCATGGGCCTGATGTTCCGCCCCTCGCTGCCCACCGACCGGGCGCTCCTCTTCGTCTTCGAAGACCTGGACTTCCACGGGATCTGGATGAAGAACTGCCGCTTCCCGATCGACATCGTCTGGCTCGACGAGGAGCGGCGAATCGTCTACGTGGCCGAGGCGGTGCCGCCGTGCAAGGCCGATCCCTGCCCGGTGTACCAGCCCATGAAGAAGGCCGCCTACGTGGTGGAGATGGGCGCGGGGCAGGCCCGCCGCGAGAAGGCTACTCCGGGGTCGCGGCTGGAGTTCTCGCTTCCGCGCTGACCGGCACCTGCCGCGGGCGCCCGAAGATCCAGGCCACGGCCACGCCCAGCAGGTACAGCCCGATCATGGGCAGCGCGAGCAGCGACTGCGTCACGATGTCAGGGGTGGGCGTGATGATGGCCGAGATCACGAAGGCGGCCAGCACCGCGTACTTGAAGTGGCGGACGAGGAAGCGGGGCGTGACCAGGCCGATGCGGGACATCACGAAGATGACCACGGGCAGCTGGAAGACGAGGCCCAGGCCGAGCAGGAACCAACTATAGAAGGTGTAGTACTCGTCCACCTTCGGCAGGTAGGTCATGTCGTCGCCCGCGAACGCGCCCAGGAAGCGGAAGGTGATGGGGAAGAGGAAGAAGTGGCCGAAGCACGCCCCGCCCGCGAAGAAGAAGGACCCCGCCACGATGAAGGGGATGGCGTACACCTTCTCGTGCGGGTAGAGCCCGGGCGCGATGAAGGCCCAGACCTGGTAGAGGATGTAGGGCGCGGCCACGAAGATCCCCACGAAGAAGGCCATCTTCATGTAGAGGATCAGCGCCTCGGACGGACCCGTGGTGATGAACTTGATCTCCGGATAGGCGCGCCGCAGCGGCTCGGTGAGGAAGTGGAAGATCGACTCGCGGAAGGACCAGCAGATCCCGAAGCCCACCACCAGGGCCACGATGCCGTGGATCAGGCGCACGCGCAGCTCCTCGAGGTGTTCGAGGAACGACATGCGGTCGGGGCTGGGTCGGCTCATGCGGGGCGTCGGAAGCGCGCCTTCAGTGCGGCTCGTGGCCGTCCGTACGGCCCACGCCCGCCGGCTCCGGCCGCGGCACCGTCGGATCGTCCGGGGGCGCGACGCCGGCGCTCTCCCCCTCGGCCGCGGGGGCGGGCGCCGGGTCCGCGGTCTCGGGGGGCGCCCAGGACGCCGGCGTGTCGGAGGCGGACGCGGCGGAGGCCGGCTCGTCGGGCGGCGACGCCGCCGGCTCGCCGGGCCGCGCCTTCTCGGCTTCGACCTCGTCCTCGAGCGTGCGCCGGAAATCGTTCGACGCCTTGCGGAACTCGGCCATCATGCGGCCCATGCTCTTGCCGATCTCCGGGAGCTTCCGGGGTCCGAACACGATCAGGGCGAGGACCAGGATGAAGATGATCTCTTGCCCGCCAAGGGTCCCGAACATATCTCCTACCCGGCCACGATGGGCCGCACCGGCCGCGTCTCAGGCGCTTGCGGTGCCCGCGATGACGGCCGTGATCGGGGGATCTTACCACGGCCTGCTTTCGTTGACAGGAACGCCTTGATACGCCTACACTTCCGCGTGCCCGCGTCGATGCGACTCTTGCCGGGCGCTCTCGCCCTGCTGGCCCTCGCGGCCGGCCCGGCGGTGGCGGACATTCCGGTCGTCCACGTCGACGACGCCATCCATCCGATCAGTGCCCATCGCGTCGTCGTCGCCCTCGACCGCGCCGATGCCGAGCGGGCGCCGCTGTTCGTGCTCCGCCTCGACACGCCGGGCGGACTCGACACCTCCATGCGGCAGATCATCGACCGCATGCTGCGCGCGCGCACGCCGGTGGCCGTCTGGGTGGGTCCGTCCGGCGCGCGTGGCGCGTCGGCGGGCTTCGTCATCGCCATCGCGGCGGACGTCGCGGCCATGGCTCCCGGCACGAACATCGGCGCCGCGCACCCGGTCTCCTCCGTGGGCGGGATGGACGAGGTCATGGCGAAGAAGGTCTCGGCGGACGCGGCGGCCTACGTGCGCAGCAAGGCCGCGCAGCGCGGCCGCAACGTCGAGATGGCCGAGAAGGCCGTGCTGGAGAGCCGCTCCTTCACCGAGAAGGAGGCGCTCGAGCTCGGCCTGATCGATCTGATCGCGGGCGACATCCCCACGCTGCTCGAGCAGCTCGAGGGTCGCGAGGTCCGCCGCTTCGACGGCGCCACGGTCACCCTTCGCCTCGCCGGCCACGAGCCGGTGGCCGTGCGCATGAACTGGCGCCAGGCCATCCTCTCCCTGATCGCGCGGCCGGACGTGATGTTCCTGTTGCTGCTGGGCGCCCTGGCCGGGCTGGGCGCCGAGCTGAGCCACCCCGGGCTGCTCTTTCCCGGCATCGTGGGCGCGCTCTGCCTGCTGCTCTTCCTCTTCGCCAGCCAGATCATCCCCGTCAACGTGGCGGGCGTGCTCCTGATCCTGGCCGCGGTGGCCCTCTTCGCGGCGGAGATCAAGGTCGCTTCCTACGGCCTCTTGACCGTGGGGGGCCTGGCCGCGATGATCCTCGGGGCCATGATGCTGGTGGATGCGCCCCCGGAGCTGCGTATCTCGCTGCGCGCGGTGCTTCCCGCGGCGCTGGTCATGGCTGCCCTCACCTTGGCCCTCGTGCGGCTGGTCGTGCAGGCGCAGCGCCGCCGCCCCCTCACCGGGCCGGAGGGCATGCGGGGAGAGTTGGCCGTGGCCGTCACGCCGCTCGTCCCGGAAGGCTGGGTGCAGGTGCAGGGAGAGGTGTGGAAGGCCGTGGCCGACGCGCCCGTGGCGCCGGGAGAAAAGGTGACCGTGAACGCGGTCGAGGGCCTGACGCTTCGGGTCCGGAAAGGATCGTGATGGGCGCACCCGTGATCGCCGTCCTCTTGGTGGTTTTCTGGCTGCTCGCCTCGCTGAAGGTCCTCAACGAATACGAGCGCGGCGTCATCTTCCGGCTGGGCAAGCTGCTGCCGGTGGCCAAGGGCCCCGGGCTCGTGTTCGTCCTCTGGCCCATCGACCGCATGGTGCGGATCAGCCTGCGCACCGTGGTGCTGGACGTGCCGCCGCAGGACGTGATCACGCGCGACAACGTCAGCGTGAAGGTGAACGCGGTCGTGTACTTCCGCGTCATGGATCCGGTGCGCGCGGTGGTCAGCGTCGAGAACTTCCTCTACGCCACCAGCCAGGAGGCGCAGACCACCCTGCGCAGCATCCTGGGCAGCGCCCACCTCGACGAGCTGCTCTCGGAGCGGGAGCGGCTGGGGCATGCCCTGCAGGAGGTCATCGACCTCCACACGGACCCCTGGGGCGTCAAGGTGGCCCAGGTCGCGGTCAAGGCCGTGGACCTGCCGCACGAGATGGTCCGGGCCATGGCGCGCCAGGCGGAGTCGGAGCGCGAGAAGCGGGCGAAGATCATCCACGCGTCCGGCGAGCTCGAGGCCTCGCTCCAGCTGACCCAGGCGGCGGAGAAGATGCAGGAGCAGCCGGTCGCCCTCCACCTGCGCTACCTGCAGACGCTGACCGACATCGCGGCCGAGCACAACTCCACCATCCTGTTCCCGGTGCCCATCGACTGGATGAAGGCCTTCATGGACCGGGGGAAATAGGACCGCATGGCGGCGTTCCCCCCGGAGCCCACGGAGCCGGACGACGACCTCACCATCCGCGGCGAGATCGGCGACACCAACGTGGCCGAGCTGCTGCGCTCGCTGTTGAACAGCGGCGAGACCGGCTTCCTGACCGTGCGCGACGGCGACGTCACCAAGAGCGTCTACATCCGCGCCGGCCGCGTGCTCTACGCCGCCAGCACCAACGTGGACGAGCGGCTGGGGGAGAGCCTGCTCCTGCGCGGCCGCATCACCGCCCGCCAGTACGTCGAGGCTTCCAAGATGGTCCGGCCCGGCCTGCGCCTGGGCGCGATCCTGCTGGAGCTGGGCGCCCTGGAGTCGGAGGAGCTGATCCCGGCCGTCGAGCACCAGGTGAAGGAGATCCTCATGGACCTCTTCACCTGGACGCACGGCACCTACGACCTGGTGATCAAGGACCTCGACCCCGACACCCTGGTCACGCTCAACATCTCCACCGAGAACCTCATCCTGGAGGGGATCAGGCGCGTGCGCGCGTGGAGCCAGCTCATGCGCGGGCTGGGCGACATCGGCGCGGTGCTGGCCCGCGCGGGCGGCCCCGACTACAAGCTGGAGCTGAGCGCGGAGGAGCAGGAGGTGCTCGCGCAGGTCAACGGGCGCTCGACCGTGGAGCAGATCTGCGACGTCTCGTACCTGAGCCACTTCGAGACCTGCCGCATCCTCTGGGGCCTGCTCGTGCTGGGCGTCGTGGTCCGCCGCGGGCAGAAGGACACGGGGCCCGAGGAGGGCGCGCGCGAGAAGGAGCGGGAGCTGGACCTGGAGGGCATCGTCGAGAAGTTCAACCAGATGTTCGGGCGCATCTACACCTTCCTGCAGGGCCGCCTCGGACGCGAGGTGGACGGCTTCATGGAGACGGCGCTCGACGACGTCTCGCGGCAGTACGGGAGCCTGTTCGCCGGCGTCGACCTCAAGCAGTACGGCCGCGCCGATTTCGAGCAGATGCTGGCCAACGTGGCGGACCTGCCGCCCGAGCAGCGCAAGAGCCTCATGGTCTCCGGCCTGAACGAGCTCGTCTTCGTGATCCAGCTCTCCGTGCGCACCCGGTTCGGCAAGGAGGAGGAGGCGGTGGTCTCCGGGATCATCAAGGAGGGGTTCCGGCGACTCGGCGCGGCGTGAAGGGCGGCTAGAATGGTCGTGGCGGCAGGCGGCCGCGGGGAGGGTCATTGGCCCAGGACGACTACTATTACGAGATCCAGCTCACGAACAAGCAACTGGTCTTCTACTTCATGGCCGGGGCGTCCGGTCTCATCCTGAGCTTCCTGGCCGGGATCATGGTCGGGCGCGGGGTGGACAGCGCCGCGGGCGAGGTGCAGGCGTCGCGGCCGGCCGCGGAGGAGCGGCTCGTGGAGGAGACGCCGCAGCCGGCGGCGCCCGCGGCGGAGGACCTGGGCTACGCCCGGCGGCTCGAGGGCGACCGCGTGGACGACACGCTCGAGCGCCCTCGTCCGTCCTCGCCCCCGGTGAGCGTGGCCGCTGCGCGCCGTTCCGCCCCCACGCCCGCGCCGCCCGTCAAGACGGCCAAGGCGCCGCCCGTCGCGCGGCCGGCCGCATCCGCGACCACGGCCGCGTCCGGCGCCGCATCCACCGGCTCCTTCACCATCCAGGTCGGCGCCTTCAAGGACGGCGCCAGCGCCGAATCCGTGGTGGGCCGGCTGAAGGAGAAGGGCTTCGAGGCCTATGTGGTGGCGCCCGCGGCGGCCGATGGCCTCTTCAACGTGCGTGTCGGCTCCTACCGTGCCCGCGCCGACGCCGAGCGCGTGCAGGCCCGCCTGCGCGACGAAGAGAAGTTCAAGCCGTTTATAGTCACCAGGTAGGGGCCCGCCACGCCGCGGCAGCCCGAGATCCCCGCGCCCGCGGCGGCACATCCCGCGCGCCCGCGGTGACGCGCGTCGGCCGTCCCGAGGGCCTGGCGGTCCTGTCGGGCGTCCTGCTCGTCCTGTCGTTCCCGAAGTTCGGCCACGGCGCGGTGGCCTGGGTGGCCCTGGCGCCGCTGCTGATCGCCCTGGCCCGCGCGCGCAGCCGCGCGCACGGGCTGCGGCTGGGATACCTCACGGGCGCGGTCAGCGCCCTGGGCCTCGTCTACTGGACGGCATGGGTGGTGACGCAGTTCGGCGGGCTGCCGCTGCCGCTCGGGATCGGCGTGATGGTGCTGCTGTGCCTGGCGCTCGCCCTGTTCCCCGCGCTCTTCGGCTGGACGATGGGAGTCTGGGTGCAGGCGCTCGGCGCGCGCGCGCTGCTGCTCGCGCCCCTGGCCTGGGTCGCCAGCGAGATCCTGCGCGCGCACACGCTGTTCAACTTCGCCTGGTGCCTGCTCGGCTACAGCCAGCAGGAGAACCTCCCGGTCCTGCAGCTGGCCCGCTACGCCGCGGTCTACGGCGTGTCGTTCCTGGTGGCCGGCGTCTCCGCCGTGCTGGCCTACATGGCCGTGGAGCCGCGGCCGGCCTGGCGGCGCCGCGCGGCGCTGGCCGCCGTCGTGGTCCTCGGCGGCGTGTGGGCGCACGGCTACCGGCTCCTGCGCACCCCCGTGCCCGAGTCGGGCCGGCTGCGCGTCGGGCTCGTGCAGGCGTCCATCCTGCAGGAGGACAAGTGGGAGCCGGGCCAGGCCTGGCGCAACGTCGGGCGGCACCTCGACCTGACGCGGCAGGCCGCCGCGCAGGGCGCGCAGCTCGTGGTCTGGCCCGAGTCGGCGGTGCCCTTCTTCTTCGACCGGGACGAGGCCGTGGCCGGCGTCCTGCGCCGGGCCGCCCGCGAGCACGGCGTTCACCTGATCTTCGGGAACGACGATCGCGACGCGGGCGACGACGAGCGGCGCTTCCGCATCTGGGTGGGCGCGAAGATGCTCGATCCCGCCGGCCACGTCGTCCTGCGCTATCACAAGATCCGGCTGGTGCCCTTCGGGGAGTACGTGCCCGTCCAGTCGGTGCTGGCCACGGTGGGCGTGGGCAAGCTCGTACAGCGAGTGGGGGAGTTCACGCCGGGCGAGGAACTGGCCACGGGCTCCGCCGCCGGCCACCGTCTGGCCGTCTTCATCTGCTACGAGGCCATCTTCCCCGACCTCGTGCGGGGCTTCGCGCGGAAGGGCGCCGACCTACTCGTCAACATCACCAACGACGGCTGGTACGGCCGCACCTCCGCGCCGTACCAGCACATGGCGATGGCGGTCTTCCGGGCGGTGGAGAACGGCAAATACCTGCTCCGGGCGGCCAACACCGGCATCACGGCCGTGGTCGACCCGCGCGGGCGCGTGCGCCAGGCCACGGCGCTGTTCGACCGGACCGTCCTGGTCGGCGAGGCCGGCATCGTGCCGGGAGGGACGCCCTACACGCGCTACGGCGACGTCTTCGCCTGGGCCTGCTTGGGCGCGGCCGTGGCCCTCACCGCCGCGATCCTGGCCCGCCCGCGTTCGTAGGGGCGAGACTCTCTCTCGCTGGCTCCACACGTCGGCGTTGGCGGTCGGCCCCCTCTCCAAGCTATTATTCGAGAGTCCGGCGCGCGCAGCGGAGCGTTTCCCTGCGCGGCGGCGGCGGTTCATCCGCCGCCGCGCGATCACGAAGGAGAACGCGGAGCGGAGGTTCCCGCTCGGCTGTTCCACCACGTGGCGGAGGCGGCCGGTCCACGCTATTATTCGAGAGTCCGGCGCGCGCAGCGGAGCGTTTCCCTGCGCGGCGGCGGCGGTTCATCCGCCGCCGCGCGATCACGAAGGAGAACGCGGAGCGGAGCGC